>DFEW01000058.1:58247-81519 GCA_002369195.1 Christensenella sp. UBA3792
CTGTACCCGCACATGACGGTGTACGAGAACATGGCGTTCGCGCTGAAACTCAGAAAGGTCCCGAAGCGCGAGATCGACCGCAAGGTGCGCGAAGCGGCGGAGATTCTCGGCATCACCGAGTATCTGCAAAGAAAGCCGAAGGCGCTGTCCGGCGGTCAGCGACAGCGTGTCGCGATCGGACGCGCCATCGTGCGCGAGCCGAAGGTCATGCTGATGGACGAGCCGCTCAGTAACCTTGACGCAAAGCTCCGTAACGAGATGCGCGCCGAAATCATCAAGCTGCGTCACCGCATCAACACGACGTTCATCTATGTCACGCACGACCAGACCGAGGCAATGACGCTGGGCGATCGCATCGTCATCATGAAGGACGGCTTCATCCAGCAGATCGGCACCCCGCAGGAGGTGTTCAATCATCCGTTCAACCTTTTCGTCGCGGGCTTCATCGGCTCTCCGCAGATGAACTTCTTCGATGCGGAACTCAAGCAGGATAACGCCGGCAAATACTTCGTGCGCATTCACAACACCGATTTCATGCTCAGCGACGAGCAGCAGCAGGCGCTGAAGGACAAGGGCGTCGATCCGCAGGCGATCGTGCTCGGCATTCGTCCGGAGCATATCTCGCTCTGCGATAAGGACGATGCGCAGCCGCACATCAACGCGGTCGTCGATGTATGCGAGATGATGGGCTCCTCGATGCACCTGCACGTCGATGCGAACGAAAAGGACGTCGTCATCGTGCTGCAGACGGTCGATCTTCCGATCGAAAAGCGCAGCGGCTTCGAGTTCGGCGAATCGATCAGCTTCCGCTTCGATCCGAACCTTGCGCATCTGTTCTCCGCCGAGACGCAAAAGAACCTGATCTGACCCCGTATACACAAGCGGAACCGTTCAGTCACTCGTTCGAGTTTCTGAACGGCTCCTTTTCATTTTGGCAAACCGACGGAAAAGTCGCGGCAAAGCGGGGAGGACCGGTCGATTCAAATGCGCAGGGACCTGCTGAACCTCTTTTCAGACAAAAAATGTGCGACCCGCAGAAAATGTGGATCGCACGTTTTCCTGAATTTGCTGTTTGCCCACTACAGAATCAGGTTCACGATGAGACCCGATGCGAGCGAGAAGAACATGACAAAGAGAACGTAGAGGAAGAACCGCTTCCAGCCCATGACGATCTTCAGCGCGCCGAGATTGGTGATCTTCGTCGCGGGACCGGTGATCATGAACGCCGCGGCGGAACCGAGCGACATGCCCTCCTGCAGCCAGCTTTGCAGCAGCGGGATCGTGCCGCCGCCGCAGGCGTAGAGCGGAACGCCGATCGTCGCCGCCATCAGAACGCCCCATGCCTCGTTGCCGCCGAACGCGCGCACCATCCATTCCTGCGGAATATAGCGCTGAAACAGCGCCGAGAGCAGCACGCCGAACAGGAAGTAAAGACCCGTTGCCTTGACGTTGCGCCAAAGGTTCAGCAGATAACGGACAAGCAGGTTCGGATGCGTATCGCGACTTTCGCGCGCAGCCATTTCCCCGAAGTTGAAAAAGTCTTTGTTTCCATAAAGGAAATGCACCAGAAGTCCCGCTGCACAGCCGCACAGAAAGCAGGTGACGATGCGCACGGCAAGCGCCGTTGTGCCGAGCGCCGCGCTGTAAACGATCAGCTGCGGGTTCAGAAGGATCGATGCCATCATAAACGCGGCAAGCCAATCCTCGCGCATGCCCTGCTTGCGGAACGATGCCGCGATCGGGATCGTTCCGTACATGCAAAGCGGAGAAGCGATGCCGAGAAGGCACGCCGGAATGATGCCGAACAGCCCCCATTTTTTGCTCTGCATTTTGCCGAACAATCCGTGGATCCTGTCCTTCGCGAACACGGAAATCAGCGAGCCGATTGACATGCCGAGTACCCAGTACCAAAAGATCTGCCGCAATTGCAGATCGAAGTAGTACCAGATATAAACGGCTTCCCGCCGAAGGACCGACCAGAGATTATCCATCGATGCTGACCAGGGTATAGGTGCGGCTGCCGAGACCGATCTGTTCCGCGTGTTCGAGCGTATGGATGCCGTGCTGCCGCTCGATGCGGCGAACGAGCGACGCACTGTCCGGCGCGGCATACACGAGATCGACACACGCCTGATCGAGCGCGACCGGATCGAACGATGCTAAAATGCCGATGTCGTGCATATCCGGCTCGGCGGGGTTGCCGTCGCAGTCGCAGTCGACGGAAAGACGGTTCATCACATTGATGTAGATGATATGCTCCGCGCCGACATGATCGCGCACACCGGTAACCATTTCGCCGAGCGCTTCGAGCCACGCGTCCTGGTCGCTGTACCAGATGCTTCCACTCGTCTTGGTGCCTGCCGTGTGCACATAGACCTTGCCGCTCGGGGAAGACATGCCGATCGCCACGTTTTTGATCGCGCCGCCGAAGCCCGCCATCGCATGCCCCTTGAAATGGGACAGGATGACCCAGTCCGTATAGTTTTCCGCATGACTGCCGACGATCGCGCGGTTCAAGCGCGTGCCGACCGTGACCGGCCATTCGACCTCGCCGTCCTCATCCAGCAGATCGAACGGCGCGATGGCGGTAAAGCCGTGATCTTCCGCAACCTGCTTGTGCATAGCGGCGCTTGCGCGCGAGCCGCCGTAAGCGGTATTGCATTCGACGATCGTGCCGTTCAGCTTTTGCACAAGATTGCCGATCAGTTCCGGACGCAGATAGTTGCTCGCGGGCGGTTCGCCGGTCGAGATCTTGACCGCAACCGCTCCGGACGGCTGCCACTTGAGCGCCTCATAAATCTTCACCAAGCCCGCCGCCGAAATGTCCGACGTGAAAAACACGATCGGGGTGCCGTCGTCCGGCGTCGGTTCGGCAATGGGATCCGCGTCGGTCTGCGGCTCCCTTGTGACGGCAGGCACGGGGTTGTTTGCCGCCTCGGTTGTCGCAGAGGGCATATCGCTTTCTTGTGCCGCAGTCGGCGCTGCGGTCGGCGCCGGGACCGCTTGTCCCGCACAGGCGCAGAACAGCAGCGCAAGCGCAAGCAGACATCCGATCTTGTTGATTCGCGTGGATTTCATGGTATACCGTCCTTTCCTGCTCTTAAAGGTTCTTTCCGAGCCGATACGCCTCGTCGGGATACCGGCTGCGCTTTGTCGCGGACGGCGTGCCGCAGCCGTATCCGAGGATCATGCCCTTGTCTTCGAAATGGATATAGCGCACGAGCGTCCGATAGTGTGCAGACAGCGCGTCGAACGTCCAGTCGTCGGCGTTCCACGCCACGGTCAGCAGCGCCGATTTCAGGTGCCGGCTGTTTAAGCTGCTGTTGAAGGCGCAGAAGCGGTCGACCAGCGCCTTGAGCTGCGCGCTCATGCCGTAGTAATACAGCGGCGTTGCAAACACGACCATATCGCAGTGCAGCAGCTTTTCGCGGATGACCGACACGTCGTCTTTTTGCACGCAGGGACCTTCATAGCCGCAGCGCACACAGCCGATGCACGGATGTACGTTTGCATGCGCGACGTCAACGATCTCGCAAACGTGTCCCGCTTCCGTCGCGCCCCGCACGAATGAATCCGCCAGGATGCCTGTGGAGCCGTGCCTGTTCGGGCTGCCCATCAAAACAATGATCTTCATACTGTCTCCTTTTCATTGAATCCCGTTTGCTTCGAGTTGTGTCGCGTACTTCGCCTTCCGCCGATTGCCTTGATCAGCGCCGCGGCGTATGCGCCGACTGCGGCGAACGCGGTCAGCATTGCAAGGTTTTCCGCAAAGACGAGGACGGGGGACTTGTCGTAATCAAAGAACGCGAACGGCGAGCGAAAGAACACATAGCTCCAGATGCCGTTTTTGAACGTGAGCCACGCACCGATGCCCGCGACTGCGGTGCAGAGAATGGAAAGGATCGCCCGCAGAACACGGTTCCATCGCGCCGTCATCGCCGGAATGTGCAGTCCGAGATGCAGCCCCATCAGCACAAAGGACGCAAAGGAGAGGGCAAGATGCACCTGCCTTGCAAACGACACGGGCAGCATCCCGTACAGGATCGGCACCGCGTGCGCGCTCATCGCCATGCCGCAAAGCGCCGTCAGCGCGATCGACGCAAGAAGCAGCGTGCTGATCGCGGTCGTGACGATGCGGTAAGCGCTGTACCTGCCCTTGAAAAGCGCGGCGTACCACTTGCGGTTCAGAACATGATGCAGAATCAGAAGCGCGGTCATGCCGATGCCGAACCATTCGTGCAGGACCTCGCCGGTCACCTGATACGCCATCAGGCACAGGAGAAGGACGGTCATGCACACGTCCGCGATCATCTTGATGGTTTTTGTCTGCTTTGCTCGCATGAAGCCGTCCTCCGTTCGTTCAGTTCAGTCCTTTCATCCAGCTTTCGAGATCGCTCTCCGATACGCTGCCCGAAAAGCGCTTGCCGTCAAGCCAGTTACCGCCGTTTGCATGCTCGGCAAGATTCTTGCCGCTTCTGCCGATGCCGGAGCTTGCGGACGTGCAGAACGGAATCATCGTGATCGTGCCGAAGTCATAGCTCTCGACGAACGTATCGAGTATGCGCGGCTCCTCGCCCCACCAGATCGGATAGCCGACATAGATGCGCTCGTAGCCGGAAATGTCGAGCGCTTCGCTCGCGATCGCGGGACGCGCGTTCTTGTCTTCCTGTTCCTTGGTCGAACGACTGTTGCGGTCGTTCCAGTTGAGGTCCGCATCGGAATACGGCTCTGCGGGAATGATCTCATACAGATCGGCATCCTCGATCGCGGCAATCTTCTGCGCGACGCCGCGCGTCGTGCCGGTTGCGGAGAACACGACGACAAGCACCGTCCTATGCGGCGCAGGTTCTTCGGTCGGCTCTGCAGGCGCTTCGGTCGGTTCGACCGGCGATTGCGTCTCTGCCGCGGCGGTCGGTTCTTTAGGCGTTTCGGTCGGCGCCTGCGTCGGCGCGGGGGAGGGCTGTGCGGCGAGCGTCTGCGTGCACGCCATGCAGAAGATCGTCAGAAGAAGCGCAATGCAGCATGCAAGAATCCGTTTCATACCGTTGCCTCCGATCCGTTCAGCTTGCCGTAGTCCGCATCAGACACCGGTTCACACCACTCGGTGCTCGTCTGTTCACCCGCGACCTCGATCGCAAGGTGCGCAAACCACGCATCCGGCGCGGCGCCGTGCCAATGCTTGACCTCGGCGGGGATGTTGATCACCGTTCCGGGCGTCATCTCGACCGGTTCCTGGCCCCATTCCTGATAGAACCCTCTGCCGCCGACGCAGATCAGCATCTGTCCGCCGTCGCGCGACGCATGGTGAATGTGCCAGTTGTTGCGGCAGCCCGGTTCGAAGGTCACGTTGTAGACCGGAACCTGCTCGGTCGAAACCGGCGCAAGATAGCTCTGTCCGACGAAGAACTTGCCGAACGGATTCGGCTCGCCGATCGGGAAGCAGATCGTGTTTTGAAACCGATCCTTATCCGTCAGCGCGGGAACCTCCTCGTTCCATACCTCCTTGGCAAGACGGAACACCGCCCAGCCCTTCGGCCAGCCCACGTACATCGTCGCGTGGGTGATGATCGCGGCGATCTCTTCCTTGGTCACGCCGTGCGCCTTTGCGTTCTGCAGATGATAGGTCAGCGACGCATCCGTGATGCCGGACGCCATCAGCGAAACGACCGTTACGATGCACTTGGTCTTGACGTCGATCGCCTGCTCGTTCCAGACCTCGCCGAACAGCACGTCGTCGTTGAGGTGCGCGAACGTCGGCGCGAACGTGCCGAGCTGGTTTCTGCCTGCCGTTTGTACAATCTTTTTGTTCATACCGATACCTCCGATTCTTTATTTTCGTATAAACTGTTGATCCGCTGCCGTGCCGTCCGCTTCGGTAAAGCGGTACGCTTCCATGTGCAGATCGTATTGTTCGCGAAGCGCCGCGATTTTCTGCATCATCGGGCTTTGATGGTGCGCGTCGATCGCCGCCTGATCCTCCCACGAATCGATCAAAAGCACCGTCTCCGGATCGTCCGTCGGGATAAAATATCGATACGCGAGGTTTCCGCGTTCGGCGCGGATCGCGTTCGCAATGCCGCTGCGTTCCATTTCTTCGGCAAACGCCCGTGCGCTGCCGTTTGTTCCGTGATAATAGAGATTTACCGTGATGGGCATGTCGATTCTCCTTTCAGATGGTTGTGCCGAGCAGACGGGTCAGACAGGCGTAGGTGAGCGAGTAGACCGTCGTCTGCCGGAAGTTCAGTCCCGCGTCGCGCATGGCGGCGCTCTGCTTTTCGGTCACCGCCGTATAGGGATAGATGCCGAACATGAAGGGGAAGAAGGCGTACAGAAACGCGTCGACCGCCGCATCATCCATGTCGGGACAGAATCGCGCGACGATCCCGCGCACAAGGCGCATCGACTTGCCGAACGCCGCCTTGAACGACGTCAGCAGTTCCTGACGGCTGTTCGCCTCCATGTCGAAGTTGTTCATCGAAAGAAGCTTTAATAGCTGCATCCGCTTTTCGAGCGAATGCGCGATCCGATCCGCGATCTGTGCCTTTGTCAGTGGCTCGGATTCCGAGAGGATCGCCTCAAGATCCGCGTTCCAGCGTTCGTATTCGCGCTCGAACAGCGCAAGAAAGATTTCTTCCTTGGTCTCGAAATAGTTGTAAATCGTCGGCCGTGAAAAGGGCACCGCGTTGCCGATCTCCTTCAGCGTGATGTCCTTAAAGCTCATCGTCTGATACAGCGACTCACATGCGTTGATGATCGTCTCGCGCCGCTGCGCGATCCGTTCCGGCGTGCCTTTGATCATATTCGTCTCCTTTAAGCTCAGAATTGACATCGTGTCAGCATTACAAGCATACACGAAAACTGACACGGTGTCAATAGAAAATACAAAAACCGGCGCGGGTTTTTCCCGAACGCGCGTATCGGGAAATGCAAAATTCTTTTGGAGCATGACAGAATCGACCGTAAAATGTACGGTTTGGACGCAGACGGTTGACGGCTGTTTCGCAAAAATTGTATGATACTGTCGAAGAACAGAAGCAAAGGAGAACCGCAAATGCTGTCTACGGATCCGCGCTATCAAAACTATATCGCCATTCTGAATGAGGAATTGCGTCCCGCCATGGGCTGTACCGAACCGATCGCCATCGCGTACGCGGCGGCGAAGGCGCGCGCCGTGCTCGGCACGCTGCCGGAGCGTCTGCTTGTCGAGGTGTCCGGCAACATCATCAAGAACGTCAAGAGCGTCGTCGTGCCGCACACCGGCGGACTGCGCGGGATTCCGGCGGCCGCGGCGGCCGGAACGGTTGCGGGGGATGCGGATGCGGAACTCGAAGTGCTCGCGCATGTGAGTGCCCAGCAGATCGCGCAGATGAGCGAGTATCTGAAATCCGCGCCGATCGAGATCCGCCATGCGGATACCGGACGCATTTTCGATATTCAGGTCACGGCATATGCCGGAGAGGACCGCGCGACGGTGCGCATTGCGGATTATCACACGAACGTTGTGCTCGTGCAGCGCAACGATACGGTTCTCGAACAGCAGGATCTGAGCGACCGGAACGACGACCGGCTGACCGACCGGACATGCCTGACCGTTGAGGGAATCGTGGACTTTGCGGATTCGGTCGATCCCGAGGATGTCAAGGCGGTTTTGGAACGGCAGATCTGCTATAACATGGCGATCGCAAAGGAGGGCATGACCGGCAGCTACGGCGCGAACATCGGCAAGACGGTGCTCAGAGGCAGGGAAAATGACATCAATTACAAGATGCGCGCATGGGCGGCGGCGGGCAGCGACGCGAGAATGAACGGCTGCGAGCTTCCGGTGGTCATCAACTCCGGCAGCGGCAATCAGGGCATCACGGCTTCGGTTCCGGTCATCGTCTACGCAAGCGAAATCGGCGCAACGCACGAGCAGCTTTTGCGCGCGCTGTGCGTATCGAACCTCATTACGACGCACTTAAAGACCGGTATCGGACGGCTTTCCGCCTACTGCGGCGCGGTCAGCGCGGGCGTCGGCGCAGGCGCGGGCATCGCGTATTTGAAGGGCGGACGGTTTGAAATGATCGCGCACACGGTCGTCAATGCGGTTGCGATCACGTCCGGCATCATCTGCGACGGCGCGAAAGCGAGCTGCGCGGCAAAGATCGCGGCAGCGGTCGACGCGGGTCTGCTGGGACTTGCCATGTATGAGGACGGCAACCAGTTCTTCGGCGGCGACGGCATCGTCAAATGCGGCGTCGAGAACACGATTGCGGCGGTCGGACGGCTTGCGCGCTTCGGCATGGAGCAGACCGACAAGGAGATCATCGAGCTGATGATGGAGCATTGAAACGCATAAAAGAACAGCGCATCGGTTGACCCGATGCGCTGTATTCTTTTTCAGGAGCGTTGTGTTCGATTGGCGCGTGCGTAGACGATAAAGCACATCAGGATCTGCACGATCGTCGAACACGGCGTCGCAAGACCGATCAGAAACAGCGAGCCGTTTCCGTAATGCTGCATCAAAAACGCGACGGGGATGCGGATCAAAAATGCGCCGCACACGCCCTGCACCATCACGAAGGTCGTTTTCTGAATGCCGTTGAAATAGCCGATGAAGCAGAATAGGAAGCAGGTCAGAAGACAGTCGATCGCGTACGCCTTGAGGTAATCCCACGCGTTCATTACGGCGGCGCTGTCGTTCGAGAAGATCCCCGCGAGCAGATCGCCGCGGAAGAACGTCAGCGCGAACATCAGTACGCCGAATGCGAACGAGACCGCGACGCCGACCTTGAGCGCCTGCTTGGCGCGGTCGATCAGCCCCGCGCCGTAGTTTTGCGCAACGAACGCGGACATCGATTGCATGAACGCCGCGGGCACGAGCATGATGAATGCGCAGACCTTTTCGGCGACGCCGACGCCCGCCGACGCGACCACGCCGAGACTGTTGACGATCGCGAGGACGACGAGGAACGATGCGCCGACAAGAAAGTCCTGCAGCGCGATCGGCGAACCGATGCGGAACAGCGCGGCGGCGTTCTTCCGGTCGAGCCGGATGTGCGAGCGGTGAAACGCGAACGGCATCGGCGTTTTGCGGATGATCAGAAGCGAAATCAGAACGCTGATCATCTGCGCAAGCACGGTCGCCAAAGCCGCGCCGGACGCGCCGAGCTTCAGAACGGCGACGAACAGCAGATCGCCGAGTACGTTGCACACGCAGGCGATGCCGACCGCGATGAGCGGCGTTCTCGAATCGCCGAGTCCGCGGAAGATGCTGCCGAGCAGATTGTACGCGACGATGACCAGAAAGCCGGAGGAGCAGATGCGAATGTAGCCGACCGTCACGTCAAACGCCTCTTTCGGCGCCTGCATGAGCGCGGCGAGCGGACGCGCGCCGAGCACACCGATCACCGTGAACAGCGCGCCGAGGATCGCAAACACGCAAAGACCGGTGCCGATCATGCCGGCAGCCTCG
Source organism: Christensenella sp. UBA3792 (assembly GCA_002369195.1). Lineage (GTDB taxonomy): Bacteria > Bacillota > Clostridia > Christensenellales > CAG-138 > UBA3792. The sequence goes on from DFEW01000058.1 coordinate 67,702, forward strand.
TCCGGGCGCTTTTCGCCGATCTTCTGCCCGACGGCGACGGTAATGCCCATCGAGAAACTGACCAAAAGGTTCGTAAGCGTCATGACGATCTGCGAGCCGGTCGAGACGCCGGACACGTCGGCGTTCGTGCAGAACTTGCCGACCACGAGCAGATCGACCGCTCCGTACGTCGCCTGCAGGAACATGGCGAACAGCACCGGCAGCATGAAGCGTATGAGCTTCGGCAGAATCGCGTCGCTTGTAAAATCGTTGTTCTTCATCGTTCTCTCCAAAAGAAAACCGGATAAAACAGCGGCATCTGTGCACGCGGCCTTATCCGGCATTGCATTTCTGTGAATGGTTTGCCCTCCGAACCGACAGGAATCTTATCAAGTTTTGCCAGAAATGTCAAGCCGCATTACAGCGCCTGCGCGAACGCGCGCTTCAAGTTCTGTTTGATCGCATCGTAGTCGTCGGCGGGGCTGCATTCGTACAGCTTTCGTTCGCCCCAAAAGACGCTCGGCACGCGGTAATAGTCATACCGGTCCGCAAGGGCGGCGTTTTTGCGCTCCTCGACCCATTCAAGCCGGTCCGCGTCAAACCCGAGTTCGGCTTCCAGCTCCTTTGCGGCGCGCATCGCGCTGCGGCAATAGGGGCATCCCTCCAAATAGAAGATCGTCAGCTTTTCCATACGTCCCTCCGTAGATGTTGATCGCTTGCCGCACGGTACGGCAAGGACAGTATACCAGATTTCGCGCGGCTTGTCCACGGTTCGTTCGGATTTGCGCCGACGGTTGACAGAATGCGGGCAAACGCGTATAATGCAAAACGAACAGCAGTCGGTGCCGCTGCAGGTGCAGCGGAGAATAGGGAAACAGGTGAGACGCCTGTGCGAACTCGTCACCGTATGCGGGTTGATGCCGTCAATTGCCACTGAGCGATCGGGAAGGCGACGGCGTCGGAAACCGCGAGCCGGGAGACCTGCCGATTGTCGGGTACGGGAAAAGCGTTTTTCCGAAATCACGAGGGATTGATTGTACCGTTGCACAGAGGCGCGTATCGTCAGTCCTTTTGCCGTGCGGTAAAAGGTCTTTTTTTATACAAAAAACACGGAGGATGTCCGCATGAAGACGCAGATCAACCTGACCACGAGCAGCTGCGATCTCGACCGGTTTGCCGATCGGGAGGCGCTGCTTACGCTGCTTGACGGCGACGGGATCGAGCTGACGTGCTTTGAGGACGATGCGCGAAACATCGTGCCCGCCGAACGCGTACGCGGCATTCACATGAGCTGTCTTCCGTGCTGGCTCGACTTCTGGCGCGGCGATACGGCGGCATGCCTCAAGGAGTTCGACCGCATCGAAACCGTCCGCGCCGTGTTCGGTGGCGAGACGCCCGACGCGCTGCTTGCGCACTACCGCAGAGACCTCGAACTGGCGCGCCGGTACGGGGCGGAATACCTCGTGTTTCATGTATGTGACGGAACGGCGAGGGAGACCTTCACAGGCAAAAGTCTGCATTCCGACGAGGCGGTGATCGACGCATCGGCGGATCTTCTGAACGAGCTGATGCGCGATGTGACCGACGGACCGTGGCTGCTGCTCGAAAACCTCTGGTATGCGGGACACCGCTTTACCGATCCCGCGATGACCGCGCGGCTTTTGGAGCGCGTGCACTATCCGAAAATCGGTCTGATGCTCGACACCGGACACCTGCTGCACACGAACCTCGACCTTGCGACGCAGCAGGAGGGCGTGCGTTATATCCACCGAATGCTCGACCGGCACGGATCGCTCGCAAAGCGCATCGTCGGCGTGCATCTCAATCAGTCGCTGACCGGCACGCGCATAAAGGCGATGCAGGCAAACCCGCCGAAGCTGCCGGATACGTACGAGGCGCGCAGCGAACAGCTGTTCTACTACGTGTTTTCGATCGACCGGCACGAGCCGTTTACCTGCGAAGGCGTGCGGGAACTGATCGAGCGCATCGATCCGGCGTACCTGACCTTCGAACTCATGTCGAATAATCTCGAAGAACACCGCCGCCTGCTTCAAGCGCAGCGCGCGGTATTCGGACGGTAAAACGGCCGTATGGCTGAAACAATAGGAGGAAAGAACATGAAACGAATGACCAAATGGCTGGCGGTTCTGACCGCCGCGATCCTGCTGCTGGCAGTCGGCTGCACCGCGCAGCCCGCACAGCCGGCTGAACCGACCGAAGCGCCTGCCGTCGAACAGCCGACCGAAGCGCCCGCCGTCGAACAGCCGACCGAAGCACCGGCGGAACAGCCGACCGAGGAACCGGCACCCGATGCGTCCGTGTCGATCATCGACATGATGGGACATGAAGTAACGCTCGAAAAGCCCGCGGAGCGCATCGTTGCGCTGACCGCATCGGACTGTGAGATCGTCTTTGCGCTCGGCGCCGGCGATCTGCTGGTCGGCAGAGGCGAGTGGTGCGACTATCCGGCGGAGGTTCTCGCGATCCCGTCCGTGGAGTCCGGCGGCAACACGAACATCGAGCAGATCCTGGCGCTCAATCCGGACGTGGTCGTCATGAGCAGCATGGCGCAGACCGAGGAGCAGGTCAAGCAGCTGAACGATGCAGGCGTCGCGGTCGTCGTCAACGAGGCGAAGGACATCGCGGGCGTCTATACGTCGATCGAACTGCTCGGCAAGCTGCTCGGCAAGGAAGAACAGGCGGCGGCGATCATCGACGGCATGAAGGCGCAGTTTGCCGAGATCGAGGCGAACAAACTGGACGGCGAACAGACAATTTACTTCGAGGTCTCTCCGCTGCAGTGGGGACTTTGGACCGCGGGCGGCGGCACGTTTATGAACGAAGTCGCCGAAATGGTCGGTCTCAAGAACTGCTTTGCCGATCTCGAAGGATGGGCGCAGATCTCCGAGGAACAGGTTCTGGAACGCAACCCGGACTATATCGTAACGATCACGATGTATTACGGTCAGGGGCCGACGCCGGAGGAAGAGATCATGTCCCGTCCCGGCTGGGAGAATGTAACTGCTGTGCAGAACGCCGCGATCCTGAACCTTCCGAACAACGAGCTTTCCCGTCCCATTCCGCGTCTTGCGGACGGCGCGAAAATACTGTATGATTTCGTTATGGAGAAGGCCGAGGCATTGCAGCCCGCGGCATAATCGGAGGATATGAATCGGATCGGCGAGCATTTTCACGGATGGATCTATGCGATATTCGCACTGCTGACGCTGTGCGTGTTCTTCGCATGCGTCTGCCTGGGCAGCGTGGGCATTCCGCTGCGGGACACCGCGCGCGTCATCCTTGACGCGATCCGCGGCGTTCCGTCGGACGGCGCGCTGCAGCTCGCTCGATCCGTCATCATTCCGGTGCGCTTGCCGCGCGTGCTGTGCGTCGCGCTGGTCGGCGCATCGCTCGCGCTCGCGGGGGCGGCGATGCAGGGCTTGCTGAAGAACCCGCTTGCCGACGGTTCCACCCTCGGCGTTTCGTCTGGCGCATCGCTCGGCGCGGTGATGGCGATCGCGTTCGGCATCACGTTTCCGAGCTTGCCGTTTGCCGGTTCGATGGTGATGGCGATCCTGTTCGCCTTGCTGTCGCTGCTGATCATTCTGGGGCTTGCCTATCGGCTCGACTGCTCGCTGTCCACCAACACGATCATTCTGATCGGCGTCATCTTCTCGATGTTCGCGTCGAGCGTGATGAGCATTGTCATCACGTTCGCGTCCGATCACCTAAAGAGCATTACGTTCTGGACGATGGGCAGTCTGCAGGGCGCAAGCTACCACAACGCGGCGGTGCTCGCCGCAACCCTGCTGATCTGCGCAACCGTTCTGCTGCTGCATGCAAACGAACTCAACGCCTTTGCGGTGGGCGAGGAGAACGCGCGGCAGATCGGCGTCAACGTGCGGCGCGTGCGTCTCATTGTGCTGATCACCGTTTCGTGCCTGATCGGCGTCTGCGTATCGATCGGTGGCACGATCGGGTTTGTCGGACTTGTCACGCCGCACATGGTCCGCATGATCGTCGGACCGAATCACAAGCGTCTGCTGCCCGCTTCGCTGTTTTCCGGCGCGGTGTTCCTGATGCTGGCGGACCTCGTCGCGCGCACACTTCTGAATCCGCGTGAACTGCCGATCGGCGTGGTCACGAGCATCATCGGCGCGATCGTGTTCGTGTTCATCTACTACCGGTCGAGACGGAGGTAAGACATGCTGACCATCGAACATCTTTCGGTCAAATACGGAACCCTTGCCGCCGTCGACGATCTGTCCGTTTCGGTCGGCGAGGGACAGTGGCTGATGATCGTCGGTCCGAACGGCGCCGGAAAATCGACGGTGCTGAACGCCGTTTCCCAGGGCGTGTCGTATACCGGCACGATCCGCTACGAGGGGAAGGACCTGCGCAAAACGGACGCGGCGACCCGCGCAAAGGCGATCGGCGTTCTGTCGCAGAATCATTACATGGGCTACGCGTTCACCGTCGAAGAAGTCGTCCGGCTCGGTCGATATGCGCACCGCAGCGGACTGTTTTCGCCGCATAAGGCGGCGGATGAAGCGGCGGTGGAGGAGGCGTTGGCGTACACGGGTCTCAAATCGCTCAGAAAGCAGTCGGTTCTGACGCTTTCGGGCGGCGAACTGCAGCGCACCTTTCTGGCGCAGGTGTTCGCGCAAAGCCCGCGTTTGCTGCTGCTCGATGAGCCGACCAACCACCTCGATCTCGTGTATCAAAAGCAGCTGTTCGCCCTGATTTCCGAGTGGCTCAAAACGCCCGGCAGGGCTGTCGTCTCCGTCGTGCACGATCTGTCGCTTGCAAAGGCGTACGGCACGCAGACGCTCCTGCTGCACCGCGGACGCGCCGCCGCTTTCGGCGATACGGAAACGGTCATGCAGCCGCAGTTTTTGAATGCGGTGTACGACATGGACGTTGCGGACTGGATGCGCACCTTGCTCGGTCAATGGCAGCCGGATGCGCATGCATCGAACTGAACGGCACCGGGCGACAAAACCGAAAATCGAACAAAAAAGAAAGGGCTTGCTTCCTGCTATTTGCGGAAAGCAAGCCCTCGCTGTTTCTTTGCGCAATCCGTGTCTTGCCTATGCGGTTCGAAACGGGATTGCAAGGTTTATGCGGCGATCAATCGAAATCGGGGACGATGTAGTACTGCAGGGTGATCGTCTGACCGTTTGCGACGATGATGTCGTCGAACGTGCCCATGATCTGCTTGCCGTTCTCATCCAGAGGCATCCAGGTGCAGCCGTCTTCCAGCACGTTTGCAATATGACCGTCGATGTTCTGCACGAACATGGCGCTGTATTCGTCCTCATCGATCAGCTTCGCCTCATAGAGCGCGTCGCGCAGAGAGGAACCTTCGGCAAATTCGATGTCGTACGTATACTGCTGGCCTTCCTTGTCGATCAGGATGATCTTTGCGGTCGCCTTGTCGCCGCCTTCCGTCTTCGCAGCGGTGCCGCTGCAGCCGATCAGCATCGAGAGGCAAAGGACGAGCGCGAGCACTGCGGTGAGAGTCTTTTTCATGTCGGTTTCTCCTTTTTTATGGTTATAAGGCGCTGTTGCAGTCGGCGACTGCGGAGAAACCGAGTCGATGCGCCGCTACACGGACACGCCGATGTGCAATACGAACGATATGCATACCTACGGCGAGTGGTACGTGCCCGACGAAACGGCGGGGAAGCTTGCGTACCGTTCCCCGATCGAAGCGAAATCGTTTGAAGGCATTCCCGCGACCTATATCGAAACGGCGGAATTCGACTGCCTGCGCGACGGCGCGATCCTGTATGCACAAAAGCTTTGCGAGAACGGGATCGCGGTCGAGCTGCACAACACTTCCGGCACCGTGCACGGGTATGATATGATGCAAAAAAGCGGCATCGTTCGGGACCTGATCGAAAAGCGCATCTGGTTTTTGAACGGGGTTTTGATCGATCCGTAAGGCATGAAAGCAAAAGCGTCAAACCGAATGACGCAAAAGACTGTGTCGGATGCGCTTTTTGCTGCCGCGCCTTTCTTTTGAGCCCCTCTTCTACGCCGATCCGCTTGGTGTACTCTTGCGTCTGTTTACGGAGTGTGGTATAATTAATCATTCAATCGACTGCTTATGAAAGGGTCGATTGGTTCGGAAACGAAATACGGGAGTAGAAGCGCTATGAAAAGAATCTGGGTCACGGTTGTCAATGTGCTCATCATGATCGCGATGCTGAGCTTTGTGGTCCTTTATGCCAGAATTGAAAACAGAGATACGACCCAAAGGCAGATCGAGCACTTTGAAAACACCACGATCACGATGGAGAACGTGACGGAGAACTATCTGGAAGGCGAACAGCGCATCTGCGACGTGTGGGCGCGCTATATCGTCAGCAAGGATATGACGATCGAGGACGCCGTTTCCTTCATCCGGATCTCGCACGTGCTGCCGAACGCTTCCGCGCACATCGTGTACGCGGACACGCTGACCGGTTTGTCGACCAGAGCGCGGAAGGACAATCCCGACGAGTATTCCGTTTCCTATAAGCAAATCGGTCTTCTGAACCGCATAGACTGGATCTCCGACATCGGAGAATCGATCAATATATCCCGTTCCTATACGAACCCGGTCAACGGCGAACAATCCATCGCTTTCTGCAATTTGATCGAGCTGCACGATCCGGCTTCCGGCGCAATGCGCAAGGCGGTTTTGCTGCGCGTGCTGCCGGTCTCGGAGCTGGTACAGAAATGGGTCTTCCCGCAGGAGGAGTTCGAAAGCGTCGAGCTCTCCATGATCAACGCAAACGGCGATTACATCATCAAGGGACGTTCGTTCAAGAACTCCAGCTTTTTCGAGTTTTACAAATCCTATAACGCGATCGACGCGAGCTCTGCGCAGGAGCTGTTCACAACGATCACATCGTCCAGCGGCTCCATTTCCATGCGCAACTCGCGCGGCGAAGACTGCATCCTTGCTTATACGCCGGTCGACGCTTCCGAGGGTTGGACGCTGCTCTGCTTCATGCCCATGAAGGACCTCAAGGTGAACGCCGAAAACTGGCTGCTGATCGGCGTGGTTTCCGCCGGACTGCTGATCCTGTTCGTGTTTGATATGGCGGTCATGCTCGTGTTCAACAAAAAATTGCAGGCGGCGGCGAACGAAGCGGCGTCGGCAAACCGTGCGAAGACCGACTTCCTTTCGACCATGTCCCACGACATCCGCACGCCGATGAATGCGATCATCGGTTTGACGACGATTGCGGAGAAGAACCTCGGAGACACGGAATCGGTCGGAGAAAACCTGCGCAAGATCACGCTTGCCAGCAATCACCTGCTGACCCTGATCAACGACATCCTGGATATTTCCAAGGTCGAAAGCGGCAAGCTGAACCTCAGCCCACAGACGTTCTCCATCGTCGAAACGGTGGAAAACCTCGTGAACCTTTCTCAGCCGATGATCAAGGAAAAGAACATCGAGTTCAATTTCCGCATCAGCCGGATGGAGCGCGAGTATCTGTATGCCGATCAGCTTCGCCTGAATCAGATCTATATCAACATTCTTTCCAACGCCATCAAGTACACGGAACCCGGCGGCCGCGTCAGCGTCGACCTGCGCGAGGAGCAAAGCCAGAAGCCCGGCTGCGTGCGGCTCACGTACATCGTCGCGGATACTGGCATCGGCATGAGTCCGGCGTTCATGGCGAACATGTATCAGCCGTTCTTGCGTCAGACGGACAGCCGCGTGAACAGCATTCAGGGAACCGGTCTCGGTCTCGCCATCACGAAGCAGATGGTCGACCTGATGGGCGGCACCATCGACTGTCAGAGCGAGCAGGGGAAGGGAACGACCTTCACGGTCATCCTGGACCTTCCGGTTGCCGACCGGCAGCGCGACGACATGATGCTGGAGCCGATGGACGTGCTGGTCGTCGACGACGACGAGATTTTGCTGGAGACCGCGGCCGACACGCTGCAGTCGCTCGGCGCGACGGCCGAATGCGCGAGAAGCGGACTGGAAGCGCTCGGCATGATCGCGCATCGGAACCAGATCGGGCAGGATTACCGGGTCGTCATTCTCGACTGGAAGATGCCGGACATCGACGGCGTCGAAACGATCCGCCGCATCCGCACGGAGGTGAACGCAAACACGCCCGTGCTGCTGATCTCCGCCTACGACTGGTCGGATATCGAGGATGCGGCAAAGAAAGCCGGCGCGAACGGCTTTGTCAGCAAACCGCTGTTCCGCTCCAAGCTGTACGATAAGATCAACGAGCTGCTCGGCACCGAAGCGAAGTCCGTCGAGCCGGAGAACGACTACTCCGATCTGGAGGGCATGAACATCCTGATCGCGGAGGACAATGACATCAACTGGGAGATCATTTCCACCATGCTCAGCATGTTCGGCATCACGACGGACCGCGCCAAGAACGGGCGCATCTGTGTGGAAACGATGCGTCAGGCGAAGGAAGGGCAGTACGCGCTCATCTTTATGGATATCCAGATGCCGGAAATGAACGGACTGGATGCGACAAGAACGATTCGCAAGCTGGACGATCCGTGGGCGTCTTCCATCCCGATCATCGCCATGACGGCGGACGCGTTCTCGGAGAACGTCACGGAATGCCTGAACGCGGGCATGAACGGACACATCGCTAAACCCATCGATATCAAACTGGTTATCAAAGAAATCCGCAGAATCAAGGAGATAAAGAAGGCATGAAGAAGTTTCTCTGTATCATAACGGTTCTCTGCATGGCGCTGTCGCTGACGGCGTGCGGAGAAAGAATACCGGGCAAGACCGATGCTGCGTTCGTGCCGTCGCTTGATACCGGGACAAGCTGCAGCATCACGGTAGTCGGAAACTACGACAACTTCGAGGCGCTGGAGACGGAGTTTGACCGGTTCAACGAGTTCTATCCGAACGTGCAGCTCAGTTATGTTAAGCTGGATGATTACAACAACGTTCTGGGCACGGCGCTGGAAAGCAGCGATAAGCCCAACATTTTCTTCTCCTACGCCTGGATGATCGGGAATGAGAAGTATGCCTCCGTATCCTCGCATATGGAGGATCTTTCGGATGCCTCGCTGGGACTGCAGCTCGATTGCATCCGCCCCGGTCTGATCAACCACGATGCGCAGGACCGCGTGCTGCTGGTGCCGGTTTTCTCCAGAACCTACGGCATGCTCGTGAACAATGACCTGTTCAGGAAGGAAGGGGTTTCCGTCCCGACGACGTGGGCGGAGCTGCTTGCCGTCTGCGAGACGCTGCGCGGCAAGGGGTACGAAAGCCCCATGATGGGCTACAGTCTCAAATCGTCCAGCTGTTTTATGAACACGGTCGCGTATCCGATGTTTGCAGCTACGCTTGCCGCGAATCCGGACGCGCTTGCGCTTGCCAACAATCTGGATCCCGCCGCGGGAGAATACATGCGCCCCGCATTGGAAGCGGTCGAACAGCTGATCCGAACCGGCTGCATCGATCTTGAGGCGTGCAGTACAATCGAGGATAACTATTCCAAAGTCATCCTGCGGTTCTTTGAAGGCGACGTGCCGATGATGATCTGCACCGGCGATACCGTATCCGGTACCAAGAAGCGTGAAAGCCAGTCCGAGGCGTTCACCGCTGCACCCTTCGGCTACTCGTTTCTGCCCATCCCGATGACAGAGAACGGCGGATACTTTATCGACAGTCCTTCCCTGGAATTCTCCGTGAACAAGGACTGCGAGAACCTTGACATGACGAACGAGTTCATGCGGTTCCTGATTACGAATAAGACGCTGAACGAGATGGCTTCCGTGAAGCGTCTGGTCACGCCCACCAAGGACCTGTCCTTCGACGCGGTCTATGCGCCGTTCGGTCAGGTGCCTGCCGACCGGATCATTTCGCCGGAGGTGCTGGGGGTCAAGGATCAGCTCACGGTTCAGATCCGCGTCGCGGCGTTCCGCGTCGGAACCGGCGAACTCAGCATCGACGAAGCCGTCGCCCAGTACGGGACCTTTGAATAAGACGATGGGACTGCACAAAAAACTGCAGTCCCGTTTTTGTTGGCTTTGCGCCTGAAAACGGGCGATGAAAACCGGTCAAAGCATTACGAGAAAAGACGAAAAGGGGAGAACGGGAATGAGAACTTTAACCAATGAACGAATCGAGCAGATGCTGCACGAAGAGACCGTCAAGAAGGAAGAACAGAATACGATCCTCCGCGCGGTTTATACGCGATATATGCGCCTCTACGAAAACTATTTCGCCGATACTGACTCGCTGGACGATGAATCGGTCGCCGCGCTGAAAAACTATCACGAGGAAACCAGAAGTCTGGTCAAGTATTACTACATGGACATTCCGCAGGATATCTGCAAGTGCCTCACGACGTTCGACAACGCCTATACCGAGAAACTGCTCGGCGCGGAATGGCATAAATACCTGTTCGATCTCTACAAGGATTTCAGGGATAGGACCAAGAGCAAGAACAAAAGCCGCGAACCCTTGAAGACGGAGTTTGCAAAGCAGATGCTGTCGACGTTCTACGATATCATGGACTACGTGTTCCGAGACGGGTTCGGCACGAACAGTCAGACGATCGATAACGCGGTCGGCGGGATCACAAAGCTGCTGTTTGGAAAAGATAAATAACGCATCGGAGCGTTCTTCGAAGCAGCGTTCGTCGAAAAGCGAACGCGGAAAAGCAAGCGTTTCCGAAAACATTCAAAAAACCGCAACAAAACCTTGACAGGTGACCTTTCGTTCCCTATACTGTTGGTGAACGAAAGGTCACTTTTTGTATAGGGAGGGCCGGATGGCGAACGACACGAAAGAAAGAATCCTTGCCGCCGCGCTGGAGCTGTTTTCGCAAAAGGGGTATTCGGGGACGAATATCCGCGAGCTGAGCGCATCGCTCGGGCTGGTGAAGTCGGGGATCTATAAGCATTATGAAAGCAAAGAGGCGATCTGGAATGCGCTGCTGGACAAGATGATCGCGTACTACGAAGAACGGTTCGGCTCCGCCGAGCATCTTCCGCCCGTGCCGGATTCGCCGGAGGGCCTCTTGGACATGACCATGCGGATGGTCCGTTTCACCGTCCGCGACGAAGGCGTCGTCATGATGCGCAAGGTGCTGACGTTGGAACAGTTTCGGGACGAACGCGCCAGAACGCTTGCGACGAAGCATTTTCTGACCGGATTGATCGAGATGTTCACGCACGTATTTTTGGGTATGATGGATAAGGGACTGCTCAAACGGGATGATCCAAAGATGCTCGCCCTTGCCTATACCGCGCCGATCTCCGCGCTGATTCACCTATGCGATCGCGAGCCGGAGAAAACGGACGAAGCGGTCGCCCGGATCGAGGCGTTCGGCAGACACTTCATACGGGTTTACGGAGAAACGACCGAAAAAGACGGGATTCATAAGGGAGGAAATACCGATGAACGCAAATGATTACACCATTCGTCCGGAACGAACCGAAGACTACAGAGCGGTCGAAAACCTTGTGCGCGAATCGTTCTGGAACGTGTATCGCCCGGGCTGCAGCGAGCATTACGTGATCCATGTTCTGCGGGACGATCCGGCTTTCGTAAAGGAACTGGACCTTGTGATGGAGCAGGACGGCAGACTGATCGGGCAGAACATGTTCATGCGGACGGTCATCGATGCCGACGACGGACGAACGATCCCCGTGCTGACCATGGGACCGATCGGCATCACGCCGGAGTTGAAACGGAAGGGCTACGGCAAAAAGCTGCTGGACTACTGCCTGGAGAAGGCAGCAGCCATGGGCTTCGGCGCGGTGCTCTTCGAGGGGAACATCGGGTTTTATGGGCAATGCGGATTTACCTATGCCCGAACCTTCGGCATTCGCTATCACGAGCTGCCGGAAGGCGCGGACGACTCGTTCTTTCTCTGCAAAGAGTTGATTCCCGGGTATCTCGACGGGATCACCGGCGTCTATCAAACGCCTCGCGGCTATTACGTGGACGATGCGGACGTGGAGACGTTCGACCGGGCATTCCCGCCCAAGGAAAAGCTGAGACTTCCGGGACAGATTTTTTAAGCAAGTGCCTGCGGGCTCGCCGTATGTGCCCGCCGCTTGAGAGGAATGTATGAAGGATTTGGTACTGTATCTTCACGGCAGGGGAGGAAGCGCCGAAGGAAGCGCGCATTTCCGGCCGCTGTTTCCAACCCGCGAGGTGATCGGGCTGGCGTACCGAAGCGACGTCCCCTGGAAAGCCGGGACGGAGATTTCGGATGCAGTGAACGAGCTACAAGACCGGTACGGCGGCATCATGCTGATCGCCGACAGCATCGGCGCGTATTTCGGCATGTGCGCAGGGATCGATCGGCGGATCGATCGGGCGTACTTCATTTCGCCCATCGTGGATATGGAACGGCTGATCCGCGACAGGATGGCGCGGGTGGGCGTGAGCGAGGCGCGGCTGAAAGCGGAGGGCGTGATTGCGACCGATTCGGGCGACGATCTTTCTTGGAAATACCTTTGCTATGCGCGCGAGCATCCCCTAACGTGGCGCGTTCCGACCGAGATCCTTTACGGCAGCGGGGATCATCTGACCACGTACGAAACGGTAAGGCGCTTTGCAAAGGCGCACGGCGCAAACCTGACGGTGATGGAAGGCGGCGAACACTGGTTTCACACGGAGGAGCAGATGCGGTTTTTGGATGCATGGATTCGCGAAAAGGAAGCGAGATAATTGCGGGAGGAAACGACATGAAGATTCTGGTTTTGAACGGCAGTCCCAAAAAGGAGAACAGCGATACCCTGTGCATCACACGCGCCTTTTTGGAGGGGATGCAGCAGGCGGCACCGCAGGATATGCAAATCATCCATGCCGTAGACCGGCGCATTGCCTACTGCACGGGATGCTTTACCTGTATGCACAACGGCGGCGTCTGCATTCATGACGACGACATGCGGGGCATCTTGGAACAGATCCTGGACAGCGACCTGCTGATTCTGAGCTTTCCGCTCTATTGCTACGGCATGCCCGCGCCGCTGAAGGCGATCATCGACCGCGTTCTGCCGCTTTCGAGCATGGCGATGCAAAGGGTCGGGGACCGCTACGAGCACGTCGGACAGGCGGATTTTTCGCGTTTGCGTTATCTGATGATTTGCGGATGCGGCTTTCCGAACAGCACGCACAACTTTGAACCGGCGATCGCACAGTTCAAGCTGCTGTTCCCGCAGAGGCACACGATCCTCACCGTGCCGGAAAGTCCGATGTTCCACGCGCCGGAGGCGGCGATCGTGACGAAACCCAGACTTCAACTGGTGCAAAAAGCCGGGCGGCAGTACGCCGAAACGGGAGAGATCGAAGCGCCTTTGCTGGCACAAATCACGTCTCCCATGATCCCGGAGGAACAGTACGCGGCGATCGTGAACGCAGGAGTGTAGCGGAACCATGGAACAGACGCTGACCGTCAACGGAATATGCTACCGGATCGTTCGCCTGCTCGGCAAGGGCAAGGGCGGGTATTCCTACCTTGCAGAGGGGGACGGAGAGCCGGTGGTGCTCAAACAGATTCACCATGAGCCGTGCGACTATTACCGCTTCGGCAACAAGATCGAAGCCGAATTGCGCGATTACGCGCGCCTGCAGGCAGCCGGGATTCGCATTCCCCGCATGCGTTCCGTCGACAGGGATGCCGAACGGATCGTCAAGGACTACATCGCGGGACCGACCGTGATGGAACTGGTGCAGGCGGGCGAATCGATCGATCCGTATCTGACCGAGGTGCGGGACATGGCTGCAAAGGCGAGGTCCGCCGGTTTGAACATCGATTACTACCCGACCAATTTTGTCGTGCGCGACGGACTGCTTTGGTACGTGGATTACGAATGCAACGA
>DFEW01000066.1:0-44466 GCA_002369195.1 Christensenella sp. UBA3792
CGCGCTGTACAGCCATCCGATGGTCTCCTGCACGCCGCATATCGGCGCAACAACCGTCGAAGCGCAGAAGCGTATCGGCGCAGAGATCGTAGACCTGATCACGAAGCAGTTCAATCTTTAAGGAAAGCTATAAAAGGAGGTGCATGCAGCACCTCCTTTTTTATGCGGTTCATCATCTGATTACAAAGCAGTCTTTTGCCGAAACAGTCTGTATTTCATAAACCGCTTTACTACGGCAAGGCGGTTATGGAATCTCCCCTTGACTTTGACGTAACGTAATAGTTTATAATGGGTTTGCGAGAGGAGATGAGGAATATGATGACCGTGCATGAGGTCAGCAGACTTTCGGGCGTTACGATTCGCGCGCTGCAGTATTACGACCGGATCGGACTGCTGCATCCGACAGCGGTGACGGAGGCGGGATACCGGCTCTATGACAATGCGGCGCTTCTGATGCTGCAGCAGATTCTTCTGTTCCGGGAACTGGAGTTTCCGCTCGGCGACATCAAAAACATTCTATACGATTCGAATTTCGACCGGGACCGTGCACTTGAACAGCAGATACGACTTTTGAAGCTCAAGCGAGAGCGGCTTGACCGGATCATCGATCTTGCACAACGGCAAAGGGACAAAGGAGGCGAAACCATGGATTTTTCAGCATTCGATTCCGAGCGGATCGAGCGATACGCAAAGGAAGCAAAGGCGCAATGGGGCGAAACGAAGGAATACCGCGAATTTGAACAGAAAAAGCTGACGAAGGAACAGCAGCAGACCGCGGGAGAGGGACTGATCGCATTGTTCAAAGACTTTGCCGCGGCAAAGGACGGCGCGCCGGATGCGCCGCAGGCACGGGCGGCGGTGCAGTCGCTGCAGTCGCACATCAGCGCGAACTTCTATCATTGCACGGACGACGTGCTCGAAGGTCTCGGCAAACTGTACGGCGCCGGCGGCGAATTTACCGCCAATATCGACGCGTACGCGGGCGAGGGAACGGCGGCGTTCGCCGCAAAAGCGATCGCGGCATACTGTGCCCAAAAGAAATAACGCTCCCGAACGAGAGCGTTATCGATAAACCTTACAGGGATGTGATGAACCAAACGATCGAGCAGAGGATCTGGAAGATACTGAACCGGATCACAACCTGCGCGTCCGACCATCCGCGATTCTTGCGCACCTCGTCATGCAGCGGGGTGCGTATGTTTTTGAGAATGCCGATCTTCAAAAACCGCAGCAGGAACACCTTGATCAATCCCGTGATGCCGTCGAGCAGGAACACGGCGCACAGCAGCAGGAAGCAGAGCGGATGCCGCGATTTCATCGCAAGCAGCGCAAGCATCACACCGAGCGGACGCGAACCGGCGTCGCCCATCAGCTGACTGCTCGGACCCGCGTTGAACAGCAGATACGCGCACAGCACGGCGATGAACAGCACGCCGAAGCCGAGGTATTCGGTCTCGTACGAGGGACGGTAGATCAGAAGCATGCTCGCGATCGAAACGATGCCGACCGAGCTCGACAGACTGTCCACGCCGTCGGTGCAGTTGGCGGCGTTGATGCTGACCCATACCAGCACGGTCGCAAGGATCGCGTACACGACCGGATGCATCGAAACCTCATGCGTGCCGATCAGGATCGAGCTCGGATTGTTCAGCACGAACACGATCGCAACGCCGACGGAAAGCACGAAGTCGATAAGACCCTTCTTATAATCCGACCACGGAATCTTAGACGCGTCGTCGAGGTATCCGCTGAACATGACCGCGATGAGGATCAATGCGTAAAGCATGCTCTCAACGCGGAACGGCAAAAAGAGCGCGATACACAGCGCGAAGCAGAACATCATTACGATGCCGACGCCGCGCGTCTTGCCGCGGCTCAGCTCGCCGTTGACGGCATTCTTGCGACCCTGATCAACGGGCAGAAAACGGAACCGCGCGCGCAGCGCAAACGCGGTCAGCACAAATGTAACGAGTGCATAAATCGCAAGAAGCTGCGGCTCTGCGAGCGCGCGAACAAACAGGGAATGCAGCATATGGTATTACCTTTCTCTATCCGGATATCGTATGCATTATAGTGCAAATCGAGCCGCGTTTCAATATCCGATCGCGATCTTGTGCAGCGGAATCATTCGGCGCCGCAGTCGGAGACAAACCGGAGGATCTCGTCAACGGGAAACCGCGCGACGGAAACGAAGCGGTTTTTGCCGAAGCAGCGCCATCGCGCAGCGGCATGAATAAAGCCCGCGGAAAGCGGCGTTTCGCGGATGATTCGCCCGTCTTCGCGAAGCGAAAACCAGAGCTGCGGCGACTGATCGGGATCGTATCCGTCCTGCACAAACCGGAAGCGCAACACCTCGGACGAGGGATAATCGGCGTTTGCGAACATCTCTGTCGTACAGGCAAAACAGCTCCGGACGCTCTGCGGAGTCTGATCCTCCGGCACCGTAACAAGCGCCGTGAATGCTTCAAAGCGATCGCGCGGCAGCTCCGTGCATACGCCGTTTTTCTCAACCAGCAGACGGTATTGATCCTGCTCTTCCGGATACGCAGGGGAAGGACATTGGATCGTCGCCGTCATATAATGCGCTTCATATAAAAGATACAGGTACGCAGTCTCTTCCGCCGTCAGCGGCTGTTCCGACCGGTACGGCACCTCGTCCGGCGCGGTTCGGATGACGGAACCGTCGGGATTGATCCAATACGTACATACTTCATCGTCGATGTAATACGTCTTCCCGACGATGTCCCAATAGGAGGTGGAAGACAGACAAAGCGTACCCTTCCGTATCAGAAAGCGCGGCGTCTGTATACGGACTTCGGCGTTCGCGTCGGGCACAAACGTGCGGGAAAACAGCACGGCGCTCAACAGATTCCAATCCGCTTCGTCATCGATGCAGCGGCCGAGCGTGCAGTTGTCCCAGTCTCCGTCACGGTCGTAGGTCATCCAGACGCTGTAATCGCCGTCGAACCGCGCGGGGCTGTTCCTGCGATCGACGGTGCGCGTCGAAAGCCCGTCGAAGGCGACCGTCCACAGCCGTTCGCCGTCAAAATCGTTCGTCCCCGCATCGTACATAGACGTCGCAAAGACGCGTTCGTCCGTGCCGGAAGGCTCGTCGACGCGCGCGGCAGAACGGTACGGCATGCTCTCCGCGGGCGCATCGGTCGGCGCGGCGGGTTCCGGCGCGCGGGATGCGCATCCGAACGCGCAAAAAAGAAGGAACGACGCCATGAGGAAAAAGCCTGTTTTGAGATGCATGTCCATTCCTTCTTTCCGATGAACCCGAATGCCGATTATCGGATTCTTCCGCTTGCTTCGAGCGCGGCAAGGTCCGGTTCGCAAAGGAACGGCTCGCCTGCGGCTTTCAGCGCGTTGTTGACGTCTTTCAAGCCGCTGCCGGTGGAAATGACCGTAACGGTCTCGTCGGAACGGATCAGACCCTCTTTGACTGCGCGCACAACGCCGGCCGTAGCGGTGACGCCCGCGGGCTCGCCGAACACACCCTCGCTTCTGCCTAAAAGCCGCATCGCGGCGAGAATCTCATCGTCGGTCACGGCGATCCAGTGTCCGCCGCTGTTCTTGACCGCGCGCAGCGCCTTCTTCGGATTTCTCGGCACGCCGACGGCAATGGAGTCCGCAAGCGTGTTTTCGGGCGTCGGAACGAGGTCGCGATCGTTGTTCGCCGCATCGACGAACGGGCAGCAACCGGTGGACTGCACGCCGAGAATCTTCGGGATGCGGTCGATCATGCCCATCTCGAACAGATCATGGAAGCCGTTGTAGACACCGCCGATCGTGCAGCCATCGCCGACGGATACCGCGACCCAGTCGGTCGGTTCCCAGTTCAGCTGCTCCGCGATTTCCAGAGCGACGGTTTTTTTGCCCTCGGTCAGGATCGGGTTGATGCCCGCATTGCGGTTGTAGAAGCCCCACTTTTCGATGGCGGCCTTGGAAAGCTCAAAGGTCTGCCGATAGTCGCCCTTGACGGAAATGACGTTCGCGCCGAAGATCAAAAGCTGCGCAACCTTGCCCTTGGGGGCGCGCTCCGGCACGAAGATCACGGTTTTTAAGCCCATGCGCGCCGCGTTGCCCGCGCACGAGGATGCCGCGTTGCCGGTGGAGGAGCAGCAGATCGTGTCGTAGCCGAGCTCGATCGCCTTTGCCACCGCCACGCCGCTCGCGCGGTCCTTTAACGACGCGGTCGGGTTGATGCCGTCGTCCTTGATATAGAGCTTCTTGAGCCCGAGCTCGCTGCCGAGCCGCAGACTCTCGTAGAGCGGCGTCCAGCCGATGCGCAGAAACTTCGAAAGCCCGTCGCCTTTCAGGGGCATCAACGCCTTATAGCGCCACATGCTGTTGTCGCGATCCGTTTTCAGTGTGTCGCGGTTCAGCTCTTTTTTGACCTCGTCATAATCAAAGAGAATGTCCAGAATGCCCTTCTCGCCGCAGGCGGGGCAGGTCATCAGTTCCGGACCGTAGGGATATTCCTTGCCGCACAGCGTGCAGCGGTAACCGTATACGCGTTTCATACCAAAACTCCTCTCGATTGCTGCTATCATCATACACCGTCGCGCGCCGCTTTGCAAGACAATCCGACAAAAATGCAGGCAGGCAAACGAAAAATTTGGTGCGATAAGAAAACCGCTTGCCTTTCCGTGCAAGAACATGTATAATATATTCATAAATATAAAGTGAGGAGAGTGTGGCTTTATGATTCTGATCGGTAACGGCACGATGGTGACGCGCAACGGCGCGGAGTTCTTCGAAGACGGCGCGGTTGCCGTCGACGGACGGTACATCAAGGAGGTCGGTACGACGGCGGAACTGAAGGCAAAGTATCCGGATGCGGAGTGGATCGACGCGCACGGCGGCGTGATCATGCCCGGCCTTATCAATATGCACAACCACATTTACAGCGCGTTTGCAAGAGGTCTGTCCATCCGCGGATACAATCCGCATAACTTCAACGATATCTTAGAGGGCATGTGGTGGAAGATCGACCGCTGTCTGACGAAAGAGAACGATTACTGGTCGGCAAAGGCGGTCTACGCGGACTGCATCAAGAACGGTGTGACGACCGTGTTCGACCATCACGCAAGCTTTTTCGACATCCCCGGCTCGCTCGACGAAATCAGCAAAGCGGCGCGCGAATTCGGCGTCCGCACCTCGCTCTGCTACGAGGTCTCCGACCGCGACGGCGAGGAGAAGCGCATGCAGTCGATCCTCGAAAACGAGCGCTTCATCAAGAAGACGGCGCAGGACGATTCCGACATGCAGAAGGGCATGATGGGTCTGCACGCAGCGTTCACGCTGTCCGACAAAACGCTCGAGGACTGCCTTGCACACGGCGGAAAGGAAGCGGGCTTCCACGTGCATTGCGCGGAAGGTCCCTCGGACGTGCAGGATTCGCTGCAAAAGTACGGCAAGCGCATCATCAACCGCTTTTACGACGCGGGCATTCTCGGCAACAAGACGCTCGCGATCCATTGCGTACACATCAACAAGGCGGAGATGGAGCTTTTGAAAGAAACCGATACCGCCGTCGTGCATAACCCTGAATCGAACATGGGCAACGCGGTCGGCTGCGGTCCGGTCATTCATATGAAGAAGCTCGGTCTGCTGCTCGGTCTCGGCACCGACGGATACACGAACGATATGCTCGAAAGCTACAAGGTCGGCAACATCATCCATAAGCACAACCTCTGCGATCCGACCGTCGCGTGGGGCGAGATTCCGGAAATGCTCTTTACGGGCAACGCGCAGATCGCGGGCAGATATTTCAACGCGCCGCTCGGCGTGCTGAAGCCCGGCGCTTACGCGGACATCATCGTTACCGACTACGATCCGTTGACCCCGATGGACGGGAACAACATCAATTCGCATATCCTGTTCGGCATGAACGGCAGAAGCGTCGTCACGACGGTATGCAACGGCAAGGTCCTGATGAAGGATCGCGAACTGCTCGTCTGCGACGAGAAGGAACTCATGGCCAAGTGCCGCGAGAGCGCAAAGAAGCTCTGGGCGGCGGTCAACGCATAAAGGAGGAAGACTATGTCCGATCGAATGACGCCGATTCCCTTCGCGGAACTGATGGAATGGGTCCTTTCCGAGTATCAAACCGGCAGCGTATTCGGGGTCAAACGGCCCTATCGACCCGTGCCGGGAAAGCTGCTGTCGATCTTCGGTGAATCGCTGGAGACGCCGTTCGGTCCCGCCGCGGGTCCGAACACACAGCTGACGCAGAATATCCTTGCCGCGTACTATGCGGGCAGCCGGTTCTTTGAACTCAAGACCGTACAGATCATGGACGGCGACGATCTTGCGGCGTGCATCGGAAAGCCCTGCATCGTTGCGCAGGACGAGTGCTACAACTGCGAGTGGTCGACTGAGCTGACCGTGCCGCAGGCGATGGAAGAATACGTCAAGGCATGGTTCATGCTGAAGCTGTTCACCCGGGAATTCGGTTGGGGCGACCCGAACGGCTTCATTTTCAACATGAGCGTCGGGTATGACTTCGCGGGCATCACGTCCCCGAAGATCGATGCGTTTATCGAGGGCATGAAGGACGCGTCGCATACCGCGATCTGGAACGAATGCATGGATTGGGCGAAGGCAAACCTCGGCCGCTTCCGTCACGTCGACGCGGCGTACCTCGACGCGATCAATCCCCACGTATGCACGTCGATCACGCTGTCGACCCTGCACGGCTGCCCGCCGCAGGAGATCGAGCGCATCGCAAGCTATCTCATCGATACCAAGCATCTCAATACCTTCGTCAAATGCAACCCGACGATCCTCGGCTACGCCTATGCGCGAAAGACGCTCGACGATCTCGGCTTTGACTATATCGTGTTCGACGAGCATCACTTCAACGAGGATTTGCAGTATCGCGACGCGGTTCCGATGTTCCGCCGCCTGCTGGCGCTTGCAAAGGAAAACAGCGTCACGTTCGGGCTTAAGCTCTCGAACACCTTCCCGGTCGATGTGACGCGCGGCGAGCTTCCGAGCAGCGAGATGTATATGTCCGGCCGTTCGCTCTACCCGCTGACGATCGAGATGGCGAAGCGCATGAGCGAGGAATTCGACGGCAAACTGCGTCTGTCGTTCTCGGGCGGCATCGACGCATTCAATATCGCGGCGCTGTTCGAAGCCGGCATCTGGCCGATCACGCTTGCCACCACGATCCTGAAGCCCGGCGGCTATCAGCGCCTTGCACAGCTTGGCGAGCTCTGCGACTGTCTTCCGTATGAACCGTTCACCGGCGTTCGGGTCGGCAAGGTTGCGCTGCTTTCGAAACAGGCGCGCGCGTCCGTGCGCAACACCAAGCCGCTCAAGCCGCAGCCCAAGCGCAAGCTGGACGATAAGGTGCCGCTGTTTGACTGTTTCACCGCGCCGTGCACGCACGGCTGCCCGATCGGACAGGACATTCCGCAGTATATCGAACTGGTCGGCAAAGGGGAATACGACGCGGCGCTTAAGCTGATCGTCGAAAAGAACCCGCTGCCGTTCATCACCGGCACGATCTGCCCGCATCATTGCGCGGAGAAGTGCACGAGAAACTTTTACGAGGAAGCGATCCGCATCCGCAGAGCGAAGCTCACGGCGGCGCAGAACGGTCTTGAAACGCTTCTGCACGATCTGAAACCCGCTGCGCCCAAAGGCAAGCGTGTTGCGGTCGTTGGCGGCGGTCCCGCGGGCATGGCGGCAGCGTTCTTCCTTGCACGGCAGGGCGCGTCCGTCTCGCTGTTTGAAAAGCGCGAACAGCTCGGCGGCATCGTCCGCTATGTGATCCCGGACTTTCGCATCGGCGCGGAAGCGATTGACAAAGACGTGAAGATCCTCGAAGCGATGGGCGTCGAGATTCACACGAATACGGCTGCGCCGCAAGCGGACACCCTGTTCAAAGAGGGCTATACCGATATCGTCTATGCCGTCGGCGCATGGGCGGAAGGCAGAATGAAACTCGAAAGGGGCGAAGCGATGAACGTCATCCGCTTCCTTTCGGAATGCAAAGCGGGAACGCTCGCGCCGCTCGGCGAGGACGTGATCGTCATCGGCGGCGGCAACACCGCCATGGACGCGGCGCGTGCCGCAAAGCGTGAAAAAGGCGTCAAGCGCGTCCGTCTCGTTTACCGGCGCACCGCGCGCTATATGCCCGCGGATGAGGAGGAGCTTGAGCTTGCCAAGGAGGACGGCGTGGAGTTCTGCGAACTGCTCGCGCCGGTCGCGTTTGAAAACGGTGCGCTGCTCTGCAGCGTCATGCGCCTCGGTGAACCCGACGCAACCGGACGCCGTTCGCCGGTCGAAACGGGCGAGACAGTTCAGCTCCCGTGCAGCACGCTAATCGCGGCGGTCGGCGAAAAGATCGAAGCGGACCTCTTCGCCGAAAACGGCGTTGCGCTGACCGAGCGCGGCAAGGTAGTGACCGACGCGAACCTGATGACGAGCCGTCCGAACGTTTATGTCGTCGGCGACTGCAACCGCGGTCCGGCAACGGTCGTCGAGGGAATTGCGGACGCGCGAAAGGTTGCGGACGCGATCGTCGGCGCATATGCGTATGAGATTCCGAACGCCGCGCGATCGAGCGAGGCGGCATGCTTTGAAAAGCACGGCATCCTGCAGGATTACGAACAGGCGGAGAAGGAGCACAACCGCTGCCTGAACTGCGGCACGGTCTGCGAATGCTGCGTACAAGTCTGTCCGAACCGCGCGAATGTTGCAATTCGCGTGCCGGGCAAGGCGATGCCGCAGATTCTGCACGTCGACCGCATGTGCAACGAGTGCGGCAACTGCCTCGTGTTCTGTCCGTACGACTCGAAACCGTACAAGGAGAAGTTTACGTTGTTTGCCACGGAAACGGAGTTCGACGGGTCGGAGAATAGGGGATTCCTGCCGCTGTCCGGCCGCACGGTCAAGCTGCGTCTCGACGATGTGCAGACGGTCGATCTCGACCGCGACGCGATCGATCCGGACGCAAAAGCACTTATGGAAACCGTTCTTCGCGATTATCATTACTTGATCGGCTGACGCCGAAAAGGAGAAGCGCATGGCGAGCTTTATCGTCAACGGACGGACGGTAACGTGTCCGGCCAACAAAAAACTGATCCGCTTTCTGCGCGACGATCTGCGCCTGACAAGCGTCAAGAACGGCTGTTCGGAAGGCGCATGCGGCACCTGCACCGTCCTCATTGACGGCAAGGCGACCAAGGCATGCGTGCAGCAGACCGACCGCATGGAGGGCAAATCGATCGTCACATGTGAGGGCTTAACGCCGCGCGAACGCGCGGTCTACGCCTATGCGTTCACGGAGGCAGGCGCCGTGCAGTGCGGCTTCTGCACGCCCGGTATGGTGATGGCGGCAAAGGGACTGATCGATCAGAACCCCGATCCGACGCCGCAGGAGGTCAAGAATGCGATCCGCATGAACATTTGCCGCTGCACCGGCTATAAGAAAATCGAAGAAGCGATCCTGCTTGCTGCAAGGGTGTTCCGCGAGGGCGAAGAAGTACCGCAGCGCGTCCTGAAAGGAATCGTCGGCGAGAATCTCGACCGTGTCGATGCGCCGTCCAAAGTGCTCGGCGATGCGCTGTATGCGGATGATCTGTATTTCGACGGCATGCTGCACGGCACGGCGGTGCGAAGCGCATACCCGCGGGCAAGGGTCCTTTCGATCGATACATCGGCGGCGCGGGCGGCGGAAGGCGTCGTTTGCGTGCTGACGGCGAAGGATATTCCGGGCACCGTCAAGATCGGACACCTGAAGCAGGACTACGACGTGATGATTCCGGAAGGTGCGATCACGCACTTTCTCGGCGATGCGATCGCGCTTGTCGCGGCGGAGACCGAGGAGCAGGCGCGCGCCGCAGCGGCGCTCGTCAAGGTCGAATACGAACCGCTCACGCCCGTGCTCGACATGATGGACGGCCTGAAGGACGAGATTCTCGTGCACGAATCGAACGGCACGAATGTGCTCTCGCACGAGCATTTGCTGCGCGGCAACGCGGCGGAAGCGATCAATAACAGCAAGTATGTCGTGACGCATCGATACTCGACACCGCCGACCGAGCACGCTTTTTTGGAACCGGAGTGTGCGGTCGCGATGCGCGAGGGCGAGGGCGTGCGCATCTATTCGGGCGATCAGGGCGTTTATCAGACGCGCAAAGAATGCGCGCAGATGCTGCATCTGCTGCCGGAACAGGTGCGCGTCACCGCAATGATGGTCGGCGGCGGCTTTGGCGGCAAGGAGGATATGAGCGTGCAGCACCATGCGGCACTGCTTGCGTGGCATACGAACCGTCCGGTCAAGGTCGCGTTCACCCGTGCCGAGAGCATGCTGATCCATCCGAAGCGTCACGCAATGGAAATGGAGTTCACGACCGCCTGCGACGAGAACGGTTATCTGACCGCGATGCGGGCAACGCTCGTTTCCGACACCGGCGCGTACGCGTCGCTCGGCGGACCGGTTCTGCAGCGCGCCTGTACGCACGCGGCGGGTCCGTACAATTATCAGAATATCGATATCGACGGCAAGGCAATCTATACGAACAATCCGCCCGCAGGCGCGTTCCGCGGGTTCGGCGTTACGCAAAGCTGCTTTGCCACCGAGTGCAATTTGAACGAGCTTGCGGCGATGGTCGGCATCTCGGCGTTCGAGATGCGCTATCGCAACGCGATCCGTCCGGGACAGGTGCTGCCAAACGGGCAGATCGCCGACGAAACGACGGCGCTGGTCGAAACGCTCGATGCCGCAAGACCGATCCTTGCGCGCGATCCGAAGGCCGGCATCGCCTGCGCCATGAAAAATGCTGGTCTTGGCGTCGGCATTCCCGACACCGGACGCTGCCGCATCGAAGTCAAGGACGGGGACATTTACCTGCACTCGTCCGCGGCATGTATCGGGCAGGGCATGGGCACCGTACAGACGCAGATGGCGGCGGAGATTCTCGGCATCGGGCACGAACGCATCCACTACTGTGCGCCGGATACCGCGCTCGCGCCGGACGCAGGCAACACGACCGCGTCGAGACAGACACTGTTCACCGGCGAAGCCGTCGTGCGCGCCGCAAAGCAGGTAAAGCAAGCGCTGCACGAGGCGGGCTCGTGGGAAGCGCTCGAAGGCAGATCGTTCCTCGGCGAATACACCGGCATCACCGACAAGCTCGGCAGCGACAAACCGAACCCCGTTTCGCATATCGCTTACGGCTACGCGACGCACGTGGTCGAGCTCAACGACGACGGCACGTTAAAGCGTGTCACCGCGATCCATGACCTCGGCGTGGCGGTCAATCCGCGCGCGGCGGAGGGGCAGATCGAAGGCGGCGTCGTGATGGGACTCGGCTATGCACTGACCGAGGATTTCCCCTTAAAGGACGGAAAGCCGACCGCAAAGTACGGCACGCTCGGGCTGTTCCGCTCGGATAAGACGCCTGAGGTCGAGGCGATCCTCGTTGAAAAAGCGACCAAGGACGGGCTTGCCTGCGGGGCGAAGGGGATCGGAGAGATCTGTACGATCCCGACCGCGCCCGCCGTGCAGAACGCGTACTTCAACCGCGACGGCGTGTTCCGCACAAGGCTCCCGCTTCCGGACACCCCGTACAGCAGAAAGAAATGATGATTCATGAGACCGCCTTCGGGCGGTCTTTTGTTTGTTTTGTTTTCACAGAAATTACAATTTCATTACATTCGCGCCCCCGCATCCTGCGCGAAATATGGTACACTTACGGTGATACGGAGGTGCCTATGAAGAACAGAATTCTGGTGATCGAAGACGATGCGGCAATCCGCGACGCGGTGCTTTTGAATCTGCAGTTTGCGGACTACGACGCCGTTGCGTTCGACGACGGCAAAAAGGCGGCGGATGCGCTCGAAAACGATCATGCGTTCGACCTTGCGCTTTTGGATATCATGCTGCCCGGCATGGACGGCTTTGAGCTTTTCGGCGTCATGGAGCGCTTCGGCATTCCCGTCATCTACATGACCGCAAAGACCGACTCCGCGTCCGAGATCAAAGGGCTTCGGGACGGCGCGGAGGACTATATCGTAAAGCCCTTCGATCCGCTGACGCTGATGGTGCGCATCGAAAAGGTTCTGAAACGTGTCGGCAAATGGAACGCCGTCTACCGCGTGCGCGACGTCGTGATCAACACCGAGACGCATGCGGTGACAAAGGACGGCAAACCGGTCGAGCTGCAGCCGCTGGAGTTCGACGTGCTCGTTGCGCTGCTGCGGCACAAGAACATGACCGTCTCGCGCGAACGGCTTTTGAACGAGGTGTGGGGATTCGACTATCTCGGCGAAACGCGCATGGTGGATGTCAAGATCTCCGCTTTGCGCAAAAAGCTCGGGCTGGAGGACGCGATCCGCGCGATCCCGAAACTCGGCTACCGGCTGGAGGAACGATAGATGAAGCTTTCCGACCGCATTACGATCCTATGCTCATCCGTGCTCGCGGCGGTGATCCTGTCGGTCACGGTCGCGCTTTTGCTGTTTGCAAAAAGCACGATCCTGTCCCTGTCGATGGAGCAGGTGCAGCGCAAGCAGCAGACCCTGTGCACGTCGTTTTCCGAGATGGCGAACTATTATGCGGCAAACAGCGATTCCGATGCCGTGCACGCGTCGCTGGTCCGCTACTGCTTCACGCGCTTTGCCGATCAGACCTCCGTACTGATGCAGGATGGCGAAGCTGTCGTTTCGAGTGTGATTGTCGATCCGTCTGCATACGTGCAGCAAAGCGATGACTACGGCGAAGCAGAGCCGGTTGCTGTTACGGTGCAGGGACGGCGGCTCCTGATCGCGGGAAGCAGCACGTCAGTCGGCGGCAAATCTTACGACGTGTATGTGGTTGAGGACGTCTCGGACGTTTACAACCGTATTTCTCGCATGACGTGGATCTTCATCGGCGTCAGCATCGCTGCAATCGCGCTCGGCGCGTTCCTTGTGATGTCGCTCGTTCGAAGGAGCACAAAGCCGGTCACGGCGCTGTCCGAAGCGGCGCGCGAAATCGCGGACGGCGCGTATGAAAAGCGCGTCAAGGTGCGCACAAAGGACGAGATCGGAACGCTCGGCGAGGATTTCAACCGCATGGCGGACGCGGTGGAAACAAAGATCTCGGAGCTTTCCGAGCGCAACGAACGGCAGCGTCTGTTTATCGGCGGCGTCACGCATGAATTCAAAACGCCCATGACCGGATTGATCCTGCACGCGGGGCTTTTGCGGCGTGCGAACCTTTCCGAGGATGAGCGCGACGCGTCGCTTGCACATATTGAGACGCAAACGCAGTGGCTCGAACGGCTGACGCAGAACCTTTTGAAGCTCACAACCTCGGATGAGCAGATCGAACTTGAGAACGTTCGCATTCCGGAATTGCTGGAAGCCGTCAAGGAAGGCGTTGAAGCGAAACTTAATGAGCGCGGCGCAGCGCTTTGTGTGCAATGCGAAACGGAGACGCTTGTTCTGAATCCCGATCTGATGCACTCGCTCCTTAACAATCTGATTGTCAATGCGGCGAACGCCTACGATGCCGATGCGCCCGAAAAGCCGATTCTGCTGACCGTAACGGGCAAGACCTTCTCGGTGTCCGATCGCGGCAGAGGGATCCCAAAGGAAGCGATCGACCGCATCTTTGAGCCGTTTTTCCGCGTGGATAAATCCCGCAGCAAAAAGCAGGGCGGCAGCGGCTTGGGACTTGCGCTTGTCAAAACGATCGCCGACGCCCACGGCGCAACGATTACCGTCGACAGCAAACCCGGCAAGGGTACGACGGTTTCGGTCACGCTGCCGTAATTCTTGGCTCCCCTGTGTAAGGGGAGCTGTCGAGGCGTGCCGAGACTGAGGGGTTGTAAATCACACGGCATTCAGGACGACAACCCTTCCGTCTCGCTTCGCGATCCACCTCCCCTTACACAGGGGAGGCAAGCGTGAGTATAAGACGCATTTTCATTACAACTTCATTACAGTTTCGCAATGTTTATTCCGCACAGACGCGGTATGCTGAAAGCAGCAAACCGAAAGGAGTTTTTCGATGAAAAAACGATTATTTCTTGTTCTTATCGCATCCTTTCTGCTACTCTGTGCCTGTCAGCCGACGCCGGAGAATCCGATCGTGGTCGGAAAGGATCAAACCGCAATGATCGAAAAGGCGCAGGAGGACACCGTTTATATCTCGCCGGGACAGGAGCCGGAAACCGGAGCACGGGCGGTCAACTGGTATGAACGGCTGGAGGTCCCGGAGAAGTACACCGCGTCGCTGAAAAGCGCAGGCGGACATCTCACCGTGGACGTGGACGCTTCGGTGCTTTTGCCGGACGTGGAGCTGCCGGTTGTTCGGGTTTCTCCATATCTGTTCACCGACGAGGATGCGCATCGATTCGTGACGGCGCTTCTGGGCGACAATCCGCAATGCGTCGATCCGTGGGGCGAGGGCAACCGAACAAAGAAATCGTATGAAGCTGAGATCCTTCGGCTGAAGGATATGCTGGAGCATTGGAACGAGTATGGAAATTACGTCTATGGTGAGAATTTCGGAACCAGAGAGAACTTCGAGAAGTACCTTCACGAGATGATGGCAAAGGCGGCGAACGCGCCGGAACGCCCGGAGACCTTTGCACCGAGCTACGAATGGCTCATTCCGCGCGTATGGACTTCGGAGGGTGAGCAGAAGACCGAGGACCGATATATGACGATACTGACGGTGAACGACGATGGCTCACAGTCGCGGCTGGATATCTCTCGCAATTCGGAATACGGCAGATGCGAGGTGCAGTTTCAAAGGGATGCGTTCGATGATGTCTATTATCCTGTCGACAGGAAGTCTTGGCAAAACGAGCTTTCGATCGGAGAGCGGGACGCGCGTGATATTGCGGAATCGAAACTTGCCGCAATGGGACTCGACTGTCTCACATGCACGTTTGCAAAACCGATCCGGATTTATCCGGGCGGTGCGAAGCTTGAGGGCAATCCGTACCACGCATGCTGGGCATTGGTGTATACGCCCGTTGTCAACGAAGCGGCGCTGACGTATACGGCGCAGACAATGACAGAGCCGAATGAGTATGCGCGTGCGTGGGAATATGAGTATTGTATCGTAATGGTGGACGAGAACGGCATTGCCGGGTTGATTTATCGTAACCCATGTACGGTGGAGGAAATCAGCGTTCCGGCAGCGACGCTGCTGCCGTTCGGACAGATACGGGATATTTTTGAAAAAATGGTGATGATCGTTGACAACACCGCGGACACAAACAACTATGACGAACATTATCGGATCACATCGGTGCGGCTCGGACTTGCCAGCATACCGGAACAGAACAGCGACGGAGGCCTGCTTGTTCCCGCGTGGGATTTCATGGGGACGCGCGTGTATTCCGATTACGAATACGGTGAGGACGGGAGCGTTTCGCTGCTCACGATCAACGCCGTCGACGGCAGCATCATCACCAGAGGGTGAACGGCGCAAATCGGAGGGAAACCATGAAAAAGCATATTTGTATCATCCTGCTTGCATCCCTTTTGCTTCTCTGCGCCTGTCAGCCGACGCCGGAGAAAGAGATCGTGGTGCAGAAGGACTTCGACCACATGATTGAAAAGGCGAAGGAAACGCCGGTTTCGGATACCGTTGTGCTTGAGGACGGTACGCAGGAATCCGGCGTACCGGCGGCGACGCCGCAGAACACGGATGTTCCGCGCTATGTGCATATCACCGAATCGTTTACTGGGCGGACGGACGCATTCAGGGTGGAGATCGACGCCGATGTGATCGTGCCGGACGGACCGCTGCCGATCGTTCGCGTCAAACCCGATGAATTCAACGCGGAGAAAGCGCAGCCGTACTTTGACGCCCTGTGCAGCGGCGAAGACTATTACCCGCGCGAGGAGCTGGAGACCAAGGAGAATCTCGAACGGCAGATTGCCGAGATGCAGGCGGAGGTGGACGCGGGACTGCCCTCGATGGATCGCGACGGACTGTCCGAAAAGGACGTGCAAAAGGAAATCAAGTATTGGAAGTCGCAGATCAAGGAGCTTCAGGAGCGCTGGAAGGTCGCAAAGGACAAGCCGGAAAACCCGATGCGCGTTCTTGCGGACTACGATTGGAGCAAGGTGCCGTACTACTATCCGCTGGGCGTCTGGACGACCGACGAACAGGCGCAGTTTACGTTCCGACTGGACGGCGAGCAGGAGGAGAACGGGCACAAGATCCGGTTCGTCCAAAGCTCCGTCCTGTTCGAGGATGCACGCAAGGAGCCAAAGACCAAGGCGCGGCATCAATTTGAGTATTACAGGGATGTAACCGGACAAACGACGATCCCGATCGGAACGAAGCTTACGAAAACGCCGCTTGAGGCACAGACCGAAGCCGAACAGCTAATCCAAAGGATCGGCGCAAAGGATATGGCGGTCGATCGCGTGTATCTGATGCGCGAATGCGTGCTGAACGAGGGAAACGAGGGCTATTGCATCAACTACTTGCTGCCGGAGGATTACGAGTATCAGTATCTCTATGAGGTGCGCTTCTGCCGCACGGTCAACGGCATCCCCGTGGTGAAGCCGAGCAACTTTGCGTCATCCTCAAACAACAGCGAGAACGGCGCCTATGCGCCGAGCTGGGAGTATGAGGAGTTGTATGTGCGCGTCAGCGGTGACGGCGTCTGCGAACTGTATCATCTGGCGCCGATCGAGACCGTGACGACGGTGGTGGAGGACGCGACGCTGTTGCCGTTTTCCGATATTCTGGACATTGCAAAAAAGATGCTGCCGATTCTGCACGAGGAGGAGGTTCATGATCACGATCAGCTCGTGTACCGCATCGATCGCATCACGCTTTCATTGCAACGCGTCGCCGAGAAGGACAACCTCGAATACGGACTTTTGGTGCCGACGTGGAACTTCTGGGGCGTAGACCTTCGCACCGGTGAGGACGGTGTGCCGCACACGTACCTTTGCGGCGTCTTCAGCGCCGGAACCTGCGGCTATCTGCCCTTGCTGAGTATCAATGCGATCGACGGTTCTGTCATCGACCCGATGCTCGGGTATTGAAGGGAGGACACGCATATGAAAAAGAACCTATTCATCATCCTGCTTGCGTCTCTTCTGCTTCTCTGCGCCTGTCAGCCGACGCCGGAGAATCCGATCGTAGTCGGGAAGGATCAGACGGAAATGCTCAATAAAGCAAAGGAAACGCTCGCACCGGAAAAACTGGAACAAAGCTTGCGGGAACGGCTGAACGTCCCGGATCGGTATACATATTCTTACCACAAAGGCGACTTGACGATCGACGCGGATGCGGAGATCGTGGTGCCGGATGGAGAACTTCCGATCGTCCGCGTGTTTCCGAAGGAGTTCGATCAGGCGACCGTGACAAAGCTTTGGAACGTGCTGATTGGCGACACGCCGATGCAGATTCAGCAGGAAGGAATGACGAAAGCCGAGATCGCGGAGGAACTCGAAGCGATGCTCGCCGCGCTCGACGCAAACGAGCCGCAGGCGTTCGGATTTGAAACCGTCGAGCAATTGGAGAAGCGGATCACCCTGTATCAGAAAAAGTATAACGAGGCGCCGGATGTTTTGAACGGCGAACCTGCGGACGGCGTGCTGTATGCGGAATCGGAGTATGATAACAGCGGCAACGTCACAGCGTCGCATACTTGCATTCGCGCGCAATCCAAAGAGGCGGGCATCCGTTTCATTGTGAGCAACGGATATGACAACGATGCGCCGGTCAAAACAATCCTGTATGACGATATCGGCAGGGAGATCGGCTATTCCGTTCGCAGCGTCGAGCGCAAATCGTCCTTCGTGTTCATAAAGGACAACGATCCGCATGTCGGCTGCTATGTGTGGGATGACGAACTGCGGCCTTCGGACGGCATTCCCGAAAAAGCCGCGCATTCGATCGGCATCCTTCCGCAAAAGGCGTGGGATGCGGCGCAAAAGCTGTTGGAGGATATGGACCTTTCCGACGCGTACCGACCGCAGCGCATCTTTTTGATCACAGACGTCGGTCCGGATAATATCCCGCGCGAGTACGCATACCGCATCGTTTGCACGCATGTTGTAAACGGTGCGCAGACGCTGATGATCGGCAATGCCGACGACGAGGGGGCGGATGACCCATTTGTGCCGTCGTGGCAGTTTGAACGGTTTTATATCGACGTCGGCGATGACGGCGTATACTGCATACAGCATGAAACACCGCTTGCCGTCGGCGAAACGATATCGGCACAGACGAACCTATTGCCTTTTTCGGAGATACAGGCGATCATCAAAAAGATGCTGCCGATCATGTACGAGAACGAAACGGACGATTACGACGGAAAGTCATTTGAGAAGCACATCGACCGCGTGGAACTCGGTCTTTGGCGCGTGCGCGAACAGGACCGGATCGACCGCGGACTGCTGGTTCCCGTTTGGGCGATTTATGCCATTACCGCGGAAATCGATTCGTACATCAACTTTGCATGGAGAAGCTATGAACCGATCCTGCTGATCAACGCGGTCGACGGCAGCGTCATCGATCCACAGAACGGGTATTGACCGGAACGTGGGATATTGAAACGAAACCGGAGGGGAAGCCCTCCGGTTTTGCTTATGTGCGGACCTTCTTTTCGAGAAACGCGACGGCGTAGTACATCAGCGCGGCGAGCACGCAGAGGATCGCGACCGACGCCATGACAAGATCGAGCTTAAACACCTGCCCACCGTAGACGATCAGGTATCCGAGACCGGCCTTCGAAACGAGGTATTCGCCGACGATGACGCCGACCCAGCTCATGCCGACCGAAATCTTCAGCGCCGAGATCAGGTCCGGCACGCCCGCGGGCAGAACGACCTTCGTAAAGATCTGCAGCTTCGTTGCGCCGAGCGTGCGCATCAGAAGCTGCTTTTCGTCGGTGGCCGCCGAGAACCCGTTCAGCACCGTGACCGTCGTCACCACGAGCGAAACGAGGATGCCCATCACGACGATCGACGCCATGCCGGCGCCGATCCAAACGATCAGCACGGGACCGAGGGCGATCTTCGGCAGCGCGTTCAGCACGACAAGGTACGGATCGAGGATGCGGTTGAGCTTCGGAAGCCACCAAAGCAGCACCGCAAACAGAGCGCCGAGCACGGTGCCGAGCAAAAAACCGAGCACGGTTTCGAGAAGCGTCGTTCCGATATGCAGCCACAGAGAGCCGTCCGCGGAGAGCCGCGCGACGGTGGCGAACACGCGCGAGGGGGAGGAGAGGATAAACGGATCGAACCAGTTGAGGTCCGCGCCGACTTCCCAAATGAGCAGAACGGCAAGCAGAATGCCGATCTGGGAGAGGCGGATGCAATGCGCATCGCGGCGGAGCGATCGAAGATAGCGCGCATGCGCGTCGGAAACGGGATGCTGTTTCATGCCTGCAGTTCCTCCCATATGCGGTCAAAGTAATCGTGAAACGTCGCCTGTCTGCGCCGTTCGAGCGGCGGCATCGCCGCGGGAAAGCCGATCGGGATATCCGCCTTGCACGTTGCGGGACGCGCGGTAAACACCGCCACGCGATCCGCCATCGAAACCGCCTCCGAAATGTCGTGTGTGACGAGGATCGCGCTTTTGTGCTCCCTTCGGATGATTCGGTAGACCTCGTCGGACAGATTCAGCCGCGTCTGATAATCGAGCGCGGAGAACGGCTCATCGAGCAGCAGAAGGTCCGGCTCCAGCGCGAGCGTGCGGATCAGCGCAACCTTTTGGCGCATCCCGCCGGACAGCTGGTTCGGCTTATAGGTTTTGAATTCGGAAAGGCCATAGGTATCGAGCAGCTGCAGCGCGTTTTTGCGGCTCTGTTCGGTCAGCCGGTGCTGCACCTCCAGACCGAGCAGCACGTTCTTTTCGACGGTTCTGTGATCCAGCAGGTGGTCGCGCTGCAGCATGTATCCCATGCGCAGTCCCGGCTTTTGCACGCGGACTGTACCGCCGCTTTGCGGGATGAGTCCCATGATCAGCGAGAGCACACTCGTCTTGCCGCAGCCGGAGGGACCGACGATCGCTAAAAACTCACCTTCGCGGACGGTCAGATTCAGATCTTGTATGGCAACGGTTTCGCCCTCGACCGTCTGATAGGCGAGCGAAACGTCGGATAGCGTCAACAGTTCGGATTGCATTTGCACCGATCTCCTTATTTTGCTGATACGGTATCGTATTCCGATTTCTTTCGCGGTGTTCCGTCACCGATCGCGGATGCAGCGCGTATGATAGAGCAAAGGAAGGGAGGTTTCTATGCGCAGTTCCTGTCAACGAAAAAAACGGGCGCGTCGTCTGCTGCTCGTTGCGTGCGGCGCTGCTGTGCTCGCCGTGCTGTTCTATTGCGTGCCGTGGTGGGTGTTCCTGATCGTCGGCATCGTCTCTCTGCTGCTTGCGCTCTACCGGTTTCTGTCCGACGTCTGACCGAGAATTAACCGATTGTTCACCTTCGGGACACGAATGCTGTGGTATACTGTATCCGTATAGGTATATCGGAGGCAAAGATGCGCAAGCTTTGGAAGAACAGACCCCTTTTGATCGCATGGATCGCGATCGTACTGCTGATCGTGCTCGCCGCGTTCACGGCATTCGCCCGCGGTACGGCGCCGGTCGACGGTCTGTTCCGCAACGCGTCCGCACCGGTGATCGAAGCGCTGCATCGCGCGCAGACGCAGGTGCAGGCGTTCTTCGTGCGCGTGTTTGATCCGTCCGGTGTTCAGGCGGAGAACGATCGCCTGAAGACGCAGGTGCTCGAACAGCAGCAGCAGCTTGCGCTGCTCGACGAAACGGAGCGCGAGAACGCGCGCCTGACGGAGCTCTTAAACTTCGTGCAGGCGAATCCGAACATGCGCTACGTCAGCGCATCCGTGATCGGCAGAGACAGCAATCCGTATCTCGATACGGTCATGCTGAACGCGGGTACGCGCAGCGGCGTAACCGAGAAGATGGCGGTTCTGACCGCGGACGGCATCGTCGGACGCGTGTCGGAGGTCGGTCCCAACTGGTGCCGCGTGCGGACGATGTGCAACGACGAAATGCGCATCAGCGTTATGGTGCAGCGCACGCGCGACGAAGGCATGCTCGGCGGACTGTACGAGGAGGACGGCATCCTGATCGGTTTGAAGCTCTATTATCTGCCGAACAATGCGGACATTCAAGTGGGCGACGTCATCCGGACAAGCGGCATCGGCGGGTTCTTCCCGAAGGGACTGTATGCCGGAACGGTGCTCTCGGTTAACGAGGACGGCAAGGGCAATTACGATGCGATCGTGTCGCTCGACGTGGACTTTCTGCACTTCGAGAACGCGCTGGTCGTCGTCGGCACGGATGAGGCGGTCGAATGAAGCGGCTTTGGGTGATGATTCCGGTCGCGGCGATCGCGATTCTTTTGGACAGCTTCCTGCTGCCGAACCTTTCGCACAACGGCATTCGTCCGCTGTTTGTGCTTGCGGCGGCGCTCGGCGCGGCTGCTTCGACCAAGGTGCAGGACGGCATCGTGATCGCGCTGATCGGCGGACTTTTGACCGACCTGTTTGCCAATCCGTATCTCGGTCTGTCCGCGGCGGCATATCTGGTCGCCGTCGTGATTCTGTACGGCTTTATTCGCAAAAATCGTCCGAAGCTTTTGATGCTGCTCGTGTTCGCGCTTGTTGCGTGCACGGCGTCGGAAGCGATGATTCTCGGTTTTTCTTTGATTCTCGGCGCAAGGTTCTCGATTCTGAACCGCCTTCTGACGGCAACGCTGCCTTCGCTGATCCTTGAAGCGCTGCTCGTGCTCCCGCTTGCGGCAATTCTGAAGCCCGCGGGGAAAGGGACGTTTGATCGCAGATGAAACGCGGTGAAAAAGGAAAACTGAATACGCGCATCTTTTTGCTCATCGGGGTCTTTGTTGTGATGCTCGGTGTGCTGTTGATTTTTTTGGACAAGCTTGCGATCCGCGAGACCGAAGCATATTCCGCGGCGGTGCAGCAGACGACCGAGGTGACCACGTACCAGTCCGGCAACCGCGGCACGATCACCGACCGCAACGGCAAGGTGCTTGCGTACGATCAGACAACCTACAACGTGCTCTTTTACCGCGATCCGAGCAACCGCACGCCGATCGACAGCGCGCGCTATACGCATTCGCTGATCGAGGCGATCCGCATCATCGAGGAAGGCGGCGGCACGGTCATCGATACGTTCTATATCGCAATGGACCCGGACGGTACGTTCCGCTATGACTGGCGCACGAACAGCGAGTCGGTCGCCGAAGCCAGAAAGCGCAATTTCGTAACCGCCTGCAACTTTTCAAATCCCGATCTGAGCGCAGAGGAGGCATACCTCATTCTGCGCGAATCATGGTGCATTCCCGATAACATGCCGTTTGACGAGGCGAAGAAAATCATGTCGATCCGTCAGGAAGCCGTCATGAACAGCTACCGCGCCTTCGAAGGCGTTCGCATCGCCTACGATGTATCGCTTGCGGTCGTGACCGAGCTTGACATGGCGAGCGAGCGGCTGACCGGCATTCTGACCGAAAAGAGCAGCTACCGCATCTATCCGTACGGCAACAGCGCGTCGCACATCATCGGCTACCTTTCCAAGCAGGTTACGCGCGATATGACTTCCATCGGCTATTCCTATGACGATTTCAGGCCGTTCGATCCCGCACAGAAGGAAACGGACAACATGCTTGCGCTCGGGTATTCGTACAGCGATCTCATCGGCATCGCCGGCGTCGAAAAGACGATGGAAGCGTACCTGACTCCGCATCTGTACGGACGGCTCGGCACGACGACCATCTTGAAAAACCGCCGCGGCGCGATCGTCGAGGTGCTCGATTCGACACAGCCGACGGACGGTATGAACGTGCAGCTTTCGATCGACATCGATCTGCAGCAGGTCTGCGAGCAGGCGCTTTTGGAGAACATCGAAGCGACGCGGCAGAAGCAGGAGGCGCGCATTGCGGAGGATCGCGCGCGCTATGAGCGGCTGACGAACGGACATACCGATTCGATCAAGCGCGCAGAGACCGGCGCGGTCATTGTAATGAACGTCAAGACCGGCGAACTGCTGGCGATGGCGTCCTATCCGGACTACGATCCGAACATGTTCACCGACGGCATCGACGAAACGGAGAACGCGCTGCTGTTCGGTCCGGACAGCAATCAGCCGACGCTGAACCGCGCGATCGGCATTCGCACCGCATCCGGCTCGGTGTTCAAGATGGCGACGGGCTTTGCGGGGCTGATGGAGGGCAAGCTCTCCACGACGGAGACGATTTCCGACCATTCGCCGTACTACTACTTTGTCGACGATCCAACCACAAAGGTCGAGCAGAACGCGCCGAGTTGTTGGACGACGCGTCCGCAGAGCCATGCGAACCTGACGCTTTCGCGCGCGCTGACCGTTTCGTGCAACTATTTCTTCTATACCGTTTCCGACCGCGTCGGTATCGAACGGCTCAACTACTGGGCGGGACGGCTCGGCATGAAGGATACGACCGGTGTGGAGCTGCCCGGCGAGCTGAGTGTGCAGATCGGCGGACAAAAGGCGCGCTATGACTGCGAAAAGACGCTTGCGGAGCAGACGTCGGCGCTGCCGCGGCTGATCTATAACCGCATCTATAACCTGTTGAAATCGATCGTCGATCAGCACGGCTACGACGTTTCGAACGAAAAGCTGCGTTCCTGCGCGGATCGACTGTTGCGGCTGATGGACGGCGAGCAGCGCGAGCGCGGCGGCGAAATTCGTGAAATCCTCAAGGAGGAGCTGAATATTCCGGTCGGCGTTTCCTACGCGCATACGAGCTGGATCGTTTCGATTTCGACGTGGCTTGAAGAACTGCGCTGGAAGCCGACGTACACGATTCAGACCGGCATCGGACAGGGCGTTATGCTCGTCACGCCGATCTCGATCGCGCGATATATCTCGACCGTCGCAAACCGCGGCACGTCGTACAAAACGACACTGCTGAGGCGCGTCGAGCGCGCGGACGGTACGCTGTACCTCGAGAATCATCCGGAACAGTTCGACTCGATCAATGCGCCGGACGGATTCTGGGATGCGATTTTAGAGGGCATGAAGGGCGTCGTTTCGCCGGAGGACGGCGGCACGGCTTCTTCGGTGTTCTCCAAATCGTTCGAGCAGAACGGATACCTTGAACGCATCAGCGGCAAGACGGGCACGGCGCAAACAGCGGCGACGAACAACATCGA
Organism: Christensenella sp. UBA3792; assembly: GCA_002369195.1. GTDB lineage: Bacteria > Bacillota > Clostridia > Christensenellales > CAG-138 > UBA3792. The sequence goes on from DFEW01000066.1 coordinate 24,178, forward strand.
CATCGAAAACACCTGCTGGTTTGCGGCGATCACCCCGCGCGAGGACCCGGAGATCGCGATCGTCGTGTTCATTCCGAACGGTCTGTCCGGCAGTTCCGGCGCGGTTGCGATCGAACGGATCGTCACATATTGGTATGAACGGCAGGCACAATCCGGGCAAATCGGTCAGGATGCGCCGTAAATGCAAAATAGATATGAAATTTTGATAAACTTCGCGGCGTTGTGCTTGCGTTCCGGGTCGAAAGAAGCTACACTTGCAGTATGGAAAAGAATCGACTGACTATTCCGTATATCATACGAAACTGGAAGTCGCTGAAGGTCAAGCAGAAACGGACGGTCCTGACCGTGCTGCTGATCGGAGCGGCTTTGCTATTGTTTATCATTGCGCTGATTATCGGGATCATTTCCTGTTCCGGAAAGGCTGAGCCCGCAGAGGCCTCGAACGTCGAACCGCTTCCCGCGCTTTTGCGCGCGCCTGATTCGATCGCCGTAACCGGTGAAGGAACGAACGCGGATCCGGGCGGTGAAGATACCGACCCCGATCTGTCCGGTCTGGTTCTTCTGGAGGAGCCGGACGATGACGACGAAACCGGCGAACAGCCCGCGCAAAGCGGCGATGCGGCAGCGTACGCGACGCTGAAGAAGCACGACAAGGGCGAGGACGTGACCTCGCTGCAATCCCGGCTCATGGAACTCGGATACCTCGAAATCGAGGAAACGACGGATTACTTCGGCAGCAGCACCGAATACGCGGTGGAACTGTTTCAGCGGCAGCACGACCTCAAGCAGGACGGCGTCGCAGGCGCGGAAACGCTGTCGCTTCTGTACAGCGACAGCGCCCAGCGCTACATGCTGAAGGAGGGTGCGGAGGGCCGCGACGTGAAGATGCTGCAGGAGCAGCTGGTCGACCTCGGTTATCTTTCGGAGAATGAAGTGGATCGCGTGTACGGCTCGGTCACGGTTGAGGCGGTCAAAGCATTCCAGAAGCGCAACGGCTTGTCTGCGGACGGGCTTGCGGGGGAAAAGACGCTTGAAAAACTGTACAGCGACGAAGCGAAGATATCCAAGACGCTCGAATCCAAATTGAAGGTGGAGGAAAAGGAGACATCCTCCTCGTCGTCCTCGTCAAGCAGTTCCAAGACGACGCCGAAGCCCTCGTCAAAGACGACACAAAAGCCCGGCAGCAAGACGACGCCCAAACCGACGGCAAAGCCGACGCCGACGCCGAAGAAGGAGACGCGCATCGAGAAGTTCATCAAGGCGGCGAACTCCAAGATCGGTTGCGAATACGTGCTCGGCGACCGCGGACCCAAGACATTCGACTGTTCAGGATTCGTCTACTACTGCCTGCGTCAGGCGGGCGTCAATGTCAACCGCCTCAACGCGTCCGGATATTCGAAGAAATCCTCCTGGAAGAACATCTCGAGCTTCAGCGACGTGCAGAAGGGCGACATCCTGTTCTTCCGGAGCGACAGCTCGTCGAGCGTCAGCCATTGCGGCATCTACATCGGCGGCAACACCATGATCGACGCATCGAGCTCCAACGGCAAGGTCGTCAAGCGCGCGGTATCCTCTTACTGGAAACGCAACTTCGTCAATGCCCGCCGTCCGTGGGGTTAAGGACTCCGGCCCGTGAAGCAAATCACGGGCTTTTTTCTGTCTTGAGGTCCGACCATGTTCGGAAGAATCAAAGCAATTTGTCGCATTTTGAATCGATCGATCCGGACAAAACCGTACAGTTTACGCATTTTTTACAGAAAACCGGCGAAAAAGTCGCCGGATTTTTTGCATATTTTAAATTAGTATGGTATAATACCGATGATTCTTGAATTGAGGAATGGTTATGGAAACAAATCAAATCATGCAACAAATCGAACTGGTACTGAAGCGGGATGCGCAGGTTTCCCTGAAGGAAGCGACGGTCCAGCAGCTTCACTCGGCGCTTGCATCGGTTGTGATGGGCGCGATCGCGGAACCGTGGTACGAAAGCCGCCATGCGCATGAACGCACGAGAAGCACGTATTATTTTTCCGCCGAGTATCTGGTCGGCAGAATGGTGTATAACAACCTCTTTTCGCTCGGCATCCTTGACGAGGTCAAGAAGGAATTTGAGAACCGCGGACTGGACTTTGCGGCGTTCGAGGACATCGAGGACGCGGCACTCGGCAACGGCGGTCTCGGCCGCCTTGCGGCATGCTTCCTGGATTCCGCGGCGACGATGAACCTGCCGCTCGACGGCTACGGCATCCGCTACAAGTACGGTCTGTTCAAACAGACGTTCACGAACGGCTTCCAGACCGAGAGCGCGGACGATTGGCAGCGCTTCGGCGACCCGTGGAGCCGCCGCCGAGACACGCACGAGGTGCTCGTTAAATTCTCCGACCAGACCGTGCGCGCCGTCCCGTACGATATGCCGATCATCGGCTACCATTCGGACAACATCGGCACGCTGCGCCTGTGGCAGAGCGAAGCGGTGCAGGACTTCGATTTCCAGAAGTTCAACAACCAGGAGTACGCGGTTGCGGTGCTCGAAAAGAACGCGGTCGAAGATATCACGCGCGTGCTGTATCCGAATGATACGACGACGGCGGGCAAGCGCCTGCGCCTCAAGCAGCAGTACTTCCTTTCGTCCGCATCTCTGCAGGATCTGCTGTTCCGATTCAAGCGCGAGAACCGTCCGATTACCGAGTTTGCGGACTATGTGTCGATTCAGCTCAACGACACGCATCCGACGGTTTCGATTCCGGAGCTCATGCGTCTGCTGATGAACGAAGGGCTGAGCTTCGACGAGGCGTTCGAAATCACGCAGCGCACCTTCTCGTACACGAACCACACGGTCATGCAGGAAGCGCTCGAAAAGTGGGACGTCAATCTGTTCCGCGATCTGCTGCCGGAAATTTTCGACATCATCTATCGCATCAATGCAAAGCTCTGCGGCGAGATCATGCAGAAAGGGCTTGAATGCGAGCCGTACGCGATCGTATCGAACAACATCATCCGCATGGCGAATCTTGCGGTATACGCGTCGAGCTACGTCAACGGCGTTGCGGAGATCCATACGCAGATCCTGAAGGACGATGTGCTGCACTGCTGGTATCAGATCTATCCGGAACGCTTCCAGAACAAGACGAACGGCATCACGCAGCGCCGCTGGCTCGGACTTTGCAATCCGGAGCTTTCGCGCTACATCACCGAACGCGTCGGTGGCGACTGGATCACCGATCTCGAACAGCTGAAGGGACTGAAGGAGCACATGACCGACGCGGACGTCGATGCGTTCATCGAGGTCAAGCGCGAAAAGAAGCGTCAGCTGCGCAAGCTGATCCGCGAGCGTGAGGGCGTCGATCTGCCCGAAACGTTCTGCTTCGACGTGCAGGTCAAGCGTATGCACGAGTACAAGCGTCAGATCCTGAACGCGTTTGCGATCCTCGATCTGTACTTCGGCATTAAGGACGGACGAATCAAGAACTTTACGCCGACAGCGTTCATCTTCGGCGCAAAGGCGGCGCCCGGATATCTGCGCGCAAAGGCGATCATCAAGTTCATCAACGAGATCGCGAAGAAGATCAACAATGATCCCGACATGCAGGATAAGATGCGCGTCGTGTTCGTGCACAACTACAACTGTTCCTATGCGGAGCATATCATCCCCGCAGCGGATATTTCCGAGCAGATTTCTCCGGCGGGCACCGAGGCAAGCGGCACCGGCAACATGAAGCTCATGCTGAACGGTGCGGTCACGCTCGGCACCTTCGACGGCGCGAACATCGAGATCGTGCAGGAGGCGGGCGAGGAGAACAACTACGTGTTCGGCTATTCGGTCGACGACCTCAATGCGCTGCGTCCGCACTACAATCCGAAGGCGATCTACGACTACGAGCCGCGCGTGCGCCGCGTGGTCGATACGCTGATCGACGGAACGTTCTCGGACGACAACACCGGTGTATTCACCGATCTGCACCGTTCGCTGCTGTTCGGCAACGGCTGGCAGAAGCCGGATTACTATTTCGTCCTGCAGGAACTGCTGCCGTACATCGACCGCAAGCTGGATGCGCTGACCGATTATCAGGATATTCGCACGTTCACGAGAAAGTGCATCGTCAACACAGCGAGCGCCGGAAAGTTCTCGTCGGACCGTACGATCCGTCAATATGCGGACGAGATCTGGCACATCAAAGAGGTGCCGCATCACGACGGCATCAAACTCTGGTAACGGACCATTCACGGGCTGTTGCGCTATGCAGCAGCCCGTTTTCGTATTATTGCGGAAAAAATTACCGGAAACGGTAAAAACGTTGCACTTTGTACACAATTCGGACGCATCTTTGCGTTATGATAGAGGCATAGGGAATTGACTGAATGGGGAGACACACATGAACGATCCGAAATCCATACTGTATGAATTGAAGAAAGCGGTCGTCGGCAAGGACAATGTTCTGATCATGGCGCTGCTTGCGATCCTCGCACGCGGTCATATTCTGCTCGAGGATATTCCCGGCGTCGGCAAGACGACGATGGCGCTTGCGTTCTCAAAGGCGCTCGGGCTCGAATACCATCGCATCCAATTTACGCCGGATGTGCTGCCAAGCGATATTGTCGGTTTTTCGCTTTACGATAAGGAAAACGGACAGATGATCTATAAGCCCGGCGCGATCCTGTGCAATCTGTTCCTTGCGGACGAGCTGAACCGCGCGACGAGCCGCACCCAGTCCGCGCTCCTTGAGGCGATGGAGGAGGGCAACGTTACGGTCGACGGCATCACGCATCCGGTTCCAGATCCGTTCGTCGTCATCGCGACGCAAAACCCGGTCGGCGCAAGCGGTACGCAGCTGCTGCCCGATTCGCAGCTCGACCGCTTCATGGTGAAACTGTCACTCGGCTATCCGCGCCATGCGGACGAGCTGGAGCTGTTGACACGCAAGCAGAAGGGCAATCCGCTCGACAACGTGCGCTGCATTGCGGACCGCAACGGACTTGCGGACATTCGCCGCGCCGTCGACAACACCTTTGTCGATAAGAAAATTCTGGACTACACGATTCGCCTGTCGAACGCCACGCGCTCGCACGAATCGATTCTGCAGGGCGCAAGCCCGCGCGCGACGCTCGCTGTCGTTTCGATGGCGAAGGCGGCTGCGTGGGTGCAGGGACGCGACTATGTGATCCCGAACGACGTCAAGCTGATCTATCCTTCGACGGTCACGCACCGCCTGATCCTGACCGCGGAGGCAAAGGCATCCGGCATCACGGCACAGAAGCTCGTCGAAGAACTCCTCGAACGCACCGCGGCGCCATCGGCAAGACAATGACAGCAAGGCGCATCCTATATGCACTGCTCCTTGCGGGCAGCGCCATGATGCATTTTGCGTACGGGCAGTATGTAACCCATTACATACTGCTCTTTGTGCTGTTTCTGCCCGTGTTTTCGGTGCTGATCAGTCTGCCTGCGATTCTTACATCCAAGATCACGATCAACGGCGGTGAGGACGTTTGCCGCACGCGTGCAGCGCGCATCCGGCTGGAGGTCGAATGCGGATTCTTTCTGCCGCCGGAGCTTTACAAGATCGATATCGAACAGCAGAACCTGTTTTTGGATGCGCGTCCGAGCAGGCAGAAACTGCGCCTGTACGGCGTGACCAAACATACGCTCCGCTTTGCGCCGGACACATCGCGTCTCGGCACGATGCGCTACCGGATCCGTTCGGCGCGCGCCTGCGATTATCTCGGATTGATCTCAATCCCGATCCGCCGTTCGGGCTTGGTCGCGCTGACCGTTCTGCCGGACATGGAGCGGCCGATTCCGGAACCGGAACTGGTCGAGCCGTCCGATCGCATCTTAAAGCCGAAACCGCAGGGATTCTCTGAGGAACATGAACTGCGTCCGTATCGCGAAGGAGACGCGATCAATCTGATCCACTGGAAGCTGTCCGAAAAGTACGACGAGCCGATCGTGCGCGAGCCGCAGCTGCTCGTGCGAAAGAACATCGTGCTTTCGGTGAACCTCCCGAAGGACTATACGGAGCAGCAGAGCGTGATGGAGCAGCTTTCCTATCTGTCCGATCAGCTTTGTAAAAACAACATACCGTATCTGCTGCACTTCGGCATGCAGTCGCAGATGATTCGTTCGGGCGGCGAGTTCGAGCGCTTCTTAAAGACCGTTCTGTCCGAACCGATGCGAGAGGAACAGGCGCTGCCGGTGCTCGCCGGAAACGACACGCTGGTGTATCGGATCGTTCCGAACAGGGAGGTGCGGTCATGAAGCGCTGGAACGGTTTTCTGAAAATCGTCGGCGACGCGGCGATCATCGCATGCGGCATGCTTGCGTGCGCATGCGCGGTGCCGACCGCGTTTTCGATCCCATTCCACCGGTGGATCGTGGCGCTCGGCTGCGGTATCGGCGCGCTGCTGCTCTCCGGCTGGATGCATCTGCCGCGCGGCGGTGTCGCGCCTGGCTTTGTGTACCTGCTCGGCACGGTCATTTACGGCGTATTAGAGCGCAAAAACGTGCTGTTCGGTGTGCGCTGGATTGCTCATACGGTGACCGAACCGCTTGCACGGGATTTCCGATTCATCCCGGACATTTCCGCGCCCATGCTGCCGGAGGGGATGGACTTTACGTACATCGCAACGGGCGTCACGACCGCGCTTTTGCTGCTTGCGGCTGCCGTCGGAATTCTCTGCGCGTTTTCGCTGATTCGCGGCAAAACGCCGCTGTTGTCGGTACTGATCCCGCTGCCGGTCTTTTTGCTGAGCTTGATCTATACGGATCAGCCGCCGGCGGTCTGGGTCGTGATCCTGCTGATGGTGTATTTCGGCGGTTCGCTGCTCGGACAGGGCGTGCGCAGAGGCGATTCGCACCGGCTCGGCTGGTACCTCGTTGCGATGCTTCCGGCAATGCTGATTTTTGCGCTCCTGCTGAGGGTCGCCTCGCCGCAAAGCCGGTTCACGCCGATCCCGTTTGAACAGCGCAAAGAAATGCTCGGCGACCGCGTGGAGGAGCTGGGCGATATGATTCTGTCGCTCGTTCGCAGAAATCCCAAACAGTATCATCTGAACAAGGAGGATGAGCGCAAAGAGCGCGACGACAAGGCATTTTCGATCCGCGTTTCCAGACGCGGCGCATATCTGCTGCGCACGCATTCGTACGGGCAGTATGTCGACGGCACATGGCAGGAAGCGGAGGCGTTTACCGGCGACTGGCGCGCGATGGAAGCGCTCGGTACACATGCGACGGCAACGGCGCAGCTGTCCGTCAAGGATGCGTTTTCCGGCGAGCGCTACGTACCGTACGGGTTCAAGGCGGATCCGGATCTGAAAATGGATGAATCATCCGTCCGCGCTTCGGGAAAAACATCCTATGACTGGACCTTTGCAACGACGGTCGACTTGACGGCGCGCACGGTATCGGACGAGGAACGCGAATATCTGGACTTTGTCGAGCAGGCATACACGATGCCGGACGGTCCGTTCCGGGAACTGCTTGTTTCGATCGCGCGGGATGCCGGCATCGAAACGAGCGGAAGTGCGTATCAGACGGCGTTATCCGTTGCGGCATTTGTGCGGCAATCCGGCGCGTATTCGCTCACGCCCGGCGCCGCGCCGGACGGACGCGACATGATTGAGTACTTCCTCACCGAAGGGCACAAGGGCTACTGCGTGCATTTTGCAAGTGCAACGACCGCACTGCTGCAGGCGCTGGATGTTCCGGCGCGCTATACGATCGGGTATCGAGCGAACGCGACGTCGGAAAACGCGTGGTTCGACGTGACCGAACAGACTGCGCACGCATGGACGGAGGTCTATCTTGCAGGCGTGGGCTGGGTTCCGATCGAGAGCACCGCGGGATTTTCCTTCGATCTTCTTGGCGTGTCCGAGCCGCAGCAGCATTCGACGCCGCAGGCAACTGTTGCACCGGCCGTCCCCGTGACGCCGGAGCCGACCGAAACGCCGCAGGCGACCGCGCCCGTCGGAACGCCGGACAGCACGGCGGTGCCGGTTCCGAGCGCGGATGCGCAAACGACGACGAAGCCGCAGATCATCGGCGAACCGAACACAATCACGGTGCACGAAACACACGTCAGTCCGTGGTGGCTGTTGCTGCTGCTCCTTCCGCTGCTGCCTGCAGCATGGGTCGGCGTCGGCATGCTGATCCGCACACGGCGCAGGAATCTATTCCGCCAAAAGAACGCAAAGCAAGGCGTTCTGCGGATGCTTCGGTATTTGAAGCGGCTCGAACGGTTCGGCGTCGCGCCCGATCCGCACGCGCAGGAGTGGGCGGAGGAGGCGGTCTTTTCCGACCATGACATGACCGAAACGCGCAAGCTTCTCTTTGCAAAGGTGCGCAAGGTGCAGGATACCCTGTATCGCGAATCGCCGATCAAGCGGTTCCTTGTCAAATGGATTCTGCTTGCGATTTAGCGCGATTTTACGCGTTCCTTACAACTCGGTCACAGAATCTTCAAATACGCATGCTATACTGTCGCAAACGATAAACGGAGAGTACCAATGAATCAACCGAACAAACGCAATTGGAAACTGATGCGCACGGTTGCGTCGATCCTCGCAAACCTGACGGGGATCTTGAGCGCAAACTACATCGTGTTCTATATCCTCGACCATTTCAACCCGGGTCTGCACTTCGTCGTGCATTCGACCTTCTTTCTCACCGAACACCTGCACCTGATCCTTGCGGGTCTTGTGCTGATCACGGGCATTCTGTACCTGATTCTGTTCCGCCTCGGCGCGTTTCGTCAATACCGGTTCAACAAAAAACGCTTGATCGGCATCCTGATCGCCGACGTTCTGCTCGCCGGCGCGTTCGCAATGACGGTCAACACGTATTCGTTCGACTGGCTGCACATCCGCGAGATCAAGCAGGATCAGATCACAACGCTTGCAACGCTTCCGCCCAAGGAGCCGCAGCCGACGACCGAAAGCGAAGATACGGTTGTCGTCTCCGTCACGCCTGCTGCGAACGAAACGCCGCAGGGGACGGATGCGTCCGCATCCGCCGATGCAACGACGCCGAAGCCGACGGAAGAACCCGCGCCGACACCGATCCCGGGGCTTCTGGGCGATCGCTACAAGGAGAAGTTCTCCGACGGCGATCCGGTCGTCGAGGAGCCGAACACGAGCGAAACGCTCGAGGACGGCACGGTTAAAACGCTGATCTACGTCTATCGCGGGCAGAAATCCGCGGTTGAGCTCTATCACTATCAAAAGGGAAAGCTGGAGTATCAGATCGCCGACGTGTACGTGCGCGAGATCGAAAAGCTGACGACCGAAAGCGTGACGAACCAGGCCTACGGCAAGATGATCTATGAGTACGCAAGGGACCTGAACGCGCGCATTGCGATCAACTCGGACTATTTCACGACGAACGCGATCAACGAGGGGCTGATCATCCGCAACGGTATGCTGCTGCAGTCCAAGCAATGCAAGAACTCCGACCTGTGCGTCGTGTATCAGGACGGCACGGTACGCTGCTTCGACTGCAAGAAGGAGAAGATCGACAACGACGCAATCATCGCATCGTATCCGTACCATTCATTCTACTTCGGACCGTCGCTGCTCGACGAGAACGGCAACGCGAAGGAGAAATTCAATTCCACCGTCGGCGGCGAGAACCCGCGCACCGCGTTCGGCTACTATGAGCCGGGTCACTATGCGTTCATCAGCATCGCCGGCACGCGCAATATGAAGGATATCAACGGCAACGGACTCGGCGCGGGCAAATCGCCGGGCATGACGTTCGTCGAAATGTCGAAGCTGTGCGCATCGCTCGGCATGACGGCGGCATACAACCTCGACGGCGGACAGTCGTCGGGCATGTACTGGAACGAAAAGCTGTTCGGACACAATAACCGCACGACCGGCGACGTGATCGCGATCGTGGACTGAGGAGGAGAGCCATGAAAAACCATTTCTTTGTAAAGCTTATCGCGCTGCTCGGCGTGATCGTGTCCGGCGTGTATCTGGTGCTCCTGCTCGTTTCGCAGTTCGTCTCGCTGCCGTTTGAGATTTCCGACAACGTGCTGTTCGCGGACTGGGCGTTCATCGCCGTCCCGATCCTCGGACTGCTTTCTGCGGTGCTGCTGCAGATCGCCGCAGTGCGCAAGTAACACAAAAACGAAATTGCCCGTCAACCGGTTGCCGGTCGGCGGGCTTTTTTATCAGTTGACATGCAGATAGCTGCCATCGATCGCGTTGATGACCATCAGCTTTTCGTGATCGTGCGCGAGTTCGGATTGATCGGATCGATAGAGGATCACCCAGGCAGGCACGAGAACCGCCTCGTCCGGCTGATTTGCAAGCTGATCGATCGCGCATGACAGTACAATGCGGTCGATCGTCAGCGCTTTGATCCGTCGGGCGGTGTCTTCCGCCCACGCATAGCTGAACCTGAAATCCTCCCGGATATGCTGCTGTATCTCGTCAAACGGCATCAGTTGCACGTTTTCGCTCGCTTCCATCACATATTCGTTGGGGTCGTACCAGCCTACCGATTCGATCCCGTGTTCGGACACATAGACCTCGATCCAATCCGTTTTCCATCCCATCGAGTACTCGATCTCATCCCGCTCGGAAAGCGCGCTGAGATTGTCCTCGTGATAGTACCCGCCGCCCTGCGGGATCGGGATATAGCCGCCGCCGTTTCGCGCAATGCGCAGGATGTAGCCGGTTGACAGAACATCAAAGTACGGCTCTTCGACGATCGGGACCGTATGCCTCGCCTTGACCGCAAGCCCGATGCCGAACTGATTGGCCAATCCCGCGCGATCGAGAAACGCATTGCCGATGCTGATTGCGTCCTGTTCGGAGATCGGGATATCGTCGAGCGTATTGCCGCGCTGTTCACCGATGTATCCGCCCTGCCAGACGATCGTTTCATCCTGTATTTCGCTCTTGCGGGACGTTTGCAGCGTCAGCGCACGCTTTTGAAGCTTCATGTAGATCAGCGTTCCGTCCGCCGTACGCACCGCATAGGGCAGATTTCGGTATGTGAGACGGTCCGCCGTCAGCGGGACAAACACGTCCTCGGCGGGGCATTGCGCCATCTGCTCGCGAAGCTCCTGAAGCTCCTCGCTGTCGCCGTCCGGCGGAATCCATCCGATCGTTCCGTCGTCGTCTTCCGTCCAGTTGCCGCGCAGCGCAAAGCGGATGTCCTCGTCGAGCTCCGCCATGCTGGATATGTTTTCGCGCAGCTCGAACGGTCCCGTAAAGCACGCGTTCAAAAGGTTGATTGCATCCTGCGGCGTGAATTCGTGCCGTCGGATCGTCTGCACCGGATAAACGTCGCCGTCCGGCAGTTCGATATCTGCATCGAATCGAATGGCGAGATTCTTCATTTCGATCGTTTCGTCCCAATGTGCAGGCGCTTCATAACGGTTGACGTCGGATTTCGGCGCGGTGAGCGCCTGCTGCATGGCGTTGTCCGATTTGTTCACAACCGCCTCATGATCCGGCGTCGGAACACAGGCAAGCAAAAGGACGAGGGAGAGGAGCAGAAAAAATATCCGTTTCATTGGGCACCTCCCTGCGAAAGCGTGAGCGTGTCGGTCATGATCGTAAACTCTGTCAATGGAATTCTTGCTTCCTGCGAGTATGCATGGATGGACTCGATGTAATACGGTTCACCGTTTGTGAGATCGATCTCCTGATTGCTGTTATCGAATCGGATCGTTGTGTGGTATTCAAGCGTTACTTTGCTTGTCAGCTCCTTTTGTTCGATCGGGTTTATCAGCGAAAACCGGCGCGAATCGGCAAAACAGTAAATCTCCGTCGGGTACGGCGCATTGTTGTTCGGATTGCCTACATTGCGCCAGTTGGACGCGCCTCCATATGTGATATACCAGCGGATATGTCCCTTGTTGTCAAGCGCTTCCCCGAACGGCTCGCCGTCGGCATACGTGCGAATGTCGATCCGAACGTTTCTGCGCACCTCCTCCGACCATGATTCGGGATAGACAATGTGAAACAGATAGAAGAATCCGTGCTCCCAATAATAGAATCGTTCGACGTAAATCTCTAACTCCGAAAAATCGACGGTCACATTCTGCCATGTCCCGTAAACCACATACGACCCGTCTTTCAGTCGTCCGTCCGATCCGTAATGTCCTTCCTTTTCGTTGCGCTCGATATCCTCACGCCAGATGCTCACTTGCAACAGCTTCGGCTCTTTCGGCGTTTCAACGGGTTCATGCGTGTGCTCGATCGGCAGTTTCAAAGATAGCTCTTTAAGCTCCGTGATCTCGATCTCGCCGCCGGTATAGGCCATCTCCCCGCCGTTGTATTCGCAATAGTCGCCGTTTGTGACGTCGATCCAGGTCCGGCCGTTTTTGTTGTTCCACTTATCGCCGTTGAAGACTTTCCAGTGCCAGAAAAACGGCACGATTGACCATTCGTGATACCCATGCATGACCTCGTCGGTGATCGCTTCGCTTGTGTAGGTCATGGTGAAATCGTCGCAGCGTGCGCTGCTCAGCGCTTCCGAAAGGATCACGGATTGGTCGGTCAGCCGAAAATCGTGCTGTGCCTTGCCGTCAAGGTAAAATCGGAAGCCGATGTATTGGTTCATCGACAGGCATTGGAGATCGGTCCATGCGGCGGGAAACTGCACATGAATTGTAAAAGCCGTGCCGGTCCCGTCCGAACGGAACGCTTCTACCGTGTATCGGAATTGCTGAAAATCGACACTTTCATTGTAGAACTTCGTATGATACTGTTTGCCAGCGAGAAGATTCGCCCAGTCGAGCTCTTTCAAGGTGACGTCCTTGATCAGCGGGGAAGTGGGCGCTTCGATTTCATAGGAAGCGTATTCGTTCGTCACGTTCATCGGCGCTGCGCTCGGTGCCTCGGTCGGCGCTTCGGTCAAAGAGACGGGCGCCTGCGCGTCGGCAGGGAGCGCATCGATCGTTTCTTCCGCCGCCGATATAGTCGGCAAAGCCTGCGGCGGCAGCTCGATCGCGTCCGGCGCAGCACACGCAAAGGACAAAAGGGACAGCAACAGACAAAGGAATCGTTTTTTCATACAAACACCTCTATTCTTGAAGTTGGCTTTATTGTACGGAAAAACTTGTAACCAAGTCATCACAGACTTGTATCAGAGTTGTAAAAACGGTCAAAGGCGCAGTTGAAATGCAACGGAGCGTGTGCTATATTATAAATATGGAAGCGCAAAACTGCAAAACGAAATATCCGCTGCTGCTGATCCACGGGACGGGATTCCGCGATCTGAAGATTCCGCTGTACTGGGGCAGGATTCCGCGCGTGCTGAAGGAGCATGGCGCGACGCTATTCTTCGGCGAACAGGACTGCTGGGGCAGCGTGGAGTCGAATTCGCATGCGCTGTGCGCGCGCATCGATGCAATTTTAGAGCAGACCGGCGCAGAGAAGGTGAACTTGATCGGGCATTCGAAGGGCGGACTGGAGGCGCGCATGATCGCGTCGTCGCTCGGCTACGGGGACAGGGTCGCGAGCGTCACGACGGTCAGCACGCCGCATCGCGGATCAAAGACGGCGACGCTGTTTTTGAAAGCGCCGCGCACGATCTTTTCGATTGCGGGCTTTGCGGTCGACAACTGGATTCGCGTTGTCGGCGATCGGAATCCGGACTTTGTGCGCGTGTGCGAGGAGTTTTCCGTCGCGCATATGGAGCGTTTCAATCGGGACAATCCGGATGCGCCGGGCGTATATTATCAGAGCGTTGCCGGCGTGATGAAGCGTCCGTTTTCCGATGTCAGCTTATGGATCGCGAACTTCGTGTTAAACCGCATCGAAGGACCGAACGACGGGCTCGTTTCCGTATCGTCGGCGGAGTGGGGAGAGCGGTGCATCACGATCTGCGGCAACACGCGCCGCGGTATTTCGCACCTCGATGAGATCGATTTTCGCCGGAGCGCGTTTTCGAAGAAGGCGGGGAAGGACGTTAAGGATATCACGGGCTTCTACGTTTCTTTGGTCGATGATCTTCGAAAGCGCGGATACTGAACAAAAAAATCCCGGCATCGCTGCCGGGATTCTTTGTATTTCGAGGTTTACTTGGTGCCGACCTTGCCGTTCGCCTTGACATAAGACGCGTACATCCAGCCCTTCTTACCGTCGCTGTTGACCTTGACATAATACCACTTGCCGTCGTCGGACTTGTAGTAGATCGTCAGCGCTTCGCCTCTGGTGTACTCCTTGATGCACTGCGAGTCTTTGTCGGCGGACTTGCGCAGCGCGATCTTGGAACCGGCGTTGACGTTGACCGTGCCGGTCACTTCACCTGTTGCGGAGCTCGGGCTCGTGCCCTGTGCAACGTAATCCTTCTTGATGTAGCCGAATTTCGAGTCGCACTTCACGAACCACCAACCATCCTGCTCGATGTAGAGCGTTAGCTTGGTGCCCTTTGCAATGTTGGACTTGACCTTATCGTAGTTCGTGCCGGGACCCTTGCGCATGTTGACCTTGTCGTTCTTTACGTAGCCATCCTTGGCATTCTTCTTCATCTGAGAAGTCGGCGTTGTGTAGTAACCGCCGGTGGTCGAGGTCGGTTCGGGCGTCTCGACGGCGGGCGGCGTGTTGATGATCGGACCGCTCGTGCTGTTCGGATCGGGCGTGATGCCGGGGTCGGTTGTATTATCCGGATTGATCGGATTGAGGGACGGATCAGCGGTCGGAACGTCGGTCGGCAGGCTCGTGGGCGTTGCGGATGCTTCGACAACAGCCGTTGCGGTCGGGGTCGGACGTTTCGGATTGTTTTCGGACTTATTGCAGTTCGAGATCAGAACGATCACAACGGTGATCAGAGCGATGATCAGGACGGCAATTGCAGATAAAAACAGTATACCCGCCGGCGTGGGTTTGATCTTCTTCTTTGCCATACTTATCCCCTTCCATATTGAAGTACCTTAATCATACACGATTTTTTTGAAAAAGGAAAGTATAAAAACGAGTTTTTTTGCTAAATATTTGCGTATTTTTCGTGAAGAATGCACGGGAATGTAAAAATATAAGAAAAGTTGTTGCAAAAAGATATGGTAATCGGCAAACGCCTATGCTATAATATTTGATGGTCAGGAATCTGAACTTTCAAGGAGGATGTATGACGAACAAGATTACCCAGATCCCGTTTAGGGGAACACCCGAACAGGAAGCACAGCTCAAAGAAGTCATTGAACAGCACAAGGGTCATTCCGACGCGATGATGCCCGTGCTGCAGAAGGCACAGGAAATCTACGGTTATCTGCCGATCGAAGTGCAGACGATGGTCGCAGAGGGTCTCGGCGTATCGCTCGAGCAGGTCTACGGCGTTTCCACGTTCTATTCGTGGTTCACGCTCGAGCCGAAGGGCGAGCATCTCATCCGTGTCTGTCTCGGTACCGCCTGCTATGTCAAGGGCTCCGCGGATATCCTTGCGGAACTCGAGCGTCTGCTCGGCATCAAGGCAGGTCACACGACCAACGACGGCAAGTTCACGCTCGAAGCAACGCGCTGCCTCGGCTGCTGCGGTCTTGCACCGGTCATGACCATCGACGACGAAGTATTCGGCCGCCTGGTCCCGGCAGACGTCAAGGGCATTGTAGAAAAATTCCGCGCATAACCGAAAGGACACGAACATGACTATCCGGGAGATGGCTGAACGCATCGAAGCGACGGTTTATGCAGAGCCGGATCAGCTCGACATCGATCTTCAGGGCGCCTTCGGCAGCGACATGATGAGCGACGTACTGGCATTCGCGGATGACCGCGACGTGCTGCTGACGGGACTTTTGAACCCGCAGATCGTTCGCACCGCGCATATGCTCGATATGAGCTGCATCATCATCGTGCGCGGCAAGAAGGCAACCGATGAGATCAAAACGCTTGCGGCGCAGAATCACATCGCGCTTCTCGAAACGAAGCTGACGATGTACGAGGCAAGCGGCAAACTGTATGAAGGCGGTTTGGGACGATGAACGAGAACGAACCGCTGCACTTTCATTACGATGTGGACGGCAACAACTTCACGTCCGCGGGAGAAGCATCCGTACAGGTTAAGCGCATGCTTCGTCAGATGGGATTCCATCCCGATCTGATTCGCCGGATCTCCGTCGCGATGTACGAGGGGGAGATCAACATGGTCATTCATGCAAAGGGCGGAGACGCGGATGTGTATGTGACGCCGGAATGCATCACAGTCATCTTAAAGGACGTCGGTCCCGGCATCAAGGATGTCAATCTTGCGATGCAGGAAGGGTATTCGACGGCTCCGGACAACATCCGTTCGCTCGGTTTCGGCGCAGGCATGGGTTTGCCGAATATGAAACGGTATTCGGACGAACTCAAAATCGATTCGGTGGTCGGCGTCGGCACGACGATCGAAATGAAGTTTCTGCCGGCATAAGGAGGACGCATGATCGTATACAAGCATTCCGTATTGCTTGACGCGGACAAGTGCAAGGGGTGTACCACCTGCTTGCGCCGCTGCCCCACGCAGGCAATTCGCATTCGCGACGGAAAAGCTTGTATCAATCCGAACCTCTGTATCGACTGCGGAGAATGCATCCGCCATTGCCCCTACAAAGCGAAAAAAGCTGATTTCGACACTTGGGATTCGTTGGATCGCAGCAAGTTCCTGATCGCGCTGCCCGCGCCGTCTCTGTTCGGCCAGTTTGCGAATCTCGATGATGCCGACTATCTCATGCAGGGGCTGATGGATCTGGGCTTTTCCGATATTTTCGAAGTCGCAAAAGCTGCGGAGCTCGTCACGGACTATACGCGCGCGTACATGCAGCGCATGGGCGACGCGCAGGCGCCGTTTATCAGCACGGCGTGTCCGGTCGTGGTGCGGCTCATCTCGCTACGGTTCCCGACGCTCCGGAACAAGATGGTTCCCGTTGCGCCGCCGATCGAGCTTGCTGGCAAGCTCGCAAAGGAACGTGCGCTGGAACGGCATCCCGACCTCAAGCCGGAGGATATCAAGACCGTGTTCATCTCCCCGTGCCCCGCGAAGGTCAGCTGGGTCAAGAACACGCCGGCGGACAAGGAATGCTACATCGACTATGTGGTATCCATGAGCGAAATCTACTTCCGCCTGCTCTCGAAGATGGACCGCAAGAAAACGCCGAAGGTCACGTCGGAAACCGGCGCGATCGGCATGAGCTGGCCGTCCTCGGGCGGGGAAGCGAGCGCACTAATGAACGATCACTATCTGGCGGCGGACGGCGTTGAAAACATCATCCGCGTGCTGGACGACATCGAGATGGGACATTTCCCCGACCTGAAATTCGTCGAAATGAACGCATGCCCCGGCGGCTGCGTCGGCGGTGTCCTGGCCGTGGAAAACCCGTATATCGCGCGCGTGCGCATTCGCTCGCTCCAGCGGTATATGCCGATCGTTCAAAACCGCATTTCGCTTGCGGAGGGAGAACCGATCCCGCGCGAGATTCTCACGGTTGAACCGGGCGAGTACAGTTCCGCCGAGCTTTTGAACACGGACTTTGCGCAGTCGTTCCGCATGATGTCGGAAATCGAACGCATCTGGAAACAGCTTCCGGGCATGGACTGCGGCTCCTGCGGCGCACCGACGTGCCGCGCACATGCGGAGGATGTCGTTCGCGGCGAATCGTCGCTCGACGACTGCGTGATCCGCATGAGAGAACAGCTCAAGTCCCTGCAGAGGGAAGACAGCAAAGGAGATAACGCATGACGGTAAACGAACTGATCGAACAAACGGGATGCAAACCGCTGCTGCTGTCCGAAGGCGACCGGGAGGTGACCGGCGGATACGCGGGCGATCTGTTGAGTTGGGTCATGGGCCGCGCGCAAAGCGGCGACTGCTGGGTCACGATCATGTCGAACGTGAACGTGGCGGCGGTCGGTCAGCTGACGGACTGCGCCTGCATCGTGTTTTCCGAAGGCGTGCAGCCGGACGAAGCGGTCGTCAACGCAGCGAAGCTGCACGGACTCAACCTGCTTCTGACGGAGAAATCCACGTTTGAGATGTGCGCCGAGGTCGGTGCTCTGCTCAAATGAGGACGCTACGGTACGATCTGCATCTGCATTCCTGCCTGTCTCCCTGCGGAGACATGGATATGACGCCGTGCAACATAGCGGGCATGGCGCATTTGAATGAACTCGATCTCGTTGCGCTGACCGATCATAACACGACGGACAACTGTCCCGCGTTCTTTGCGGCATGTGAAGAATACGGCATCGTGCCGGTCGCGGGCATGGAACTGACGACGGCGGAAGATGTGCATCTGCTGTGCATCTTTGAAACGCTCGATGACGCGACAGCGTTCGGCGAGGAGGTTCGGACGCACCGGATGCGGATCAAGAACCGCACGGAGATTTTCGGCGAGCAACCGATCCTGAACGAACGGGACGAAAAGATCGGAGAGGATCCGCACTTTCTGCCCGCCGCGACGGATCTCGATCTCGAACAGGCGGCGACGCTCGTTGAAGCGCACGGCGGCATCTGCTGGCCGGCGCATATCGACCGCGACGCAAACGGACTTCTTGCGGTGCTCGGTTTTTTCCCGCCGGAACCGGTGTTTAAGATCGCGGAACTGCGGGATGCGAACAATCGCGCGCTTGCGGGGGATCGAAAGATCGTCGTCTGCTCGGATGCGCACCGGCTTTGGGAGATCGGAGAGGCGGGCGGCACGCTGACGCTCGACACCGACGAAACACGGCCGGAGGCCGTACGGCATGCGCTGTTTCAAACGCTTCGGGAGGGGACGCTGTGAAGGAGCTTTCGCTGAACATTCTGGATATCGCGCAGAACTCGATCCGCGCCGAAGCGACGTGCATCGAAATTCTGATCGACGAGACGGAAACGACGCTCGCGCTGACGATCCGCGACAACGGCTGCGGCATGTCGGAGGACTTCGTCAAGACCGTGACCGATCCGTTTTCCACCACGCGCACCACGCGCAAGGTCGGAATGGGGATCCCGCTTTTAAAGCTTGCGGCGGAACAGACGGGCGGCACGTTTTCGATCACATCGGTGGAACGTTCGGTTGATCCCGCGCACTGCGGAACGACGATAAGCGCGACGTTCGATAAAACACATTTGGACTTCACGCCGCTCGGTGACGTGGTTTCTACGATTGTCCTGCTGATTCGCGCGAGCGCTTCGACGGATTACGTCTTCCGGCATACGATGCCGGACAGAATGGTTTCGCTCGACACGCGTGAGATTCGGCAGGTGTTGGGGGACGAGGTACCTCTGGATGAATATGAGGTCCTCGCATGGATCCGGGATATGCTGAAGGAGCAATACGCTTCGGAGGCTTAAAATATTCGACAAAAATAGAACGAAAGGATCAAACACATGAAAACATTGGAAGAACTTGCGCAGATTCGTGACAGAATGAAGAACAAGGTCGCGCTTCGGGAAGGCAGCGGTGAGATTCGCGTGGTTGTCGGCATGGCAACGTGCGGCATCGCGGCAGGTGCGCGCCCCGTTCTGAACGCCTTTGTCGAACAGGTCGCGGAACAGAATCTCGGCGAGCGTGTCACCGTCACGCAGACCGGCTGCATCGGCATGTGCCGCTTTGAGCCGATCGTTGAGGTTTTCGAAGGGGACAAGGAACGTACAACCTACGTCAAGGTCAAGCCCGAAATGGTTCCCGAGATCATCAAAGAGCATCTCATCGGCGGCAAGCCCGTCACAAAATATACCATCGGTGCGGTGGAAGGTTAACGGAGGAATAGAAGAATGATTCGTACGCATGTTTTGATTTGCGGCGGTACGGGTTGTACCTCTTCCGGCAGCGTCAAGATCGCTGCGATGATGGAAGAAGAAATCGCAAAAAAAGGCCTTGCTGAAGAAGTAAAAGTCGTTCGTACCGGCTGCTTCGGTCTGTGCGCGCTTGGCCCCGTCATGATCGTGTATCCGGAGGGTACGTTCTACAGCCGCGTGAAGCTCGAGGACGTTCCGGAGATCGTCGAAGAACACCTCTTGAAGGGCCGCGTTGTCGACCGTCTCGTGTATCGTGAAACCGAAGGCGATGAAAAGGTCGAGGTTCCGTCCCTGCAGGAAACCGGATTCTACAAGACGCAGATGCGTGTTGCGCTTCGCAACTGCGGCGTCATCAACCCGGAAGTCATCGACGAGTACATCGCGATGGACGGCTATGCCGCACTCGGCAAAGTCCTTACCGAGATGACCCCGGAAGAGGTCATTCAGGTCATGAAGGACTCCGGTCTTCGCGGCAGAGGCGGCGCGGGCTTCCCGACCGGCATGAAGTGGGACTTCGCGGCGCGCAATAAGGTTCCGCAGAAGTACGTCGTCTGCAACGCGGACGAGGGCGACCCCGGCGC
>DFEW01000066.1:44520-45220 GCA_002369195.1 Christensenella sp. UBA3792
GACCCCGGCGCGTTCATGGACCGTTCTGTCCTCGAAGGCGACCCGCATGCGGTTCTCGAAGCGATGGCGATCGCGGGCTATGCGATCGGCGCAAACAAGGGCTTCATCTACGTTCGTGCGGAGTACCCGATCGCGGTCAAGCGTCTTGAGATCGCAATCGGTCAGGCGCGTGAATACGGCCTGCTCGGCAAGGATATCTTCGGCACCGGCTTTGATTTCGACATCGAAGTCCGTCTCGGCGCAGGTGCGTTCGTCTGCGGCGAAGAAACCGCGCTGCTGACTTCCATCGAAGGCAACCGCGGCGAGCCGAGAAACAAGCCCCCGTTCCCGGCGAACAAGGGTCTGTTCGGTCAGCCGACGATCATCAACAACGTCGAAACGCTCGCGAACATCCCGCAGATCATCCTGAAGGGTGCGGACTGGTTCGCTTCCATGGGTACCGAAAAGTCGAAGGGTACCAAGGTCTTCGCGCTCGGCGGCAAGATCGTCAACACCGGTCTTGTGGAGATCCCGATGGGCACTACGCTGCGCGAGATCATCTACGACATCGGCGGCGGCATCCCGAACGGCAAGCGCTTCAAGGCGGTTCAGACCGGCGGTCCGTCCGGCGGCTGCATCCCGGCGCAGTTCCTCGATCTGCCGATCGACTATGACAACCTCACCAAGATCGGCGCAATGATGGGTTCCGGCGGTATGATCG
>DFEW01000066.1:45279-51829 GCA_002369195.1 Christensenella sp. UBA3792
CGGCGGTATGATCGTCATGGACGAAACGACCTGCATGGTCGACGTCGCGCGCTTCTTCCTCGACTTCACGGTCGACGAGAGCTGCGGCAAGTGCACCCCGTGCCGCATCGGTACGAGACGCCTTCTCGAAATGCTTGACAAGATCACGTCCGGCAACGGTACGCTCGAAGATCTCGACAAGATGGAAGAGCTCTGCAACTACATCAAGGCGAACGCAATGTGCGCGCTCGGTCAGACGGCGCCGAACCCGGTTCTGTCCACGCTGAAGTATTTCCGCGACGAGTACGAAGCGCACGTCGTCGAAAAGCGCTGCCCGGCGGGCGTCTGCAAGAAGCTCATGCACTACGAGATTCAGGCCGACAAGTGCCGCGGCTGCACGCTGTGCGCACGTCGCTGCCCGGCAAACGCGATCACCGGCAAGGTCAAGGAACCGCATGTCATCGACCAGTCGAAGTGCATCAAGTGCGGCGCCTGTATGGAAGGCTGTAAGTTCTCGGCCATCATCAAGAAATAAGGAGGGCGACCATGGATACCATCAAAATGAAAATCAACGGAAGAGAGATCGAAGTCCCCGCGGGTTCCACCATTCTGGAAGCGGCGGAGCTTGCAGGCATCCGTATCCCGACTCTCTGCTATATGAAGAACATCAACGCGATCGGCGCATGCCGTATGTGCGTGGTTGAAGTCAAGGGCGCGCGCAGCAACCCCGTCGCCTGCCTGATGCAGGTCGCCGAGGGAATGGAAGTGCAGACGAATACGCCGGCGCTTCGCGCATCCCGCAAGATGACCCTCGAACTCATGCTTTCGAACCACCGTATGGACTGCCTTAGCTGCGTCAGAAGCGGCAAGTGCGAACTGCAGGCGCTGTCCCAAGAATACGGCTGCGATGCGCATAAGTTCGACGGCGCACCGACCGAGCCGGACATCGACGATTCCGCGATCCACCTCATCCGCGACAACTCGAAGTGCATCCTGTGCCGTCGCTGTGTGGCTGTGTGCAAATACAACCAGCATTGCAACGTCATCGGTGCAAACGAGCGCGGCTTCAAGACGCATATCGCGAGCGCGTTCGATCTGCCGCTGGCATCGACCTCCTGCGTCAACTGCGGTCAGTGCATCAGCGTCTGCCCGACCGGCGCACTCACCGAGCGCGACGATACCGATAAGGTCTGGAAAGCAATTTCCGATCCCGACATGCATGTGGTCGTCGGTCCCGCACCGTCCGTCCGCGTACAGCTCGGCGAAGAATTCGGCATGCCGATCGGCACGAATGTCGAGGGCAAGCTGATTGCAGCGCTCCATCGCCTCGGCTTTGACAAGGTGTTCGACGTGGATAACGCGGCGGACGTCACGATCATGGAAGAGGGCACCGAGCTGATCGGTCGTCTCACCAAGGGCGGCAAGCTCCCGATGATCACGAGCTGCAGCCCCGGCTGGATCAAGTTCTGCGAACACTACTATCCGGAATTCATCCCGAACCTCAGCACCTGCAAATCGCCGCAAGGCATGTTCGGCGCTCTGGTGAAGTCCTACTACGCCGAAAAGATGGGCATCGACCCGAAGAAGATCTTCGTCGTTTCCGTCATGCCGTGCACCGCGAAGAAGTTCGAAGTGCAGCGTCCGGAACTCGGCAAGGACGGCGTACCGGATGTTGACGTGTCGATCACCACGCGCGAGCTCGCTTCGATGATCCGCCGTGCGGGCATCAAATTCGAAGAACTGCCCGATGAGGTTTGCGATCCGATGCTCGGCGTTGCGTCCGGCGCAGGTCATATCTTCGGCGCAACCGGCGGCGTTATGGAAGCTGCTCTGCGTACCGCGTATGAGAAGGTCACCGGCAAGACGCTCGAAAAGGTCGAGTTCCATGCCGTCCGCGGCACCGAAGCGATCAAGGAAGCATCCTATGATCTGAACGGCGTCACCGTGCGCGTCGCGGTCACCAGCGGTCTCGAGAATGCGGCAAAGCTCCTCGACATGATCAAGAGCGGCGAGAAGCAGTACGAGTTCGTCGAAGTCATGGCGTGCCCCGGCGGCTGCGTCAACGGCGGCGGTCAGCCGATTCAGCCCGGCTACATCCGCAACTTCGTCGACCTTCGCGCAAAGCGCGCGGCGGGCCTTTACGGCGAGGATTCCAACATGCCGCTCCGCAAGAGCCATGAGAACCCCGAAGTGCAAGCGCTCTATCGCGACTACCTCGGCGAGCCGAACAGCCACAAAGCACACGAGCTGCTGCACACGCACTACACCGAGCGCGGTCTGTACAAATAATTCATAATAGTTATAGAAGGCGGGAGAGTGATCTCCCGCTCTTTTTTCATACGCTTTTTTTCAGTAAAAAAAGGAATTTATGAAGTTTTGGAGTATATAACTATTGAAAAGTTTTGCGGAGGGCGACGATGGAAGACGGATCGGTTCGAAAAATGCGCGAAGAATGGGAAAAACAAATGCTTTCGCCGTATGCGACACTGGTCGTCAATACGCGCGGGCGCGAGGTCCCGATGGCGCTTTGTCCCGTGCGCACCGAGTTTGTGCGCGACCGAGACCGTATCCTGCATTCGAAGTCGTTTCGCAGACTGAAGCACAAGACACAGGTGTTTTTGGCGCCGAAGGGCGATCACTACCGCACGCGCCTGACGCATACGCTTGAGGTTACGCAGATTGCTCGAACAATCTCCCGCGCGCTGCGGCTCAACGAGGACCTGACCGAAGCGATCGCGATGGGACATGATCTCGGACACACCCCGTTCGGTCATGCGGGCGAGGAAGTGCTCAACGAACTACTGCCCGGCGGATTCAAGCACAACAGACAGAGCCTGCGCGTCGTGGAAAAACTCGAATACGACGGCAAAGGCCTGAACCTGACGTGGGAAGTGCGCGACGGCATCGTAAATCACACGAGCAGCGGACATCCCGCCACGACGGAAGGCAAGGTCGTTTCGCTTGCCGACCGGATCGCATACATCAATCACGACATCGACGATGCAATGCGCGCGGGCGTTCTGACCGAGGCGGACCTGCCGAAGTCCTGCATCGATTTGTTCGGAGACACGCACGCGAAGCGCATCAACAGTCTGATCATCAATGTGATCGAAAACAGTCAGGACAGCGATGTGATCCGCTTTTCGCCCGATTATGCCGAGGAATTCAAGGTGCTTCGAAAGTTTATGTTCGACCACGTCTATCTGAACCCGACCGCCAAGAGCGAGGAGGGAAAGGCGAAGGGCGTCGTGCGCGCGCTGTATGAATACTACTTTGCGCATCCGGAACTGCTCGACGAGGAGTACCTCACGACGCTGGAGACGGAGGGTAAGGAACGCGCCGTTGCCGACTTCATCGCCGGTATGAGCGACACCTACGCGATCAGCACATATGAAAGAATTTTCGTACCGAAAAGCTGGAGCTGAGGTACGTTTGACACAAGAAAGGACCTGTCATGGCATTTCCGAGCGCATGGCTCGATGAGCTGCTGCACAAAAACGACATCGTTTCCGTCGTGTCGGAATACGTGGACCTGAAGCCCAAAGGACGTAAACTGTGGGCTTGCTGTCCGCTGCACGGCGAAAAAACGCCGTCGTTCTCGGTCTCGCCGGACAAGCAGCTGTTCTACTGCTTCGGCTGTCATGCGGGCGGCACGGTCATTCAGTTCGTGATGGACATAGAGCGGCTGACCTTTTACGAGGCGGTTCAGCAGCTCGCGGCGCGGGTCAACATGGACCTGCCGAACGAGATCAACGATCGCGAACTGCAAAAGCAGCGCGCCTATAAAAAACGCCTGCTGGAAGCGAACCGCGATGCCGCGCGTTACTATTGCCGGTGCTTTCTCGATCCGAAGACGGGCGAGACGGCGCGCGAATACGCCGCAAAGCGCGGCCTGAATGCCGATATCATCACGCGGTTCGGCATCGGATTTGCGCCGGATACCTGGGATTCGCTGTTAAAGCATCTCAAAAGTCTCGGCTATGCCGAAAAGGAACTGGTCGACGCCGGACTTTTGGTGCACAACAGCGAGCGCAATACGGTGTACGACGCGTTTCGCGGACGGCTGATCTTTCCAATTCTGAACATCAACGGATCGGTTCTCGGCTTCGGCGCGCGCGTGATGGGCGAAGAAAAGCCGAAGTACATCAATACGGGCGATACGCCGGTATACAACAAGCGCAACAACCTGTACGGGCTGAACCTGCACAAGAACGAAAAGCTCGACGATCTCATCATGGTCGAGGGCTATATGGATGTGATCGGACTGTACAAGGCAGGCGTTAGGAACGCCGTAGCCAGTCTCGGAACCGCGCTCACGCAGCAGCAGGCAAGACTGTTGAAGCGATATGTCGAGAAGGTGTTTATCGCCTATGACGGCGACGCGGCGGGACAGAACGCAATGGTGCGCGGACTGGACATTCTTCGCGCGGAGGGATTGGAGGTTCGGGTCATCATCTTCCCGGACAACCTCGATCCAGACGAATACGTACAGGTCTACGGCAAGGACGGGTTCGACCGGCTGAAAGAAAATGCGCTCTCGCTGAACGCGTTTAAAATCGAAGCGATGGCGAGAAACTATGATCTTGAGGACATCAATGCGCGTGAACGGTTCGCGAAAAACGCCTGCGCGTTCGTCGCAAGTCTGCAGCCGATCGAGCAGGAGCGTTACTATCGACTGATCGCAAACAAAACCGGTTACGCGTTGGAAGCGCTTGAAGCGCAGGGACAGAGAAGCGGCGGGATCGTGCCGGATCAGGACAGGAGCGCGCCGATTCGCGGCGGATTTCGCAAGCGGATCGATCAGGACGAAGAGGCGCGCGACGTGATCGAGCGAACGCTGCTTGCGGCATGCCTCAAGGATCGCGCGGCGATGCGCGTCTGCATCGACGGGAACGCCGGCGCACGGATCAAGAATCCGACCTACCTTGCATTGTACGAAGCGCTGCGCGAGCAGGGCGCGGATTTCTCGCTTGCCAATTATGTCGGAGAGCTTCCCGAAAAGGATGCGGAAACGGTTTCGTCGATCCTGCACGACGAGGAAGCCACGGAAAACGCGGCACGCGTTGCGGCGGACTGCTTGAAACGGCTCGGTCAGGAGAACGAGTCGGACGAGATCGAGCGGCTGCAGGCGGAATTAAAAAGAACGGATTTGACGGCAGAGGAAAGAAACGCCGTTTTAAAAGAGATCACCAATCGCATACGGGCAAATAAATAAGGAGACGGGACATGGAAGAAACAAAAACCGCAAAGAAAACCAAGAAAATGCAGACCGCCGAAGCGACGGAACAGAAGCGCGTAAGCAAGGCAAAAGCCGCCGAACAGGCGGAGGAGACCGTGCAGGAAGCAACGGAAGCCGCGGGCACGCCGATCGAAGCGGAACCGGCAGCGGAGCCGGAAACCGAGAAGAAGCCGAAGCGCGCCGCAAAGCCGAAGACCAAGACGACGGAACCGCAGGAGGAAGCGACTGCCGAAGAAACGAAGGAAGAGCCCGTCAAGAAGCCCAAGGCAAAGAAGACCAAGGCGAAGAAGGCGGAGCCGCAGGAGGAGCCGGAGACGTCCGAGGATGACGAGGACAAGACGGAGGACGAGGCGGAGATGAAGCCTGTGAACGCGGATCAGAAGATCCGCGAACTGTTGGAATCCGGCAAGCAAAAGGGCATTCTGACCTACAACGAAATCATGGACACGCTGAACGAGCTCGGGATCGACGCCGATCAGATGGACAAGATTTACGGCGAACTCGAAGACCTGAACATCGATATCGTCGAGGAAATCGAGATTCCGGAGGATATCAACGAGGAAATCGCACAGATCGAAACCGTCCTCGCAAGCACCGAAGGCATCAACATCGACGATCCGGTCCGCATGTATCTGAAAGAAATCGGTAAGGTGCCGCTTTTGAACGCGGAGGAGGAGATTCAGATCGCGCAGCGCATGGCGGACGGCGACCTTGACGCAAAGCATCAGCTGGCGGAAGCCAACCTTCGTCTGGTCGTATCAATCGCAAAGCGCTATGTCGGTCGCGGCATGCTGTTCCTCGATCTCATTCAGGAAGGCAACCTCGGTCTGATTAAGGCGGTCGAAAAGTTCGACTACCGCAAGGGCTATAAGTTCTCGACGTACGCGACGTGGTGGATCCGTCAGGCGATTACCCGCGCGATCGCCGATCAGGCGCGCACGATCCGCATTCCGGTGCATATGGTTGAGACGATCAACAAGCTGATCCGCGTCAACCGTCAGCTCGTGCAGGAGCTCGGCAGAGACCCGCGTCCCGATGAAATTGCACATGAAATGGGCATTTCCGAGGACAAGGTTCGCGAGATCCTGAAGATCGCGCAGGAGCCCGTTTCCCTCGAAACGCCGATTGGCGAAGAGGACGATTCGCACCTCGGCGATTTCATTCCCGACGACGATGCGCCCGCGCCCGCGGACGCCGTAGCCGTCGCGCTGCTGAAGGAACAGCTCGTCGAAGTGCTCAACACGCTGACCCCGCGCGAGGCGAAGGTTCTGCGACTGAGGTACGGTCTTGACGACGGCAAGGCAAGAACGCTCGAGGAGGTCGGCAAGGAGT
>DFEW01000066.1:51888-68161 GCA_002369195.1 Christensenella sp. UBA3792
AGGAGTTCAACGTCACGCGTGAGCGCATCCGTCAGATCGAGGCAAAAGCGCTTCGCAAGCTCCGTCATCCGTCCAGAAGCAAGAAGCTCAAGGATTTCCTGGAATAAGACAAGAAAAACGCACCGGCAATCCGGTGCGTTATGCTTTATAAGCGAGCATGTTCCCGATCGGAATCGTAAAGCCGAGGGCTTTGTACATCGCAAGGTCGCAGTCCGCGCAGCCGACGGTCATGGACATAACGCCGCTGTTTTCGAACGCAAAGCGGACAAGCGCATCCGCGATGCCCTTATGCCGGTATGCCGGCAGAATAAAGAAGTCCTCAAAGACGCCGCAGGGACCGTAGCAGAACGTGGAAAACGTGATCGAAACGGAGCAGCAGCCGATCAGTTGACCATTCTCGCGGCAGCCGAAGAAAAGGATGCGTTCGTCCTCGATCGCATGCTTCAGCGATGCGAAATCCTCCTGCGTCGGCGCATCCTCGCCGATCGATTTCTTATAGGCAATATGCAGGGGCAGCAACGCATCCGCGTCCGCGCCGGTCAATCGAAACAGTTCCATACACACCTCCGAATCGATTCTATCACGGATCGGATCGAGAATCAAGAAAATCGGTATAGACGAACGGACGGATTTGCGGTATAATGCACATAAATCGGAAATCTCGGAGGCAATATGAATACTGGGAAAAACATCATTCTGACCGGCGACCGACCCACGGGTCGGCTGCACCTCGGTCATTACGTCGGTTCCTTGAAGCGCCGCGTCGAATTGCAGAACTCCGGCAAGTTCGATGCGATCAACATTCTGATCGCGGACGATCAGGCGCTGACCGACAATGCGGACAATCCCGCCAAGATTCGCGACAACATGATTCAGGTCGCGCTGGACTATCTTTCCGTCGGCATCGATCCGAACAAGTCCACGATCTGCGTGCAGTCCGCGCTGCCCGCGCTGCATGCGCTGACCTTCTATTACATGAACCTCGTGACGACCGCGCGGCTTTCGAGAAATCCGACCGTCAAGGCGGAAATCCAGATGCGCGGTTTCGCGGACGAGGGACTTCCGGCGGGCTTCTTCAGCTATCCGGTTTCGCAGGCGGCGGATATCACGGCGTTTGACGCAAACGTTGTTCCGGTCGGCGAGGATCAGCTTCCGATGATCGAACAGACGCGGGAGATCGTCGAAAAGTTCAATAAGATCTACGGCGATACCTTGGTGCTGCCGAAGGCGATGATTCCCGAAAACGAAACGCAGCGCCGTTTGCCGGGCGTCGACGGCAAGGCGAAGATGAGTAAGTCCTTGGGCAACTGCATCTATCTCTCGGACGATTCGAAGACCGTGAAAAAGCAGGTCAACGGCAAGATGTTCACCGACCCGACGCACCTTCGAATCGAGGACCCCGGGCATACAGAGGGCAACGTCGTGTTCACATACCTCGACGCGTTCTGTACCGATGCGCACTTTGCGGAGTTCCTGCCGGAGTATGCGAACCTCGATGAGCTCAAAGCGCACTATCGCAGGGGCGGTCTCGGGGATGGTACCTGCAAGAAGTTCCTGATCAATGTGCTGGAATCCGAGCTTGCCCCGATCCGCGCCGCGCGCGCCAATTGGGAAGCCGACATCGATGCGGTCTATGACATTTTGCGCGAGGGCACCGAAAAGGCAGTAGAGACCACCAATGCGACGCTCGCGCGCGTGCGCAAGGCGATGCGCATCAACTACTTTGACGATCGCTCGATCGTGAAGGAATGGGAAGCGCTGCTCAAAGCGGCGAAACAATAATGAAAACGGTATTGCTGATCGGCGCAGGCGGGGGAATGGGCTCCGCCTGCGCACGTTTGCTGTTCGAGGAGGGCTACGACGTAATCGGTCTGGATCGCGTCGGCGCATGCGTGCCGGACGGCGTTCGGTTCGTTTCGGTCGACGTCACCGATCCCACGTCCGTTGCAGCGGCGGCTGCATCGGTGCGGAATGCGCGCCTTTACGCGATCGTCTATATGGCGGGAATCTATGATACGGATTCGCTGATCGAGATCGACGAACAGCGCTTTTTGAACATTTTCGAGATTAACGTATTCGGCGCGTACCGCTGCATCAAGGCGTTTGTCCCGCTGCTCGAACAGAACGGTCGTGTCGTGCTGGTGACAAGCGAGCTTGCACCGCTCGATCCGCTGCCGTTTACTGGGCTGTACGGCATCACGAAAGGGACGCTCGAGCAATACGCGTTTTCGCTCGCCATGGAGCTGCAGCTGCTTGGCATCTCCGTTTCGGTCATTCGTCCCGGTGCCGTCAGGACGCCGCTTCTCAACCGGTCGGTCGAGCGCATCGAATCGTTCACCGCAAACACCGCGCGTTATCCGAATCAGGCGGAGCGTTTTCTGACCGTAACGAATCGCGTTGAGTCGAAGAGCATTCCGCCGGAAGCGATCGCAAAGACGCTTTCGACGATTCTGCGCGCAAAGCATCCGCGCTTTCTGTACAAGCGCAACGGCAATCCGCTGCTGAAACTGTACGGCATCCTGCCGAAGCGATTGAAGCTGCTCGCAATCAAAACCTATCTGAAATAAAAGAACGGATCGGGAAGTTCCGATCCGTTTTGCATTCGCATGGTTCAAAGCAGTTCGATCGCGCCGTTGCCGTCGAGCCGCAGAGCCGCTTCATAGAACGCCTTGCAGGCGCGAATCATGTATGCCGTATCCTTGACGCCGCCCGTTTCGACTGCGGAGTGCATAGCGAACTGCGCAAGTCCGATGTCGACCGTTTTGAGTGAAACGCGCGTATTGCTGATGCTGCCGAGCGTGCCGCCGCCGGCTATGTCGCTGCGGTTGGAGAAATGCTGAACCGGCACATCCGCGCGCTTGCAGACCTCTGCAAAGAGCGCTTCGGAAAGCGCGTCGGTCGCGTAGCGCTGGTTCGCGTTGTGCTTGATCACAACGCCTTCGTTGAGGTGCGGCGCATTCTTTGCGTCGGACAGTTCCGGATGATTCGGATGCATGGCGTGTCCGTTGTCACACGAGAGCATCAGCGACGCGGGCAGAAGCTCGGACAGTGCACGACCGTTCGATGCCGCGATGCGCGTCAGAACGTCGTTGAGCAACGTGGAAGCCGCGCCCTGCTTGGTCTCGCTGCCGACCTCCTCGTTGTCGAACAGCGCATAGACGGGGATCGCTTTCGGCGCTTCGGCGTTCAGGAACGCTTCGAGCGTCGTGTACGCGCATTGCAGGTCGTCGATGCGCGGCGCGCAGAAGAACGCGTCGTCCGCGCCGAAGATCGAGCCGCGCGTGCGGTTGATTACGTAGAGGTCGAGCGAGACGATTGCATCCGCGTCGACGCCGAGCCGTTCGGCAACGAGCTGCTTCACCGTTCCGGTTTCCTTCGTGTTGGAAAGCAGTGGGAGCGAATCGACGGCCTTGTTGTACTTGTAGCCGTTGTTGATCTCGCGGTTGAAATGGATGCATACGTTCGGAATCAGGCAGAGGTCGCGGTCGAAGGTTACGACCTTCGTCTCAAACGCTGCGCCGCAGCGCACAATCGCGCGGCCCGCAAGGGACAGGGGACGGTCGAACCAGCTCGAAACGATCATGCCGCCGTAGCCCTCGGTGTTGAGCTTGATATATCGGTCGCAGGCGACGACTTCGCTTTCCGTTTTCAGTTTGAAGCACGGCGAATCGCTGTGGCTCGCGGCGATCATAAAGCCGTTCGCATCCGCAACCGTTTGGAATGCGATCAGCGAGGAGCCGTTTCGCGTGACGTAATAGCGTCCGCCGTTTTCGAGCGTCCAGGGACTTTGGAACGAAAGCCGCGTATAGCCGTTCGCATCGAGCCGCTTTTCAACCTCTTTGACGGCGGCGAAGCTGACGGGGCTTGCCTCAAGAAAGTCGAGCAAAGCATTGGTGCAGTCAAGATCCGATCGATTCATAGATGCCTCCTAAAAGTTATTGTTACTGTTGCTTGTTCACTGCTTTTTTGCGCTTCGGTTTGGTCGCGGAAATCTGCAGAAGAATGCCGGACGCAAGACACAGAAGCGGAACGATCAGGTACCCGTAGTCGAACAGGAAGAAGTTCCGATATGCGAGAGGCGGAAAGCCAGGAATCAGAGCGTTCAAAAGACAGCCGATCAGGTACAGGATCGAAACGATCAGCCCCGCATGCGCGAGGATCAGCGTAACCGTGCGCGTGGATTTTCTCATGCCGTGCCTCCTTTACGACGGATCGACGATGGCGAGAATGTCGCCGTGCGTGCGATCGTTGTGTCCGAAGATCGTTTTGTTCCAGTACATGCTGGACGAACCGCCGCCGTCGAGGTTGTACGCCATTGCGTAGCCCTGCTGTTCGCACAGCTTCGAAAGCTCCTCGAACGTCATGCCGGGGGACTTGCCGTTCCCGTGGCTTCTGCCGTTATAATCGATCTGTTCGCGCGTGCCAAGCACGACGAGCAGCTGATAGTGACCCGGTTCATAGTAGCCGAGAACGGTGCGCGGATTGCTCTTGCCGAGCGTCGAATTGAACTTCGTCTTTGCCGTTCCGTCGTCATTCAAAAGCTTCGGTCCGAAGTAGAACGCCTGATACGGGTAGTTCGCAAGGATTTCCGCGTAGTCGATCTTGTCCGCCTTGCAGTCGTATACGCGCATCGTCCCGTCGTAGTAGAGCACGCAGAGGTCGGATGTGTAGCGCGACTGCGGTTTGCCGCCGGACGGGAAAAGCTGTGCCGCGTTGCGGATCACGAGCCCGTCGGAAATCTTGCCGGCGTTGAAGTTGTCGCCGTTGGTCGCGACGATCGCATCGATCTCCTCGGCGTATCCCTGCGTCTTGACGTTCTGCTTCGGGTTCAGCCGGTATGCGGTCTTAAAGCAGTTGATGTCGCGCATGTAAATATCCGCGATTTGGTATTCGAGTTTGCCGAGCTGATAGTGGTAGATGTCGACGGCGGCCTTGTCGCTCGAATAGGAGTAGAGCAGCGTCTTTTGCGTACCGTCCGAGAGCGTTTCCACGACGTTTGTACTGTCGTACACCTGCGTCTGCTTTTGCTCGGTGAACTTTTCGACGAACCGGTCGCCCAAAAGTCCCGGAATCGTGCTCGCTGCCGGCGTATCGGTCGGCGCAGCGCTGTGTTGGGGCGTCGGATCGGATGCGTTCTGCGTTTCGGAAGGTGCAGGCGTCGCTTCCACGGTTGCCGGCTCGGTCGGTTCCGGCGTCGCGGTGGGGGCAACAGTCGGGATCGGTGTGCTCAGCTGCGCGATGACCTCCTGCTCGTTGACGGTCTCAAGACCGAGACGCATCAAAAGATTGCAGCTGTGCGCAATGATCACAAGCGACAGCGCAACGAACAGGATAAGATCGACCAGAGCGATCAAAAAGAAACGTCCTTTCTTGAACCGTCTGCCCTTGAACGCGCCTGCAACGAACAGCAGGTCATAGAGCAGAACGGCGAGAATGAACAGGATCGGGATCAGGAACGAAAACGACGGCACGATCGGCAGATCGGACTGCTCGATGAAGTGCAGACGCGGGTTGAAATGATCCAGAATATGATACAGTATGTAGACGGCGGAGAGCACGATCGCAAGATTCAGAAGAACCGACGCAACGATGCGAAGGGGCTTCCACTTGCTGTTCGGCTTCTTGCGGGACGGATGACCGGTTTGTTTCATAGGCAATCAGGATTCCTTCTTTCGAAACACAAACGAACGCTGCAAAAAGAACGACAGCGGGTAGCAGATCGTCTGCGAGAGAATGTTTGCAAGCCATGCGGGGATGCCGATGTGCGTGAACAGCTCGATGAACAGCCAGTTCAGCAGCAGAACGGTGATCGCAACGACGGCGTAGCGAAGCAGATTGCGATCCTTCTTTGTGCCTTCAAACACGAATCTGCGGTTCATCAGGTAGTTGCAGATGCCGGAAATCACGCGCGCCAAAGCGAGCGAAACCATGCGCAGCACGGAACCGCCGCCGACGAATACGATCGGGTTCAGCGCGATCAGCGTGTTCGCCCAGTTCGAGGACACGGCACGGTTAAAGGAGAACATCTCCTTCGCAATGGAGAAGCCGCCGAACAGCGCAACCGTTCCGTAGAAGATCACGCAGAAGCTCAGAAAGTCGATCAAAAAGCTCAAAAACGATGTCGACATGAACTTCAGAAAAGTCGGTCCGAGGAACTTAAAGATGACTTTATAGATCTTTGCGGAATCGTGCAGCGTGTCGAAGTGCGACGAACTGTTGTCGTCGATGTAGACGGTTTCGATCGGCACCTCATATACGCCGGTTCCCTTTGTGCAGCAGTGCAGCAGCTGATGAATCTCGTACTCGTAGCGGTCGCCGCCGAGCGCGAGCATTTCGGGAATGCGATCGACGGAGAACGCGCGAAGACCGGTTTGCGTGTCATACACGTGTTTGCCCGTCGTCAGCTGAAAGACGCCGCGCGTAATGCCGTTGCCGAAACGGCTGCGGAACGGGACCTTGCCCTGAAAGCGGCGCGAACCGGTGATCAGCACGTCGGGATGCGCCTTGAACGCCTCGTATACCTTCATGCAGTCGGGCATCAGATGTTGTCCGTCCGCATCGACGGTCATCACACCGTCCGCTTCGGGGAAGTGCGACTGAATATATGCAAATGCCGTTTTCATAGCAGCGCCTTTGCCGCGGTTGACTTCGTGCTCCAGGAGCGTCACGCACGGATATGCTTTGAGCGCGTCGAACACGGGACAGCACGATTCTTTGCTGCCGTCGTTGACTACGACGATGTCAAACTCGGTCTGTTCGGAGAATGCGCGAACGACGCCGAGCAGCTTTTCATCCGGTTCATATGCCGGAATAACGATGATCATGGATTTACCCCCATAAATATTCACTTTACATTATAGCACACGAATCCGGAAAAGAAAGCTTTTTTTCGGATTTTACCGGTTTTTCACAAGATCGGTGACGATTGCAGCAAAAGGATAGCATGTAATTGCGTTGTTTTTGTAAAATGTTCGTAACGATTCCGTTTTTCCGTGGAATTCTCAGAAAAATAGGAGTACAATCTAACGTGAAAACGTATGAACCGAAAGGATCATTTGAAATGGAAAGAAAGAAACTGATCATTCTGTTATCCTGTATCGCGGGAGGTATCGTGGTTTTAGGCGTCGTTATCGCGCTGCTGCTGTCGCCGGTCACGTCGTTCCTGCACGGCGGTACGGGAAACGATTTCCGCAACGTCGGCTCCTGCTCCGGCAAGACGGAGGATCCGAATGCGCAGGCGCCGGAAAACGTGTTCATCACGCCCGAACCGGCTGCAACGACCGCTCCGGATGCGACGTCGTCAGAGCAGGAAACCGCCGCGCCGACCGAAGAGCCGACGCCCGCACCGACGGTGGATCCGTACGAGCTGCTGTATGAGCAGGCGGATACCTCGATGATGAAGGATATCGTCAACGTGCTGCTCGTCGGCGTGGACTATTCCACCGAGCGCGAGACGTGGAGCGGCAAGAAGGAATGGCACTCGGACGTCATGATGGTGCTTGCGGTCAACTTCGAGGAGAACCGTGCGGACCTCATTTCGCTGCCGCGCGACACGTACGCGGAGATTCCGGGCGTCAAGGGCATCTATAAGCTCAACGCATCGCTCAACTGCGGCGGCGGTCTCTACAACAATGACGGCACCTATAACCCGAAAGGACTCAAGAAGGTCTGCGAAGCGGCGGAGTGGATGCTCGGCGGCATCGATGTCGACTACTATTACGCGGTCACCATGACGTCGTTGAAGGACCTTGTCGATCTGTGCGGCGGTCTCGAATACGACATGGACATCGCATTCAAGATCCAGGGACGCTCCTATGAAAAGGGCATGCAGCACGTCGACGGACAGGGCTTTTTGGATTACTGCCGTGTCCGCAAGGGCGTCAACGGACTGCCCTCGAACGAGCAGGGCGACGCAAACCGCGTCAACCGTCAAAAGCGCATGCTGATCGCGCTGTTTAGACAGATGCAGGCGGATAAGCTGATCACGAAGATTCCCGACATCATCGACACGTTCGACGGCGATCTGTTCACCAACTGCACGACCGGTCAGACGGCTGCGCTCGCCGCGTTCGCATACAACCTCAGCCCGGAGAACATCGGCATGTATTCGATGAGCGGCAGCACGACGTCCCTTTTCCAGTGGAACTTCTGCTTTACCGATCAGAGCAACCGCGTAGACGTCATCAAAAAGGTCTACGGCGTGGATGCGAGCCGTCGTTCGAAGTACACGCTGAGCTACGGTCGCTATCGCTGGTGCGACATGCTGTATGAGCACTATATGGAGCTTCTGAACCCGCTGACCAAGTACGTGCAGAAGCTGATCGACGAGGACGACAAGCTGCCCGAATTCACCGCTGAGCCGACGATGGAACCGTCTCCGGAGGTTACGCCGGACATTCCGGGCGAACCGACGGCAGCGCCGACCGATCCGCCGCAGGAGCCGACCGAAGCGCCCGCGCCGACGCCCGCGCCGACGCCGGAACCGACGCCTGCACCGACGCCCGCGCCGACGGCTGCACCGACCGACGGGGGAGACGACAGCGGCGCGTGGAGCAGCGAGGCACAGCGCGGACTGCTGTTCGCGAGCGCAACTGAGCAGCCGCTTCGCAAGTATACGAAGGAGCAGCGTGAACTGTTCGAGCAGTACAAGACCTGTTTGAAGGAACTCGAGGACCTGCATAAGGAAGCGGATAAGCAAGCAAAGAAATCGAGCAGCTCTCTGAACTCCATCGGACAGCAATACCTCAAGAAACTCGATGAGATTCAGACGCTTGCGATCGAGGTCGCAAAGACGTTCGAATACACGAAGGTCAAGAACTTCACGGTTCCGTTCGGCGCGACCGCATCGGGCTGGAGCAGCTCTTCACCGTGGGCGGTCAACTACGGCAGGGACAGAACCTTCAACGAGGTTATCGTAGACTTTAACTAAAAGCTATGGATCGCACATTCGATTACGGTTTATTGAATACGCAGACCGATCCGCGCTTCGCCGACCGCAAGTACGGACGGCTCGGAACGGTCGCCAAAAACGGCTGCGGCATGATCGCGCTTTACAACGTCGAGCGTGCCGCACGCCCCGATACGCGCTTTGAACCGTATTACGAAGCGCGCGATGCGATCAAGACCAATCTGTTCGGATTACTCGGCACGCGTCCGTCCTCGGTGCGCGAGATCCTGGAGCCGAAGGGGTTCAAGGTCATCGATCTTGATAAGAAGCATCCGGACGGCGGTATCCGCCACGATGCGGTCATCGTGCTGTACTGGTACTGGTTCGGTGCGCATTACGTTTCGGGCTTTCTGAACAGGGAAGGCACGTACACGCTCTATAACTACTTTACGCGCCCGTATGCGATGTCGCTCGACCGTTTCCTCGAAACGCTTAAATCGTCGAAAAATCACGTTGTACGCGTTTGGGGCGTGGATTTTCCGAAGGAGAGAGGCGAAAGATAGTATATCTTTCAAAATCCGAAATTGGTACTTGACATTTTCCGTTAAGGAAGCTAAAATAACAAAGTACGCAAAAGCGTGCTTGCGCTTGTAGCTCAGTGGATAGAGTGCCCGGCTACGAACCGGTAGGTCGCAGGTTCGAATCCTGCCAGGCGCGCCAGAAGACCCGATGCAATCGCATCGGGTTTTTCTTTTCGAAATTCCCTTGGGTTCACCCCCAAACCGGTGAGACTATGCATCATGTAATGAACCTGCATCCGCAGCCGTTTGCCATGATCGCAAACGGAACCAAAACGATCGAGCTTCGTCTGTACGATGAAAAGCGTCGCCGCATCCGCGTCGGTGATTCGATCACGTTTGTCAATACGCAGAACCCTTCCGAAACGGTCGACGTTTCGGTCGTTCGTCTGCACCTGTTTCCTTCCTTTCAAGAACTGTACAAACATCTGCCGCTTCAAAAGTGCGGCTATCGGGATGCGGATCTCCCATTCGCTAACCCGTCCGACATGAACGCGTATTATTCCGCAGAACAGCAGCAGCGCTGCGGCGTAGTCGGCATCGAGATCAAAACCATTTCCTGAATCCAGTAAAATGAAGCATTCTGACTTGACAACCTCAATACTACGTGATACGATGTATTACACAAAAGGAGGTATTGTATGGATGCTCAATTGAAGCGCGGGCTTTTGGACGTCTGCGTGCTTGCCGCCATCAAGAACGAGGATTCGTACGGGTACAAGATCATTAAGGACATGAAACCGTACCTCGAAATGTCCGAATCAACCTTATACACGATCCTGAAGCGCCTGGAAGCGGCATCGATGCTGACGGTGCGATCCGCCGAGCACGAAGGACGGCTTCGAAAGTATTATCATATCACCGACGCGGGTCTGAAACGCATCGAAGCGTTCCGTGCGGAATGGAAGGAAGTCATATCGATTTATCAATTTGTGACAAAAGGGGATGGGGAACATGCTTAAAACCGCATTTTTGGAAGCGCTGCAAAGCGGTCTTGCCGGACTGCCGCAGCAGGATATCGAAGAACGGCTTGCGTTCTACGGCGAGATGATCGACGATCGGATGGAAGAGGGACTCTCCGAGGAGGAAGCGGTCGAGGCAATCGGACCTGTGGATCGTGTGATCAATGAGATCGTTGCGCAAACGCCGCTTACGAAGATCGTAAAGGAACGGATCAAGCCGAAGCGCAGTCTGCGCGCCTGGGAGATTCTTTTGCTGATTCTCGGTTTCCCGCTCTGGTTCCCGCTGATGATCGTAGCGTTCGTGCTGATTCTTGTGTTCTATGTCGTGCTGTGGATACTGGTCATCTGCCTGTGGGCAGTGGAACTCGTACTATGGGCGGCGGCACTGTTCGGGCTTGTCGCTACCGTGCTGTATATGCTGCATGGATACGTCGCATTCGGCGTCGTACTGCTCGGCGCGGCACTGACGCTGATCGGACTTTCGATTCTTCTGTTCTTCGGATGCAAAGCTGCGTCCGTCGGAACGGCAAAGCTTGCACGCAGCATCGTGCGGGGGATCAAACGACTGTTTGTCGGAAAGGAGAAAGCAAGATGAAAAAGGGAGCCATCATTACAGCGATCGTACTGCTTACGGTGGGACTGCTGATCTTTGTCGGAGGATTGTTTGCGGGAGGAAGTCTGCCGCCTATGACATATGAAGCCATGCGTTATTCGGTCAACGAACCGTTTACCGACATTCATATCGACACGCATGAGATGAACATCGAATTCATCCTGTCGGAGGACGGAACCTGTTCCGTCGACAGCGCCGTGACGGAGAAGTTTTATCCGAACGTTACCGTTCGGGACGGCGTGCTGACGGTCACGACCGTCGACGAACGCACGTGGGTGGACCGGCTGATGATGAGCGCGGATCAGCCAATGCAGATTCGTCTGCCCGGGACGGCGTACAGGACGCTTTCCGTCGAAAGCCATACCGGCGACGTCACGGTGGACAGCCGTTTTTCCTTCGACAACGTGCAGATCACCGCTTCAACGGGAGACGTCACGTGCGGGGCGTCCGCGGAAAACGCAATTGAGATCACGGCAAGCACCGGCGATATCACGCTTGACGGCGTCCGCGCAAAGACCGTATCGCTGGTCGTTTCGACCGGCAGGATCGCGGTGCGCAGCGCGTCCGTATCGGGCGACGTCATCATCAACGTCAGCACGGGAAAGACCGAGATCGACAGTCTCACGTGCAATACGCTGAAATCGGAGGGCAGCACCGGTCGCATGACCCTGACGGACGTCATTGTGAAGGACACGCTTCGCATCAAAAGAAGCACCGGCGACCTGACGCTGGAACGCTGCGACGCCGAGACGCTTTCGATCGAAACGAGCACCGGAGACGTCACGGCAAGCCTGCTTTCCGAAAAGATGTTCGATGCCGAGACAAGCACCGGCAAGGTAAGCGTACCGGACACACAGAGCGGCGGCAAATGCGAGATCTCCACGGACACGGGCGATATCCTTGTTCAGTATGCGATTGTACCGCAGCCGTAAAAATTCCGGAAAAATGTCAAAATTCTTAAATTCGTAACATAGATTTCGAATTTATGTTGCAAATGCGCGTTATACTAAATATATTAAAAGTATCAGAACTGATGATTGACGGTAAGGAGGATGGAGTATGCATATTTTCTTGGGAATCGTGATGATCCTTTTTGCACTGTTTCTGGGCGGGATCGGGTATCTGATTGCAATGCGCGGTAAATACGCTCTGATCAACAATTTTGTGATGGAACGCAATGCGGGCAAGGTGGACAGCGCGTTCGCACAGCGCATCGGCTGGATTGAACTGTTTGCGGCGGTTTACTTCCTGCTGTTCGGTATTCTGGCGCTTTGTATCGGCAAGAACGCGTTTGCGTGGGTTGTCTGTATCATCGGCATCGTGCTGCTTGCAGCGGCTTCCTTGCTGAATGTGCTGCTCGGAAAACGCCGCGCGTAACACATATTACGTTCAAAAAGAGAGACGCAGGATTCTGCGTCTCTTTGCTTATACATGAAATGTCGATCGAAAGTCCTCGGCAATGCGCTGCGCAGTTTGCCGGAAGTCCGCGTCCGCATCGAGCTGTGCATCGCTGAAGGACTCATACACGCCGTGCCGCTGCTCGTACAGCCGTTCGAGCGCGCCGTCTCCCTGCGAAAGCGGACGCCCGGCGGTGTCGAGCTCATCGAGCGGGCGCTTGATATAGTAAATGCGGCTGTTTTGACGAAGAACGGCGCGGTTCTGTTCGAACATGACGGTGCCGCCGCCGGTCGCGATGATGCTGCCCCAGACGGAGGAGAGGTCGCGCACGACTTCGGTTTCGATCGTGCGGAACGCCGCTTCACCCCGTTGCGCAAAAAGCGATTCGATCGTGCCGCCGATGCGCCGTTCGGCCTCTTCGTCGGTCGAGGCGATCGGACGGTTCAGAAGCGCCGAAAGATGCCGCGCGATGCTCGTCTTGCCGGAACCGGGCATGCCGATCAGCACGATGTTCGTATTCAGAAACCGCTGATGCGCTTTGCTGATCGACAGGATTGCGGCATACAGCGCTTTGACTGCATCCGCGCGTTCGGTGGGAACGTTCGAGAGAAGCCGTTCCATCATGACTTGTTCGCGGCTCGGATCGAATGCGTTCAGGTGGTGCTCCCGCTTGTATGCGCCGATTGCGTCGACGGTGTCCATGCGTTCCAAAAACGCCTGCACGATCCGATCGTCGATTGCGTCCAACTTGGCTCGGTATTCATTCAGCATAGGTTTCCTCCAAATATAGGTCGTACAGCGCGAGCGCTGCGACCGCTTCGATGACCGGAACGGCGCGCACCGCGATACAGGCGTCATGCCGCCCCTCGATTCGCAGTTCCGTCTGTTTTCCCGTCGACAGCTGCAGCGTCGTTTGCGGCAGACGAATGCTTGCCGCGGGCTTGATCGCAACGGTAAACAGGATCGGCATGCCGGTCGAGATGCCGCCGATGACGCCGCCGTGCCGGTTCGTTTCGGTTTGGACGGTTCCGTCACGAAGGACATACGGGTCGTTGTGTTCGGATCCTTTCATCGCGGCGGCTTCAAACCCGCTGCCGAACGCGACGCCGCGCACCGCGGGGACCGCAAACAGCAGGGAAGCAAGGCGGCTGTCGATGCCGTCAAACAGCGGTGTACCGCAGCCGCGCGCAAAGCCGGTAACGGCGCATTCAACTGTTCCGCCGATCGAATCTCCATCCGACTGAATCGCCGCGATCAGCTGCTGCATCGCTTTGCCCTGCGCGTCGTCGAGCACGGGAAACGGCTTGCCCGTCAACGTCTCGAGATCCGCGCGCGGATCGACGGGATCAAATACGCGATCCCGGAGCGCACCGACCGTGCAAAGATGCGCACCGATGCGCACACCCTGCGCGTTGAGCGCTTGCATGGCGATCCCGCCTGCGATGCAGTACGCGGCCGTCATGCGCCCGGAAAAGTGTCCGCCGCCGCGCAAATCGGTATCGTCGCCGAACCGCCACCGCGCGGGTAGATCGATCTGCGAAGGGCGGGGGATGTCGCGATAGGTATTGTACGGCTTCGACTGCGCATTCCTGTTCTCGATCTCAGCGATGAACGCGCCGCCGTCGGTCTGTCCGTTTACGAGGCCGCTTTTGATTCGAACAAAATCCGCTTCCGTACGCGGCGTTGTGCCGACAGCACCGTTCGGCGCGCGCCGCGAAACGAAGGCCTGCAGCGCGTCCGTATCGATCGCGATGCCTTTCGGCAGTCCGCAAACGCATACGCCGAGCAACGGCTCGTGCGAGCCGCCGTATACGGAAATCTTGAGGGCGTGTCCCCATTCAGATTGCATCGACTGTTCCTCCCAAAGCGATAAAATCCCGCCAGAACGTCGGGTACGATTTGCGCACACTATCGGTCTGCGTCAGTTGAATCGGCGTTGCGGCGCATGCACCGAGCAAAGCCGCCGCCATCGCCATGCGGTGATCGTTCGGCACATCGACCCTGCCGCCGCGAACACAGCCGCATCCGTGAATGACGATCGTATCGCTGCGTTCCGTTTCATAATCCGCGTCGACCGCGTCGAGAAGCGAACAAATCGCTTCGAAGCGGTTGCTTTCCTTATACCGCAGGCGTTCGAGCCGGTACAGAACCGACTCGCCTTCGGATGCGCAGCCGAGCGCAGCAAGAACCGGCACCAGGTCCGGCGCAATGCTGCCGTTGCACTTAAACCCGCGAAGCATGCTGCGCCGTACCGTGACGGCCGTGTCGGTCGCGTCGACCTGTGCGCCGCACTGCTCCAGTATTTCCAAAATATGCCGATCCGGCTGGCGGCTGTCTTGCCTTAATCCGGTCACGGTGACCGAACCTGCGATCGCGCCGAGCGTCAGCATGGCGGCGGAGGAGGACCAGTCGCCTTCGACCGGCGCGTCGACGATGCGTGCGTGCTGCCCGCCGGGGATCTGATATCCGTTCTCGATGCGCGTGACCCGAACGTCATGTTCAAACAGCATGTGCTCGGTCAAGCGCACATAGCCCTCCGATTCGAGCGGAGTCGTCCAATATAGGGTGCTGTCGCCGTCCAGAAACGGCAGTGTCAACAGCAGCGCGCTGAAAAACTGCGAGCTGATATTGCCGTCCAGCGCGTATGTGCCGCTTCTGAGCGTGCCGCCGACGCG
Source organism: Christensenella sp. UBA3792 (assembly GCA_002369195.1). Lineage (GTDB taxonomy): Bacteria > Bacillota > Clostridia > Christensenellales > CAG-138 > UBA3792. The sequence continues at coordinate 67,002 of DFEW01000066.1, forward strand.
AATCGGCAGCCGGTCGCGATCGACAAGTGCGCCGTGTTCGCAAAGCACTTCAAGCAGCGGCGCGATCGGGCGGGCGGCAAGCGCGTCGCTTCCGGTCAGAACGGCGCCGCCGTACAGCAGGGATACGGGAAGCAGAAAGCGCAGCGTTGCACCGCAGTCGCCGCAGTCCAGCGGCAGACCGGTACCGAGCCGGGAAAGGCAGGTCGCCGTTGCAAGAATGTCGTCGCATGCGTTTTCTGGCATGTCGCACCGTCCAGCGATCCGGTTCAGAATCAACCTTCGGTGCAGGGCGGATTTGGAGGGTGGCGCAGCGACCGTGCCGCGGATGCGTTCTGCAAAGATGTTCATAAGCGCTCCTTTCCGAACCGCAGCCGACCGAGCACCACCACCGCGACGAGCAGAACGGCAAGAAACGGCGTCAGCGCGCCGAACACGCCGCCGCTTGACGAGAGCAGCGCGACGCGGATTGCGTTCGTTTCCAAGAGGTTTCGCAGGATCAACCCGAGTACGATCGGCGCGACGGGGTAGTCGTAGCGCTTCAGGAAGAAGCCCAGTATACCGAAACCGACCATCAGCAGCACGTCGTAGATGTTCGCATTGATCGCGTAAGCGCCGACCATGCAAAGCACAAGAATAATCGGCATCAGAATGCCCTTCGGTATGCGCAGCATGCGTACGAACAGGCGAATGCCGGTCAGACCGAACAGAAGCAAAAACAGCGCGGACAGAATGAGCGCGGCGAGGATTAGCAGGTAGAGATCGGGCCGCGCGGTTTGCAGCGAAAGATGGCTGACGCCGCGCATCGAGAGCGCGCCGAGCAGCACCGCCGTGATCGCGTCGCCCGGTACGCCGAGCGTCAGCATCGGGATCAGCGCGCCGCCGATCGCCGCGTTGTTTGCGGTTTCCGGCGCAATCAGCCCTTCGACCGCGCCTTCGCCGAACGGTATTTCGTTTCTGCGCACGGTGCGCTTTGCGGCGTCGTAGCCGAGCAGCGCCGCCATATCGCCGCCCGCACCGGGCAGCGCGCCGACCAGAATCCCGATCAGCGAGGAAAACAGCGTCAGCGGCAGGTGCTTTACGATCGTGTGAAACGGCGGAACGATGCGCTTCGGCACATCCTGCCGGACCGTCGGCGCGTCGATCGAAAGCTGATACAGCGC
>DFEW01000043.1:0-3250 GCA_002369195.1 Christensenella sp. UBA3792
TCTGCCGAACGGCTCGGTAACCGACAACCGCATCCGCTATACTGCGGACGAACCGCTCTGGAACGCGATTGCCGACGACTTTTCCGTCACGATCGGCGAAACGATGTTCGACGGCGAGTACCTGTATATCGCCGTCACGCTCAAGGGCATGACGACCCTGCCGGTCCTCGATGAGCTTACCGGCAGTACCCTCGTGTCGCAGGCAATCCCGCTTGACGAGCTTGCGGCGTATTTTGAGGACGGCAAGGTGCCGCAGCGGTATCGCGACGGCACGCAGACGTATTATGATTGGTACCTCGGCGCGCGCTATGCACTGGTCTTCGAGGACGGCACGGAGCTTTGGCTCGGTCCGGTCACCATGCTGGACGGCAATCCGGAGCTCGGCGTATTCAAACGGTCGCTGATCTCGGAATTCGGTGAGGAACCGTATACGGATGCGGTACGCGAGCAGCTCAATGCGCGCATGCTTTCGTGGGCGCCCGATGCGGAGCTGACCGGCGTTCTGCGCCATCGGATCGTCGGTCCCAACGGCAGCAACGCCGAGCCGGTCGTGCAAAACGGTGCGCTTGTGCAGGTCGACGACATCTACCGGTTCCTGCTCGATCGCACGGACGAGGACGGCATGCTGCGCGCAACGCTGCGCTATCGTGACAACGATGCGGACAGCGGAAAAACGCTCCTCGAAGCCGACATCGGAACGGCTGTGATCGACATGACGGCAATCGACACGCTGCCGAAAAAGGATCTGACCGGTCCGGACGCGCCGGTCTCCCTCGGCAATGCGACGCAGGTTCTGTCGGTTCATGACTGGGTCGTAACGCCGTATGACGAGACAACCGCGGCGATTACGAACATCGAGGCGGATGTGTCCGACGTGACCTTCAAGGCGCTGCCCGGCGGATACCGCAGCGGGCTCGGCATCCGCGATGTGCAGGCGGAGCTGACGCTTCCGGGCGACTGGTCGGAACAGGTCTGCGACGCGTTCCTGTCCGCGCTCAGCTTCTATGCGGACGCAAACGGCGCGCGCTACACGGCGGGCTATTCGGTGCGGCAGCTTTCCTCGCACCGGTTCCTGCTCACCGTCGGGGTCTCCGGCATCCCGTACGCGGACATCGAAGCGATCGATGCCTTCCGCCTGATTCCGGTTCTGGAGCACGACGTCGCGATGCGCGCGGACGGCGAGATCATCCCGCTCGAACCGAACGTGCAGCTTGTCGCGCCGGACGCCGAGCACGTCGAATGCAACGGCGAATTGACCGCATATCCGGACGCGGCGCTGCTCTTTACCGTGCAGCCGTAAGGACAAACGAAAAGCGCTCCCAAAAGGAGCGCTTTTGTGCTTTTGGCTATGTTTAATAGAACGTTGCAACCGGCTGTTCGGGCTCGGATGCCGGTTCGAAGGCATGCACCGTAATGACCGGTCCCTTCTTGCCGTAGATGTTCGAGAACTTCTCGTTGATCCGTCCCTCGACGATGCCCCAACTCTTATGCTTGACCGATTTTGCGCGGTCCCACTTGCACACAAGCGGGCAGTAGGCGATATCCGCCTCGCAGCAGGTCATGATGTGGCGTCCGGCAAGGAACGTGTCCTTCGGCATGCGCATGTTGCTTGCGCAAAGTCCCTTGTAGCGGACGGTCTTGCCCTCATACTTGCCCGGTTCGTCGACAAGGTCGCGATAGAACAGCGCGTAGTCGCGGTCCGCGATCTCGATGACATCCGCGTTGATGTCGAACGGCAGCGGATCCTCGATGTCGTCCTCCTCGCTCGTGCCGTCGGTCAGGTCGTAGACGATCTGCGCACCGCGCGATACGCCGCGCACCAATTTGTGCAGTTCCATGCGATCCTGTTCCGGCTCGACGCGCGTGAAGATGACGAGCTCCGCGGTGTTCAGCTTGTCCACGACGAGCTGACGCATATTCTGGTTGAACGCGCCGATCGTCGACGCGTCGACCATCATCGTTTCCTGCGCGATGCCCCAGTTCTCCGGCAGGCGGTCGAAGAGATCGTTCATCTGCCACATGCCATTGTACTCGATCATGATGCGCGACGCCGCGGCCTTGCGTCCCCACAGGATCATGTTGCCCTGGGTCAGCTCGGATTGGTCCGCAACCGTGTGGATCGTGACGTTGTTGATCGAAAAGCGCTTCGGATCGAGTTCCTCCTCGCCCTCCTCGCAGAGGATCACCAGCGTGCGCTGTCCCTCGTTGAAGGCGGGGTCCTCCAGCATCGACTGCAGAAACGTCGTCTTGCCGGAATCGAGGAATCCCGTGAATAGAAAGACCGGAAGCATCATGGCGATTACTCCCCGAAGAGCGCCTTGAGCGCGTCCTCGTTGATCTTCGAACCGATCACGCAGAGACGGCCGATCACGCCCGCAGGACCGCGGCGGATCTCAACCTCGCCGGGTACGTGGTCGAAGTGAATCCACCGTTCGCCGTCCGCCGCGGGCAGAACGCCCTTTGCGCGAAGGACTGCGCCGAACTTCGCTTCGTCGTCGAGCGCGGCGATCTTCTCTTTGAGCTCGTCCTCGGTGAACTTGTGCATCGTCTCAAAGCCCCAGCTTGCGAAGACCTCGTCCGCGTCGTGTCCGTGATGGTGGTGATGATGATGGTGATGTTCGTGCTCGTCGTCGTCATCGTCGTGATGATGATGGCACTCGCATTCCGGATCGTCGCACTCGTCCTCATCGTGATGGTGGTGATGATGATGCTCGTGCTCGTCCTCGTCGTCATCGTCGTGATGGTGGTGGCACTCGCATTCCGGATCGTCGCACTCTTCCTCGTCGTGATGGTGATGATGCTCGGCTTTCAGCGCTTCGAGCGACGCTTTCAGAGAATCGCTCTTTTCGATCGCGGAAAGCAGATCGGCGCCGGTGAGCGTATCCCACGGCGCGGCAACGACCGTCGCTTCGGGATTCAGCTCGCGCACCATGTCGAGCACCTCCTTGAGGCGCTCCTCGGAAACGTCCTGCGAACGCGAAAGCACGACGCAGTCGGCGGACTCGATCTGGTTCACATAGAATTCGCCGAAGTTCTTGCGGTAGACGCGCGCCTTCTTGGCATCGACGACTGCGACGCAGCTGTTGATCACAACCTCGTCGTTGAGAACGCCGCTGACCGCCGCCTTGATGTCGGAAAGCTTGCCGACGCCGGACGGCTCGATCAGGATGCGGTCCGGATGGAACTCGGCGAGCACCTTTTTCAATGCCTTGGAGAAGTCGCCGACGAGCGAGCAGCAGATGCAGCCGGA
>DFEW01000043.1:3320-8593 GCA_002369195.1 Christensenella sp. UBA3792
CGGAGTTCATCTCCGTGATCTCGATGCCCGCTTCCTGCAGAAACGCACCGTCGATGCCGATCTCGCCGAACTCATTTTCGATCAGAACGAGCTGCTCGCCCTTGAAACTCTCGGCGATCATCTTCTTGATCAGCGTCGTCTTGCCTGCGCCTAAAAAGCCGCTGAAAATATCGATTTTTGTCATGTCAATCCCTCTTTTCGTGCGGGGAAAACCCCTTGTTCGTTCCCTATCCTATCACACTTTTTCAAATTTGCAAGCGCTACATTGTGGATTTTTTGTGAGCTTGCGACGCAAACCCGAATCTTCGCGCAAGCGAACCGGTCGGGCAGGCGCGGATGCACCGCCCGCAGCGGATGCACTCCGCCGAATCGACCTGTCCTTTTGGGTCGATGCCCATCGGGCAGACCGTTTCGCACGCGCCGCAGCCGACGCAGCGGTTTTCATCAAAGATCATGCCGAGCAGCGCGAACCGGTTGAACAGGCCGTAGATCGCGCCGAGCGGGCAAAGCCAGCGGCAGAACGGACGCGCGATCGGCACGGACAGCAGCAGAAGCAGGGCGAGCACGCCGATCTTCCACCAGAACAGCAAGCCGATCTGTCCGCGCAGCATCGGGTTCGAAACGGTCAGCGGGATCGCGCCGAACAGCGTGCCGGACGGGCAAAGATACTTGCAGAAGTACGGCACGAGCGTGTCGAACAGCGTCAGCCCGATCACCAGCACGAGCAGCACCGCGTATTTCAAAAGCCGCAGGATGCGTTCGCCGCGGAACGTCCGGATCTTTTTGGGAAACGGGATCTTATAGATAAGGTCCTGCACCAGCCCGAACGGGCAGACGTGCGAGCAGATCCACCGTCCGAACAGCACACCGAACAGCAGCAGAAAACCGAGCACATAGAACGGGAACTTCGGCTTCTGCGGCGACAGCGCGCTTTGCAGCGAGCCGATCGGACATGCGCCCGCCGCCGCCGGACAGGAATAGCAATTCAGCCCCGGCGCGCACAGGACCTTCGTTTTGCCCGTGTCGATCGTGCCGAGGAAGAAGTTTTGCAGCTTCGGATTCTGCAGCAGAAACATCGCCGCCTGCACGCTCAGCCGCTTCCATTCGCCTTTGACGCGTCTTTCCTTAGCCAATTCCGATACACTCCAAACACACGCGGATCGCCTTGTTCAGCACCGCAAGCGCCTGACCGGAGAACGCTCCGATCAGCACAAACGCCGCGCCGAGAACGCTCAGCGCGGCAAACAGCAGGATGCGCGTCGTCCGCTTCATCCGAGCAGGTTGTCGACGGTTGCTTTCCATTGTTCGTAATCCATGCCGCCGACGACGCTTTCGCCGACCTCGTTGCCGTTCTTATCGAAGAAATACGTCGCGGGGATGTACATCGAGCGCATGGACAGATCCTCCAGCGCGCCGACCGGTTCGAGCGCCGCATAGGTCACGCCGCTGTCCGCAAGCGTCTGCTTCGCCGTATCGACCGACATCGTTCCCACGAGCAGTCCGAGAACCAGCACGTTCGGATACTCCTGATGGATGCGCTCGATCGCGGGCAGCTCGCCCACGCACGGTCCGCACCATTCCGCCCAGCAGTTGACAATGATCAAATCGTAGGACGCAAAGATCGTCTGATCGATCGGATCGCCGTCGAGCGTCGTGCCGGAAAAGACCATGTCCGCGTTGAACCCGTCCGCCGCCGGTTCGGCCGTCGCCGCTTCGGGCTGCGCGGTCGGCTCCTGCGCCGCTTCGGGCGTTGCCTGTGCCGCTTCGGACGTTACCTGCGCTTCGGGCGCTGCCGTCGGCTGCGGCGCGGGCGTATTCTTGGTGCACGCCGCAAGGCACAGCAGCATGCAAATCACAAAAACGATCGTTCTTTTCATTTCGAAACCTCCTTCGAAGTTTGCGTTAGTATATCACATGCCGCATGTTTTGAAAACCTTTTTTCTGAAAACCGCTTGACAAACCGAAACAAAGCGTTATAATTGTGCATGTACAATAAGCACAATTAGCAGGGAGGACGTATGAACATTCTGCAGGTGGAACACCTCAACAAGCAGTACCCCGGCTTCCGGCTCGACGACGTAAGCTTTTCCGTCGAGGAGGGCAGCATCATGGGCTTCATCGGGCGCAACGGCGCGGGCAAGACCACGACGATCAAATCGATCCTGAACCTCGTACACGCGGACGGCGGCAGCGTGCGGTTCCTGGGCAGCGATCTGTGGGCGAACGAAACCGCGTGCAGGAAGCAGATCGGTCTGGTGCTCGGCATGTTTTCCTACTATCCGCGCAAGAAGCTCAGCACGATCGCGGACGTGACGCGCAGGTTCTATGCCGACTGGGACGAGGACCTGTACCAGCAGCTTTTGCGGCGCTTTTCGCTCGATCCCGAAAAGAAGATCAACGAGCTGAGCCAGGGCATGCGCGTCAAGTTTTCCCTCGCGCTCGCGCTCTCGCACGACGCAAGGCTGCTGATCCTCGACGAGCCGACGAGCGGGCTCGATCCGGTCTCGCGCGACGAGCTTTTAGACATCTTTCGCACGATCATCGAGGACGGCGCGCACAGCATTCTCTTTTCGACGCACATCATTTCCGACCTCGAAAAGTGCGCGGACTACATCACCTACATCAAGGGCGGCAAGATCCTCTGCTCGACCGACGCGGAATCGTTCAAGGACGCGTACCGGCTCGTTTCCGGCGAGGCGGAACAGCTTGAACGGTACCGGAAGCAGCTTGTCGGATACCGCGCGCACGCATTCGGCTTTACGGGGCTGATGCCGCGCGACGATGCGGCGCGCGCGACCGATCTCAAGATCGCGCCGGCGGATATGGAATCGATCATGATCTACACGGAAAAGGAGGACGGCCATGAAAGCGCTGCTGAATAAGGAGCTTCGTCTCTGCATGCACCCGACGGTGTTCATCTATCTCGGTCTGGTGCTGATGCTGCTGATCCCGAACTATCCGTACCTCGTCTCCTGCTTCTTCGTATGCAACGCGATCTTCTTCGTGTTCCAGCAATCGCGCGAGAACGGCGACGCGCTGTACACCGCGATGCTGCCGGTATCGAAGGCGCAGGCAGTTCGGGCAAAGTGCCTGTTCGTCGTGCTGTTCGAGGCGGTCGACCTCGTGCTGATGGCGGGCATGTGCGCGCTCTCGATCGTCGCGATGCCGCCGCACAACGCAGGCGGCACGGATCACGGTCTCAGTCTTTTGGCGTTCGCGCTCGTACTGTTCGCGATCTTCAACCTGATCTTTCTGCCGAGCTTCTATAAGTCCGGCTATAAGGCGGGCTCGGCGTTTTTGAAGGGCGCGATCGGCGTGTGGATCTGGATCGTGATCGCGGAGGGCATGATGATCGCGTCCGCCGCGGCCGGCAGCGTTCCGTTCTTCCGGTTCCTCCAAGAGACCGTCGACTGCTTCCCGCAAACGAAGGCAGCGTGGACGGTGCAGGGTATCCTGTTCGGCGCGGCGCTGCTTCTCTGGGCGCTCGGCACGCTGCTTGCGATGCATCTGTCGGTGCAGCGCTATGAAAAGGTCGACGTGCAATGAGGCTTTCCGTCAACCCGAACGACAAGACGCCGATCTACCGGCAGTTATATGAGCAGATCGCCTCGCAGGTGCTTTCCGGCGCGCTGCAGCCCGGCAAAGCGCTGCCGCCGATCCGAGCGGTCAGCCGCGAGCTCGGCGTTTCGATGATCACGGTGCGCAGCGCGTGGGACGAGCTCATCCGCGACGGGTATCTGGTCTCCCGCACCGGCAGCGGCTGCTTTGTCGCGCCGATCAGCCAGACGAGCCGCGATTCCATCCGCCTTCAAAAGCTCACCTCCGCCGTCGACGCGCTCGTCGCCGACGCAAAATCCCTCGGCGTCACAAAGGACCAGCTGTGCGAGCTGCTCCGCGAGCGTTTTTGAACGCAATCTGCATCAAAGGGACGCATCGCAGGCGTTCTGTCAAGGTGGATTTTCAAAAGCACAGTCGGTTTTCGGCTGTGCTTTTTCATTGTGTCTTGTCGAGTGGATTTTGAACGATGCACTTGCATTGCAATATTGCACACGTTTTCCATGTATGATAAAATGAATCAAATATAAAGGGCATCGAAAGGAAGACCGTTTATGAATGCAAAGCTGGAATACTGCGAGAATAAGCTGGAAATCATCCATTTTTGCCACTCTCAGTCGGATGAAGAATTCGGAAATCCTTATAATTGTACGTTTCAGATCTTTGTGGTATCCGGGCGTTTTCAAGGGTATGCAGACGGTTGCGAATATGATTTCAAAGAGTTTCAAAAAATGATTCGGGAATTAAAAAAACTCGTTGAAAATCAGGCAAAACAAGTGCGGCTAAAAGAAATCGGTTACGGAAGTGAGATCCTCTTTACCGGAGACGGACGCGGACATATCGAGGTTTCGGGAACGGTTTACGGTGAAGCAATGGAGCACGTGCTGCAGTTTTCCTTTCCGACGGATCAAACTGTCTATGCAAGCTTTATCAAAGAACTTGAAAGCTTTGTATAATTCATCTATTGGTGAAAAAGGGGCTGTTAAGAAAGTCTGTCATTCTGAGCCGAAGGCGAAGAATCTCTGAACGCAAGTTTGAAACAGTGTTGCATGACAAGACAGTTTCGTTCTGAGATCCTTCATCGCTTCGCGATTCAGGATGACACGCAAGACTTTCTTAACAGCCCCTTTGCTTTAACTCAATTCGCTTGTGCCGGTGCAGAGCTCGTAGTACTTGCCGCGCTGCCGGAGGAGGTCCTCGTGGCTGCCGCGCTCGATGATGCGGCCGTGCTCGAGCACCATGATGCAGTCGGAATTGCGAACCGTGGAAAGGCGGTGCGCGATGACGAACACGGTGCGTCCCTTCATCAGCGCGTCCATGCCCTTTTCGATGTGCTTCTCGGTGCGCGTATCGATCGAGGACGTTGCCTCGTCGAGGATCAGCACCGGCGGGTCGGATACCGCGGCTCTGGCGATCGCCAGAAGCTGGCGCTGTCCCTGCGAGAGGTTCGCGCCGTCGGCGACCAGCTCGGTCTGATACCCGTCGGGCAGGTGCGAAATGAAGAAGTCCGCGTTCGCGATCTTCGCCGCCTCGATGCATTCCTCGTCGGTCGCGTCGAGCCGCCCGTAGCGGATGTTCTCCATGACCGTTCCGGAGAACAGATGCGTATCCTGCAGCACCATGCCGAGCGAGCTTCGAAGCGCGCTCTTTTTGATCTCGCGGATCGGGATGCCGTCGTAGGTGATCGTGCCGTCCGCGATGTCGTAGAAGCGGTTGAT
>DFEW01000043.1:8649-10242 GCA_002369195.1 Christensenella sp. UBA3792
GGTTGATCAGGTTCGTGATCGTCGTCTTGCCGGCGCCGGTGGAGCCGACGAACGCGATCTTTTCGCCCGGATGCGCGTAGAGCGTGACGTCGGTCAGCACCCGCTTTTTGTCGTCATAGCTGAAATCGACGTCGGTGAACCGCACGTCGCCGCGCAGCGGGATCAGCTCGTTATCGCGCTTCCATGCCCAATGCCCGGTGCGGCGGTCGGTTTCGGTGAGCGTTCCGTTCTTCTCTTCGACGTTCACGAGCGTGACCTTGCCCTCGTCAACCTCGGCGGGGGTGTCGATCAGCGTAAAGATGCGCTCCGCGCCCGCGAGCGCGAGCAGGATCGAGTTGAACTGCTGCGAAATCTGGCTGATGCGGTTGGACACCTGCCGCACGAACGACAGGGACGTGATCAGCTTGCTGCTTTCGACGAGCAGCAGCGGATGCTCCGCAAAGAACGTGCCTTCCATGAGGAACGGCTGCCCCTCGACCGGCGCGGCGAGCAGCACGCCCACGGTGCAGGTGATCGCGTAAAAGATGTGGCTGATGTTGTTCATCAGCGGTCCGACGATGCTCGCGAACGTGTTCGCGTCGGTCGCGACCTTGCACAGCTCGTCGTTGTGCTTGCGGAAGATCGCCCGCGTCTCGTCCTCGTGGGTAAAGACCTTCACGACCTTCTGCCCTTCCATCATCTCTTCGATGTAGCCGTTCAGCCCCGCGAGCTCGCGCTGCTGCTTCTTGAAGTTTTTCCGGCTCTGCTTCGTAACGCCGCGCATGACGTAGAACACGGTGAAGCCCATGCAGATCATGATGAAGATCACGGGGATCGACAGCGCAGACATCAGTCCGAAAATGAACGCGAGCGATGTGACCGAGATCAGCATCTGCGTGATCGAGTGGTGCAGAAGCTCGCTGACCGCCTCGGTATCGTTCGTGTAATAGCTCATCAGCTCGCCGTGCGTGCGCGCATCGAAGAACGAGATCGGAAGCTGCTGCATCTTCTCGAACATTTCCTTGCGCAGCGCGCACATGACGCGCGCGGAGCACGAAAGCATCAGACGGTTCAGCAGGTAGTTGGTGAACGCGGCGATCACGTACAAAAACGCCATGCCGATCAGCACGCCCGTATACTTTGCCATGTCGGCGCCGAGCGGCGCTTCGAGCGTTTTGACAAGCTCCTGCGTTTTGTAGACCGCAAAGTTCGATGCGAGCGAATACGCGAGAATCGAAAGGATCGCGACGGTCAGGATCCCGGTGCAGTGTTTGAAATAGCGGAACAGGCGAAGGAGCGTTTTCAGCGGACGCTCGGCGCGGCGGCCGCCCATTTTGCTGTTGAAGGAACTTCCTCTCGGCGGCATTACGCGTTCGCCTCCTCTCTGACCTGCGATTCATAGACCTCGCGGTAGATGAGACTCCGCTCCATCAGCTCCGCATGCGTGCCGACGTCGGAAATCGTGCCGCGCTCCATGACCACGATCTGATCCGCGTTCATGATCGAGCTGACGCGCTGCGCGATGATGATCTTCGTCATATCGGTGAGCGAGCCGAGCCCTTCGCGGATCCGCGCCTCGGTCGCGGTGTCGACCGCGCTCGTCGAGTCGTCAAG
>DFEW01000043.1:10351-22031 GCA_002369195.1 Christensenella sp. UBA3792
AGCCGCTGCTTCTGCCCGCCGGACACGTTGCAGCCGCCCTGCCCGAGGTCGGTGTCGTACCCGTCGGGGAACGCGGTGACAAACTCGTCTGCGCAGGCGAGTCTGCACGCTTCGCGGATCTGTTCGTCCGTCGCGTCCGGATTGCCCCAGCGCATGTTGTCGCGGATGCTGCCTGAGAACAGCAGGTTCTTCTGCAGAACCATCGAAACGCCGTCGCGCAGCGCCCGAAGCCCGTATTCGCGCACGTCGTGACCGGATACGCGCACCGCGCCGGAAAGCACGTCATAGAGGCGCGGGATCATCTGCACGAGCGTCGACTTGCCCTCGCCCGTGCCGCCGATCACGCCGACGGTCTGCCCCGGCAGAATGTTCAGATTGATGTCCTTGAGGTTCAGAACGTCCGGATTGCCGGAGTACGAGAAATCGACGTGGTCGAACTCGATGCCGCCGTTCTCGACGACAAGGTCGCTTTCGGGCGAATCGATGTCGATTTTTTCCTCAAAGACCTCGTTGATGCGGTCGAGCGATGCGCGCGTTCTCGAAAGCAGCATCGGGAACATCGATACCATCTGCAGCGCGCCGATGACCTGCGTCGAGTAGCCGATCAGCGCGGTCAGGTCGCCGATGCCGAGCGTGCTGCCCGGCGCCGTGACGAGCTTGCCGCCCCACAGCCACAGCAGCAGGGTCGCGCCCCACATGATGCCGAGCTGGATCGGATTCGCGAGCGCAAAGAGCTTTTGCGCATAGATCTGCGTGCGCATCAGATCGTCCGCGCTCGACTGAAACTTTGCGTTTTCGTAATCGCCGCGCACGAAGGACTTGACCACGCGCGTTCCGATCAGGTTCTCCTGCACCGCGCCGTTCATCGCGTCGAGCTTTTTGAACATCAGCCGGAAGCGCTTGCGTCCGACGAACATGAACAGCAGCATCGGCGTCATGACGAGCGGCAGTGCGACCACAAACACCAGCGACAGCCGCGCGCTGATGCGGAACGCCATGATCGACGCAAAGACCATCTGGAACGGCGCGCGGAACATCATGCGCAGGAACATCTGGTACGTGTTCTGCATGCTGTTCACGTCCGTCGTCGCGCGGATGACGAGCGACGAGGTCTGGAACCGGTCGGTGTTTTTGAACGAGAACCGCAGGATCTTGTCGAAGATCCGTTCGCGCAGGTTCTTCGCGAATCCCATCGACGCGACCGCCGACGTGCGCGCGCCGAACGCGCCGCAGGTCAGCGACAGGAGCGCGGCGAGCACCATCAGTCCGCCCGCCCACAGCACGAACTGGAAGCTGTTCTCGTGCGGGAACCGCGAAAGGAAGCTTTGCAGCTGATACTCGTCCTTGTGATACAGACCGCCGTCGACGAGCGCCGCCATCAGAAGCGGGATCAGCGTCTCGAGCGCGACCTCAAAGACCATCAGGACCGGCGTCAGAGCCGACGGCAGCACGTACCCTTTGATACACGGCTTCAGGTACTTGATGCCCGGTCCTTTCTTCTTGTTTTTCTCCATCGGAATCTATAGAACTCCTATCATACTCTTACTTAAATGTATATCACAATTGCCGCCCGATGGCAAGCGAATCGCCCGCGAATTCTGCAAATTCACGTTGCGAAGCCGCCGCGCCTTTGCTATACTGGATGCATGGAACAGCAATATAATCGCATCGTCGCGCTCGACGTCGAAACCCCGAACGGCAAGGTCCCGTCCGTCTGCCAGATCGGGCTGGTCGTCGCCGAAGCGGGCGACATTATCAAAACCGAATCGATCCTCGTCGATCCCGAAACGTACTTCGACGAATGGAACATCCGCATCCACGGCATCACGCCCGCGGACGTATCGAACGCGCCGACGTTTTCGCAGGTCTGGCCGCGCATCGCAGGGTACTTTTCCGGCAGCGTGACCGTCGCGCACAACGCGGCGTTCGACCTCGGCGCCGTCACCGCCGTCTGCGAACGATACGGCATCCCTGCGCCGGAGTTTACCTACGCCTGCACCGTGCAGATGGCGCGGCGGCGCTTTGCGCGCGAAACGTACGGCTCCTATCGGCTCGACACGCTCTGCGCGGCGTTCGACATTCCGCTGGACAACCACCACGACGCGCTGTGCGACGCGCTCGCCTGCTACCGGCTCTATCGCGAGCTGCTCGCCGAATACGGTCCCGACCCGCGCGATATCCGTCCGTACCGCAAAAAAGCGCAAAAGCCCGCGCCAGCGCCGGTCGGAACGTTCTCGATCGAATCGGAAACGGATGTGACCCTGCGCTCGCTGCGCGAGCTGCTTGCGGATGTGCAGCCGGTGACGTTTCTGAACCCGTCCGACTCGATGGCGATCGCCTATTGGATGGACCGGCACGTCGAGCTTTCGGGCGAGCCGCCGTTTGACGCGATCTTTCAATACCTCTACCGCATGATCTCCGATAAACCCCTGACCGTGTCGGAGGCCGAATCGCTCAGAGCGCTGCTGCGATAACCGCATGCGGCGTTTGCGCATACAGTCTTGCAAAACCGCCGCGAAAAAGATATAATATCTTATTATGATTTCTTCGTCGCCGGAAAGGGAATGCGTATGCAAAGACGAGGGCTGTCCTCCACACAGATCATACCGCTTGGATTCCTGTTGCTGATCCTGCTCGGAACAGGTCTGTTATCGCTGCCGTTCGCAACGGCGAGCGGACAGCGCGCTCCGTTTCTGACCGCGCTGTTTACGGCAACGACCTCGGTCTGCGTGACCGGTCTCGTCGTCGTCGACACGTACGCGTACTGGTCCCTGTTCGGCAAGATCGTCATTCTCGTTCTGATCCAGGCAGGCGGGCTCGGCATCGTCGCCGTCTCGTCGTCGCTTTTGCTGATGCTGCGTAAATCGTTCAGCATCCGCGACCGCGTGCTTTTGCGCGACGCGTTTGATCTCGATTCTCTGCACGACGTACTGCGTTTTCTGCGCAGGGTCGTGCTCGGCGTATTCGCGATGGAAGGGATCGGCGCGCTGCTCTATGCCTTCGCGTTCGTTCCGCAGTTCGGACCGGTCCGCGGGATCTGGTATGCGGTATTTCATTCGATCTCCGCATTCTGCAACGCGGGGCTCGACCTGCTCGGACCGGACAGTCTGATCCCGTATCAGCAAAGCGCATATGTCCTGACCGTGACGATGCTGCTGATCGTCGTCGGCGGTCTCGGCTACATCGTCTGGTTCGATTCGATGTCGAAGGCGCACGAGTCGATCCGGCACCGTTACGGTGTCCGCTGGTATTTCCGGCATCTCGGCGAGCACAGCAAGCTCGTCTTCTGCGCGACCGCCGTGCTGATCCTGTTCGGCGCCGCCGCAACGCTGCTGCTGGAATCGCGCAATCCGCAAACGCTCGGTCAAATGTCCCCCGGTCTTAAGGTCCTGAATGCGTTGTTCCAGTCCGTCACATACCGCACGGCGGGCTTCGCTTCCGTTCCGCAATCCGGATTGACCGACGGTTCCGTGCTGCTCGGAAGCGCGCTGATGTTCATCGGCGGTTCTCCGATGGGCACCGCTGGCGGCGTGAAGACGGTCACCGTCGCCGTGCTGCTGCTGGAAGCGTTCTCGTTCGTGCGTCACAGATCGGAAACCGTCGTGTTCCGCAGGCGCGTGTCCGAAGATCTTGTCAAAAAAGCGGTGGCGATCCTCGCGTTCAGCTTTCTTCTGTCGCTGTTCTCGATCGTCCTGCTCGTTTCGGTCGATCGCGTACCGCTGCAGGACGCCGTGTATGAGGTGTTCAGCGCAACGGCGACCGTCGGACTGTCGCGCGGGCTGACGCCGCAGCTGACCGTGTTCGGCAGATGGCTGATCATCGTCTGCATGTATCTCGGAAGAATCGGTCCGATTTCTCTCGCGCTGTTCTTCCTTCGGCAGTCATCGGGCAAAAATGACATCCGGTTTGCTGCCGGACACTATTTCGTCGGATAAACACAAGGAGGCTGTTATGAAAAAATCGATTGCTGTACTGGGGCTCGGCAGATACGGACAGTTTTTAGCCGATGCGCTCTGCCGGCAGGGTGCGGACGTGCTGGTCGCCGACGATGATGAAGAAATCATCCAGCGCTTTGCCCCTATGGTAAGCTGCGCCGTCAAAGCGGATCTGAACGAGCCGGGCGCGATCCGCAACCTCGGGCTGAACGACGTCGATACGGTCGTGGTATCGATGGGCAGCAGTCTCGAATCCAGCATCATGTGCGTCATGGTTGCAAAGGAGATGGGCATCCCGCATGTGATCGCAAAGGCGGCTTCTCTGCGCATGGGCGATATTCTGCGGCGGGTCGGCGCGGATGAGATCGTCTACCCGGAAAAAGAAAGCGCGGAGGCGACCGCGCGCCGCCTGCTGTCCTCCGATTTCATTGAATTCTTCGACCTCGGCAGCGAGCTGTGCGTATGCAGTCTGAAGCCGAAAAAGGATTGGATCGGCAAAACGCTTCGCGAGCTCAGGCTGCGCGACAGGTACCGTCTGAATATCGTTGCCATTCGGGAAAACGGCAAGACGAGCGCGTCGCCGAATCCCGACGAGCCGCTGTCCGAAACGTGCGAATTGTTTGCGGTTACGGAGCACGGTTCTCTCGATAAGCTGTTTTAATCCGAATAGAAAAAAGGATCGTCCGAAAGGGCGATCCGTTTTTCATTATTTTCCCACGCGCCGGTAGGTCGCCGGGCTGAACAGAATGATGATCGGGAACAGTTCCAGCCGCCCCGCCAGCATTTCGAGCGACAGCAGCACCTTCGACGCGCCGGAATAGAACCCGTAATTGCCGGTCGCTCCGACCTTTGCAAAGCCGGGTCCGATGTTGCCGAGGCACGCGACCGCGGCGGTAAAGTTCGTTTCAAAATCCGGTTCGCCGAGCGACAGCAGCAGCGTGCCGATCGCGAGGCAGGCAATGTACATCACGAAAAAGATCAGCGTCGCGCGCAGCAGCCCGCTGTTCACCGTATGCCCCTCCATGCGCACGACGGTGACGGCGCGCGGATGCAGCAAACGGCGCACCTCCTGCCGTACGCCTTTGAACAGGATCACGACGCGGCTGACTTTCATCGCGCCGCCGGTCGATCCCGCGCATGCGCCGATCATCATCAGAAGCAGGAGGATCATCCGGGAAAACGCCGGCCACCGATTGAAATCGACCGTCGAATAGCCGGTGGTCGTGATGATCGAAGAAACCTGGAAGAATGCGTTTCGCAGCGTAAGCCCGACGTTTTGGTAGATCGAAAGGGTATTGACCGCGATCATTGCGACCGTTGCGGCGACGATGCCGATGTATACATGCAGTTCCTCGGAGCGGATCGCATTTTTGATCCTTCCGATCAGAATCAGATGATACAGACTGAAATTGACCCCGAACAGCAGCATGAAGACCGAAAGCACGATATCGATATACGCGCTGTTATAGTACGCAATTCCCGTATTTTTGATTGCGAATCCGCCCGTGCCCGCCGCGCCGAACGCGTGGCAGACGGAATCGAACAGCGGCATGCCGCCCGCAACCAGCAGAATGACCAGCAGCAGCGTCATCGCCGCATAGACCGTGTACAGGATCTTCGCGGTATCGCGCATGCGCGGCACGAGCTTGCCGACGACGGGTCCGGGCACCTCGGCGCGCATCAGGTGCATCGAGCGCTCCTCACCCATCGGCATGACCGCAAGCACGAACACCAGAACGCCCATGCCGCCGATCCAATGCGAAAAGCTTCTCCAGAAGAGGATGCAGTGCGGAAGCTGCTCGACGGAGCTCAGGATCGACGCGCCGGTCGTGGTAAAGCCGGAAACGATCTCGAAAATGCAGTCCCAGATCGAGTCAAACTCGCCGGACAGCCAAAACGGCACCGCGCCGAACAGCGACATCAAAACCCACGCCGCCGCGACGACGAGGAATCCCTCGCGCGCGTAGATCGCCGTGTTCTTCGGCTTTTTGAGTCCGAATAGGCTCAGCAGCAGCAGCGCGCCGATCGCGGGCAGAAAGCACCATGTGATCGCTTCGCGGTAGATGAGCCCGACGATGACCGACGGCAGCATCAGAATCGCTTCCGCGAACAGGATGCGGCTCAGCAGGAATACGACCATGCGCCGGTTCATTTGGCTTCCTCCATAATGTCGCCGAGGTCGTTCATGAGCCGCTGCTCCGTCACGACCATCACGGTATCGCCCGCCTGGATGCAGTCCATGCCGCCGGGGATGATCGCCTTGCCGTTTCGCACGATGCAGGCGATCAGGATATGCTTTTTCGTTTTCAGATCCTTCAGCGGAATGTCGAGCAGATTCCGGTTCTCCGGATTCGCCACGAACTCGAGCACCTCGATCGAGCCGTCCGCGATCTTATAGAGCCCGCGGATCTCGCCCTGTTCCGCGCCCGCCTCGCGCGAGCGAACGTAGCGCAGGATGCGGTTGGTCGCGACGCGCTTGGGCGAAATGACCGATTCGAGCGCGACGTCCTTGACGAGCGTTTCGAGCGAATCGTTGTTGACCTTGGCGATGACCTTCGACACTCTGCGGCGCTTGGCGTACAGTGCGGAGAGGATGTTGCCCTCGTCGAGACCGGTCAGCGCGACGAACGCGTCGGTCGATTCGATGCCCTCCTCCTGCAGCAGTTCATGGTCGGTCACGTCGCCGTTCAGAACGACCGCGTCGGGCAGCTGCTCCGCCATCGCGCGGGCGCGCTCGTGGCTGCGCTCGATGATCTTGACCGTAATATTGCTCTTCAAAAGCTCCTGCGCGAGATAGTAGCTGATGCGTCCGCCGCCGCCGATGATGACCGAGCGGACCGGGTTCGCGAGCACGCCCGCCTTGCGCAGCGTCTTTGCGACCTCGCGCGGCGCGCCGGTCAGGTACAGCGTATCGCTGCCCTGCAGCACGAACGAGCCGCCGGGGATCGTGTACGTTCCGTTTCGCTCGACCGCGCAGATCAGCACCTTGCCGCCGAGCTTCTGCGGCAGCTCGTACAGCGGAACGCCGTTCAGAATGCTCTTCTCGGGCAGCCGCGCCGAGACGAGCTCCACGCGTCCGTTCGCGAACAGCTCCACGTGCATCGCCGCGGGGAAGCGCAGGATCCGCGCAATCTCCTCCGCCGCCTGCTTGTCGGGATTGACCGTCATCGAAAGACCGAGATCGTCGGAAATCTGGTACATATGTGCCGCGTATTCGGGGTTTCTGACGCGCGCGACGGTGTGCTTTGCGCCGATCTTGTGCGCGATCAGGCAAGAAAGCAGGTTCAGCTCGTCGCTCTCGGTCAGCGCCAGCATCAGGTCCGCGTCCTTCGCGCCCGCCGATTCGAGCACCGAAAAGACGGCGCCGTTGCCGACATAGCCGATCACGTCCTGCGTGTTGCTGATCTGCTCGATGACCGACTCGCTCTGATCCACGATCGTCACCCGGTGTCCTTCCTCGACAAGCTGTACCGCAATAGACTGTCCCATTTTCCCGCAGCCGACGACGATGATTTGCATAAGCGTTCCTCCGTATACCGTATAAACATATAACGTAGAAAATATATCAGATTTTACAGCAAATTGCAAGCATCTGCGGCACATGCCCGCCGATTCGCAGAATTTTTTCATTTTTGGGCTTGTGAACGGATCGAAAGTGTGCTAATATGAATCGACTATCCGATAAGGAGACCCCTATGAAAAAGATTTGTTCGATCCTTTTGATCGCCGTATTTCTGTTTGCAACGGTCGGCTGCTCCTGCGGGCTGAGCTGCTGCGGTTCCTCGCAGGTTCCCAAGACGCCCGAGAACCCGACCTTCGTGCTCGCATATGACGACGCGTCGATCAAGACCCTGCTCGCCTACTATCAGGCGAACACCGGCTACCAGCCGAGCTTCACGGACGTAACCGAAAAGACCGAGGCGGCATACGATCCCGCGACGCTCGCCGCGCCCGCCTGCATCGCCGTTTTGAAGGACGAAACGGTCATCGCCAACCTCGAAGCCGCGAACTGGATCCGCGTTTCGCTCGACAATCCCTTCGGGCTGACCGTGCTCGAGCCGCCGTCCGGCAGCAGCGCGGTGCGCAACGAGAACGCGACCTCCGCTTTGAAGGTCTGGCTCGGCGGCGCGGAAGCGAAATATCTCTCCGAACATGCCGATCTTTGGCAGTAAATGCCGTCCCTTTCGATCCCGAACCCGTTTCGGGATCTTTTTTTGCACTTTTTGGAATTTTTTCCAAAACCCCCTGTAACACTTTTGCCGTTTCGTGTGTCTCTATGATGAAGAACTGAGGGAAAGGGTATCTGAAGGTTATGATTCTATTGCTTGCGCTGACCGACAGCGAAGCGGACGCGATCCTTCTGACCGAGCTGTTCGACGAAACCTATCACCGCATGAAGGTGACGGCGATGGGGATTCTGCACGACGAGTCGGAAGCGGAGGACGCGGTGCAGGATACGTTTATCAAGTGTATGCGCCGCATCGACACCGTTCGCGATCTCGCGCCGGACGCGCGTCCGTTCTATCTGCTGACTGCCGTGAAGCGCACCGCGCTGAACCGTCTGCGCGACAGGCGGCGGTTTACCGAACTCCCGCAGGACGATCTGCTCGACGGAGACGACGTCTCGGTCGAGGAAAAGACGATCCGCACGCTGACGCTCGAACAGGTGCTCGCCGCGTTCACGCGTCTGCCGGATGCGTACAAGGAGGTCCTGCGCTATAAGTATCTGCTTGATTTGAACGATCGCGAGATCGCGAAGCTGCTCGGTGTGCGAAAGAACTCCGTCCGGGTCTATCTGATGCGGGCGCGCAAGGCCGTGCTGGAACTGTGTAAGGAGGATGCCGATGAAAAAGCGTGAATTTGAAGCTCTGCTGCGCGAAGCCGTGCAGCTGGACGCCGAGGCGCAGGGGCGCAGAATGCAGCTCGAAACGTCGTTCGTGCCGGTTCCCGACGAATCGCGCCGCCGGTTCCTTGCCGCGCTCAACGGCGGTTCGCACGCGAAGCGTTCCGCCGCGCCGTCCGAGCCGTTTGAAGCCGAGCCGGAGACGGAAAGCCGGACGCCCTCGCCGATGCGCGAGCGCGCGCGCCGCATTCTCGTGACGGTCCTTTCCGTCGGCGCAGGTGCCGCCGCGGCAGCCGCGCTTCTGATCGTCGTTGTACTGCCGTTCCTTCGCGACGGCGGCAGCAGAAAACCCGCCGATGCGATCGACACGCCTCCCACCGCCGCCGCTTCCGCGCTGCCCTACGACGAACTGGAACCGACCGTTCCCGCCGACGCGCCCGATCCGATCGAGCTGCCGGAGCATCCGTACGATCCCGATTCGCTCGAAGGCGAGTGGACCTCCGACGACGGCGAAGGCGGCAAGCCCTCCACGCTCGTGATCGATCGGAACGGCACGGCGACGGTCACCGGCCTTCAAAGCGACGACGGCGGCGCGAAAACATATGCCGTAACCGAACAGGACGGCGGTCTGTATCTAACGTCGGAAAGCGAAACGCTGCTGCTTGCGCGCGATCTGTCCGCCGATGCGCTGCTCGTGATGCGGCCCGATTTTGTCTGCACAGTGTTCTATCGCGATCTCGATGCGCGCGCCGACATGTTCTCCTCCGTCCCCGCCGCGCCTGCAATCGCCGAGACGGACGCGTTCTGCGGCGTATGGGCGCTTGACCGCGTCGAAACCGGTTTTGCCGTCTTCGATCTGTCCGCCCTGTCCGGTCATCTGACGGTCGGTAGAACCGACGCGCGCTGCGCGGTGCGCCTTTGCGGAAAAGCCGATCCGAACGCGCATGTATATACCGCTGCCGATTCGATCCTCTCCTTCGCAGCCGATAACGCCGTTTTGACCGGCGGTCGGGACGCCCAGACCGGCGAACTGCGGCTTTCCGTGCTATATGACGGTCAGACGCCGACCGGCGCCGAACCGGCGCTCGTGTTCTCGCCCGTACCCGGCGTGACGGAGCCGCTCGACCGCTGGACGATCTGCGGCACCTGGGACGGCATCGACGGACAGCTCTACGCCGAGGGCTGGACGATGACGCTTCGCGTGAACGCGATCGGCTATGCGACGCTCGAAGCGCAGCATGACGGCGTGACGGAACAGAAGGAAGGATATCTTAACTCCACCTCATGGCTTTACACGGTCCAACTCAACGGCAGAAGAGATGTGTTCGGGATGTTCTCGTGCTTTGGCTTCGACACGGTATCCGGAACGCTCCGCATGGTTGACATGGATCAGCTCCATATAGAAGACGACGATCTGTCCATGACGCGGATGGTCTTTTGCCGTCGGACCGATGAAAACGGCGATGCGATCCCGCCCGAGGGGCTCACCGAGATCCCCCTGTCGGAGCTGGACGGTCACTGGCTGCCGACGGGCGGCAAATGGGCAACGAAGTATCCGTATATCGAGATGACGTTCTCCTCATCCGCGGACGAAGTGGAGTGGCGGCTGGTGAACGAGCAGCTGAGCTACGATAAGATAGTACCGCGCTGGGAGACTCGCGAATACCTGATCGACGGCGATGCGATACGGTTGTACAGAATCGGCAAAGAAGTGCAGTTCTTCCTGCATCCGAAATACGACACCGGTTACTATACCGCTACCTGGGGCGACATGACGCTTCGATACGATCGGGAGAATCATACGATCCATATTGTGCAGCACGACGTCGATCTGTACATACTGGAGAAGGAGAAAACGCCTGAGCCGACGCCCGCTCCGTACGACGAAACGCCTTAAGCGCTTGCGTTTGCCGTCCGCGTCTGTTATAATGCAGCAAGCGGGCGGCAAAGTCCCGCAAAGAAACGGAGTCTCAACATGGGTGAACGGAAGAAAATCGGTCTCGCGCTCGGCGCGGGCGGCGGCAGAGGCATGGCGCACATCGGCGTCCTGCAGGTATTGGAGGAACACAACGTTCCGATCGACATGATTTCCGGCTGCAGCGCAGGCGCGCTGGTCGCGGCGATCTACGCGGCAGGCACCGATCTCAAACTGCTCGAGCAGTATCTCGTGACGCTGATGCCGAAGGACATCATCGACCCGACGATCATCACGCGCGGCGGCGTCCTTTCGGGCGGCAAGGTCGAGGAAATCATCAGCACCCTGTCGCACGGACTGATGATCGAGGATACGCGCATCCCGTGCTTCATCGGCGCAACCGACCTCGAAAGCGCCGAATACCATATCTTCGACCATTGCAAGCTGCATGAGGCGGCGCGCGCCAGCATGGCGGTGCCCGGCGTCTTTACGCCCGCATACGTGCAGGGGCATTGGTACATCGACGGCGGCACGCTGCAGGAGCTGCCCGTGGAGGTCTTGCGCGAACACGGCGCGGATGCGGTCATCGCGGTCGATCTGTCGATCAAGAGCCCGTTCGTCATTCAGCCGGGCAAGGCACCGACCGCGCATGCGACGGTGCTGCGCGCGTTTGACCTGATGCAAAAGGCGATGGGTCGCCTGCGCAACGATCCCGTCGACGTGCGCATCAAGCCGGATGTGTCCTTCATGGGGCTCGTCTCCACGACCGGCGCGGAACGCGCGATCGCCATCGGCCGCGAATGCGCCGAGGCGGCGATGCCGCAGATCGAAAAGCTGCTCGATTGAGCGAAATATAAAACGCCGGTTCTCCGGCGTTTTGTTGCTTTTGGGCTCGTGCACTTCATGGCTTCTCCCCCTTCAGGGTGGAGAAGCTGTCGACGTCAGGTGACTGATGAGGGGGGTCTTCTGCGGGCTGCCGGGGTCGTC
>DFEW01000005.1:0-17560 GCA_002369195.1 Christensenella sp. UBA3792
TGAGGATCGTGCGGACCGTGCGGTTGAACTCGTTGATCAGCCATGCAACAAAGAACGACAGCACGTAGCTGATCGGTCCGGTGATCATTGCGAAGATCGCCGTGTTTTTCAGCGCGATCAGAAACACGTCGTCGTTGAAGAACAGGCGGATGTAGTTGTCGAAGCCCACGAACGTCGGCGCGCTGACCATGTTGAAGTACGTGAAGCTCAGCACGATCGCGGCAAGGATCGGCACGATCGTGAACATCAGGAAAAAGACAGTAAACGGCGTCAGAAAGAGCACGCTCGGAAGCTGCTTTTTGAGCTTGCCGCGTCTGATCGGTTTCGGTTCTAAGCTTGCGGATTCCATGCGTCCTCCTTTACCGATAGCTGAATTCTTTCTGCTTGCGCGCGAGTTCCTTGTTGATCTCGATGTTGTACTTGTAGAGCGTCTCGCGAAGATTCGCCTTGTTGTACACCACCGCGCGGAACGCGAACGCAAGGTTTCTGGCGATGTAGTAGTTGCCGGGGATCTGCTCGACCGCGACGGTCTTTGCGCGCTGCTCGCGGATGATCGCCGCCTGCTCCGTACTCCACGGGATGCGCTCGAACGCTTCGAGGTTCGCCGTGCCGTAGCGCGCCGCCACGCCGAGCGTCTGCTCGACCTGCGTGCCGAAATCGCCCTGCGTCTTTGCGCTGACCCACCACGACAGGAAGCGGTATGCCTCCTCCGGATGTGCCGTGCCCTTGAGGGCGATGCAGCCGGTGGACGAACAGGTGACCACGCCGCTTCGCGTTCCGTCCGCGCGCACCGTTTCGGGAAGCACCGCAATGTCCCAAAGCCCGTCGAGCTCGGGCGCCGCCGAATACAGATAGTTGACCTGGTTGTACGGTTCGATCGCGAGCGCGATCTCGCCGCTTCTGAAGCGGTTGAAGAAGTCGAAGATCAGCGACAGACTGTACTTGGTGTACAGCCCCGTCCAGCTCCCGAACGCGTTCAGCGCCGCTTCGGTGTCAAACGTGGATGCCGTGAAATCGTCGGTATAGAACTTGCTGCCGGATTGATACAGGAACGTTTCGAAGATGTTCTGATTCTGCGGCACGCCGACCATGTAGTTGTTGTTGGAAAGGTAGATGATCTGTTCGTAGAACTCCTCCCAGGTCTTGGGCGGTTCGAGACCGAGTTCGCGGTAGATGTCGGTGCGGTAGAACAGAACGTTGAAGTTCTGCGTCTCCGGGAACGCGTAGCAGCCGCCCTGATACCAAAACGGCGTGACGGCGCTTTCGGTGAACTGTTTGCACGTCTCGGCGAAGCCGTCAAAGCCGGACAGGTCGAGCACCGCGCCGCGCATCGCGAGGTTGACCGGCGTGTCGGTGGAGGTGAACAGCGCAACGTCCGGTCCCTCGCCGGCAAGAACCGCCTGCACGAGCGTGTCCGAACCGGAAACAAGACTGACTTCGACGGAAATGCCGGTCTGCGCGGTAAAGGATTCGTCGATCAGCCGCTTGAGGATGATCGCCTGATCGCGTCCGGACGATGCGCCGGTCGTCGTGATGTCGGCGGTGGAGATCCACACGCGGATCGAATCGGCGTCCTCGGCGGTCTCAACCGTTCCGGCGACCGCGGTCGTCGATCCGGAGAACGAATGGAAGAACATCTGCAGCCGGTACCAGAGCTGTCCGAAGAAGCTGCTGTCGAGCTTCGGCGTCGGCACATCCGGCGAGAATATGTAAAACTTATCCATCTGCAGCGGCTGGGTCTGCATGTCGATCGTCCACGTTGCGAGACTCGAAATGTCGGCGCGCAGCGTCTCGATCTGCGGCACGATGCGTTTCGGTCGCTTGATCAGCTTCTGGAGCAGCGACGAGGTTTCCGAGAGGATCGACGCGCTCGCGGTCGAAATGCCCGAGATCTCGTCGATGCGCGTATAATAGCCGTCAAGCTCATCCTTGCACTGCCGAAGACCGTCCATCAGTCCCGGCACGTTCTTTTCAAGGTGGAAGTCGCGGTTCGCGTCGATCGTGATGCGCTCGGCGTCCGCGTTGAAGCCGGTGATCTTGATGATCTCGCGGTACCAGCCCTGCAGCCGTTCCATCGTGCCGTTCACGCCGCGCAGCACCTCGGCAAGCTCCTCGTCGAGCACCGCCTGCATGCCGAGCACGTGGCGTCCCTTCGTGAGATAAACCCTGATCGGCTCGCCCGCTTCGGTTTCGAGTCGCTGCACGTACCAGCCGGTCTTATAAACGAACTTGACCGCGTTCGCCTCGCGGCAGATTTCCGCCCCGTCGACCGTGACCGCGCGGGTCACATACGCGTTGCTCTTGTCGTACTGCTTGACCTTGAACGCAAGCTCATAGTACCCGTCCTGCGGCGCTTCGATCTCCCAGGTGATCTGCTGTCCGATCTTCTTCCAGGTGTTCTTGCCGATTGTGTTGTAGAGGATGTTCTCGGCGCTTGCGGGCGTTACGTGGCTGTACGCGGTATCGTAGGTGGCAAAGAGCGTGATGTCGTTCTTAAGATACCCTTTCTCCGCCTCGTAGCAAAGCAGAACGCCGCTCGAATCGGTCGCATCGGGACGCTGCGCCATGAGCGCGTCATAGGTCGGCGTCGCTTCGGGATTGTAAAAAACGGCGGACGCCAGCGCAAACGATTCCTCCTTGAGCCGCAGCGTGAGCGTATGCTCGCCCGCGTCCAGCCAGTAGAGCAGCGGCGCGGGGTACGCCGACTGCGAATCGTACAGCAGCTGAGTCTGCCATTCGTATTGTTCGGTAAGCGACGGCATGATCTCGTCGCCCTTGATATTCTGTTGAAATACGTTCTC
Organism: Christensenella sp. UBA3792; assembly: GCA_002369195.1. Taxonomy (GTDB): domain Bacteria; phylum Bacillota; class Clostridia; order Christensenellales; family CAG-138; genus UBA3792. The sequence goes on from DFEW01000005.1 coordinate 2,802, forward strand.
GCCGAAGCCGGCATACGTTTCGTCGAGGAACAGCCGGTGCAGCTTCACCGCCTGCGTGTTCGTGTACGGCAGCGCGCCGTCGATCAGCACGTCGACCGCGATATCGTAGTTCTTCGCGGCAAGACCGGCGTAGGTCAGCGCAAGCCGGTAGTAGCCCGCCTTGTCTGCGGAAAACGTCCATGAGTACGAGACGCCCGGCACATCGAAATACAGCGCGCCGCTTCTGCCCATGTATTCGGACACATACGCGTCGGTTTCACGCACGTCCTGCGCCGCGATCTCGATGCGCGCATCCGGCATGTTTCCCTGCGGATCGCCGTGCGCGGCAAGGTACGCACCGTAGGTCGACTGCGCGACGGACGGCAGCCCGTCCGAAAGCGGTTCCGCGCCGTCCGCAGACGCGCGCGAAAGCGGCAGCGATCCGCCGGTCCATGTGAACAGCAGGCAGATCAGCAGCATCCATGCAATTCCCTGTTTCCGTTTCATAAATACCGTCACGCTCCGTTTGGGTAAACGTTTTCTTTACATACATTTTACGCAATCCGTCCCGTTCTGTCAAATGGTATTTCTCAATTATGCGGTTTTTTTCGGAAATTGTGCGCGGAATGCGCGGTCGTAGCAGAACGAATTCGAAAAAAGCAGGACGCCGGGCGCTAAAATGACGAGAAACGGCACGAACCAGACCGCGACGAACACCGCCGCCTGCACAACGGTTTTGAGCGTCCACCACTTCCATTGTCTGCCCGCCAGATAGAACGAGACCTTGATCGCGTCGCGTCCCAAAAGATCGTCGTTCTTCGCGAGGATCGGGAACACGAACCCCGCCGCAAACGACAGTCCGAGCACGCCGGCGGCACACACGCCGAGACCGAACTGCGCCCAAATTGCACCGTTCGACGCCATGATAAAGTAGAACACCGCGTTGGCGGCCAGCAGAAGCTCGCACAGCAGCAGCACAAGCCACGTCGGCGTGACGTGGCGGAACTCGGATCGGAACACGGAGAAAAAGGTTTTATAGAGCGAGCGTTCCTCTTTGCGGATCAGCGAAAGCCCGACCGTATAGAACGCCGCGGCCGCCGCGCCGAGCGTAATGACCGGCAGCGAGCAGACCAGAGCGATCAATCCGAGCAGCAGAAAATCGGTGATCTTCGAGAGCAGCGCCAGCAGGCGGATGCGCTTTTCGGACAGGCGTTTTTTCGGCTTCATGCTTCGCCCTCCTTCGGTTTCCCGACATACTCGCGCACGATGCCGATGAGCGCGGAGATCAGCATGAGAATGTTGCCGACCATGCCCGCCCAGTTGTGCAGCAGCACCGCATAGGTCAGCCACAGCGCGTTGCCGAACAGCGAGCTGACTTTGGTCAGCTTCGTGTTTCTCGCATAAAAGCCGATCACGAAGATCATGCTGCCGAGCGCCGGAAGCAGCGGCTGCCAGGTGAACGCGCCCGTGCGCACCCATTCAAGCACCGGCGAAACCCATGTCAGCAGAAGAAACAGCGCGGGGATCCACTTCGCGCCCGCCCACTTGTACCGGTCGCGCACGGAGAACACCGCCTCGCGCGTCATGGCAACGGCGTTGAGCGCCGCGCCGGTAAAGCCGCCCATCAGCAGATAGTTCAAAAACCACAGCGCGTCCGAGATAAACTTGAACAGCAAAATGCGCCCGCGGCGATTGCTGACGTAAATCAGCAGGTTCTCCGCGACCGCGATATACCCGATCACCTGTGCCGCTGTGCGCATACCCCTCTCCCTTCTTTCGGTTCGATGGTAGCACAGACGAAAAGCAATGTCAATCGTTTACCCGCGCGGCACGGCAAGGAGAATCTTGACAGTTTCGACGGATGCGGTACAATAATGGGGAAACGATTTCACAAACGGAGGTTCCCATGCTTCGCTATTCCGACTCGGTTCTGAACGACGCAAGACGGCGCATCGAACAGGTGCGCAAAAAGGACGTCGACATTCTCGTGCAAAGGGACGGTCAACGGCTCCCGGACGCCGTCGTGCGCGTGCGCATGAAAAATCATGCGTTCCTGTTCGGCGCGGTCTGCTACGCGCACGGCACCTACGGCGATCCCGCGCAGGAGCAGCGCTTTACCGAGCTGTTCACAAACCTGTTCAACTACACGATGGTGCCGTTTCACTGGAAGTGGTACGAGCCGCAGCGCGGGCAGTACAAGGAGCCGTATACCGGCAATCTCGTGCGCTGGGCAAGCGAAAACGGGCTTAAAAAGAAGCTGCATGCGCTGATCTGGCACGAGCTCTGCCCCGACTGGGTGACGGACGAGACCGTGCAGGATGCGTACGTGCGCCGCATCTCGCACCTGATGCAGACCTACGGAAACGACTTCGACTTTTTCGATCTTGCCAACGAAACGACGGTCAACGACCGGTTCGACAATCCGGTGTCGCGCTGGGTCAGACGCATCGGACCGGTCGAGATGATGCGCTTCGGTACGAAGCTGGTGCGCGCGTTCAAGCCGGACGCGACGCTGCTGTACGGCGACTGGAACGTGCATAAAGAGGAATACTTCGACTTTTTGAAAACGCTGCGCGAAGAGGGCGTCGACATCGACGTGATCGGTATGCAGAGCCATATGCAGCGCGATCTTTGGAGCGAGGAAGAAACGATGCGCGTGATCGAGCGCGCCGCGACCTACGGCTTCCCGATCCACTTCCCCGAATGCTCAATCTGCAGCGGAACGCCGATCGGCGAGCTGCGGTATGACAGCGACGGCACGGTCAACCGCTTCTTCGAAAACGCGGAATGGGCGCAGTGGCAGGCGGACTTCGCCTCCGATTTCTACACGCTCGTGTTCAGCGAACCCGCCGTCGAGGCGCTGTCATGGTTCGACTTTACCGACCATCGCTGGCTCGGCGCGCCGGGCGGCGTGATCGACGACGACATGAACCCAAAGCCGGTCTACCGCGCGCTGTACGATCTCATCCACCGTCAATGGCACACCGACGCCGACCTTCGCACCGGCTCCGAGGGACTTGCGAGCGCGCGGCTGTTCTGCGGCGATTACGAAATCACCGTTGAGGCGGACGGACGGACGCAGACCTTCCTGCGCACCGTCCCGCGCGAACACTTCTACACCGGCGGCGGACGCGTCGCCTTTACGCTCGATCTCACCTAAAACAACGGGACAGGCGCCTTGCCTGCCCCGTTTTTTTCTGCCGCATGTTACACGGCTGCGGCGTCGCGATTTACGCCTTGCAAACCGCGCGGAATGTGATATTATATAGGAAACGGACATGTGCAACGGGAGGAATCGGTATGGAAGTGCTGCAACAACTCAACAGCCCGTTCATGTACCTGATCTGCGGCGGCATCGTGCTGCTTGTCGCGATCATCTGCATGATCTTCGCCGTGCGCGCCTATCGCGCGGGCAAGGCGATCGGAATCGACGTTTCGAAGATGCGCCGCGTGATCGTCGCGAGCGCGACGTTCGCGATTCTACCGAGCGTCGGCATTCTGCTCGGCGTGATCGCGCTGTCCGGCAGTCTCGGAACGCCGTGGCCTTGGCTGCGGCTTTCGGTCATCGGCGCGCTGCATTACGAAACGCAGGTCGCGGATGCGGCCGCGGAAGCGGTCGGCATGGAAAAGCTGTCCGCGTCCGCGATGACGGCATCCGGCTTTTCGACGATCGCGCTGCTGATGAGCTTCTGCATCATCTGGGGCATGCTGCTGATGATCATCAACGGCAAAGCGTATTCGACCAAGCTCGTTCTGCCCAAGCCCGAGACGGTCGAAACCGGCGGCAAAAAGAAAAAGCTGAACCTGAAAGCGTTCGGCGACACGGCGATGACCGCGATGTTCATCGGTCTCGTGACCGCGTACATCGCAAGCTACATCGGACAGATCGTTTCGTCGAACGGGCTGTTCACCTTCACCGGCAGCTGGCTTCCGCTTGCGGTCGCCTGCGTGTCCGCGCTTGCGATGGCAGGCTTTCTGCTCGTGAAGGAGAAAGCAAAGGCGGAGTGGATCGACAGCTTTTCGATCGCGGGCAGCATGCTGATCGCGATGGGCGCCGCGATCTTCCTCGGCAAAATCGGATAAGGAGGCGCGCTATGGAACAGAAAGCGAAACAGTATGAAGCGTATCTGAACGCAACGCACAAGCTCGGCAGATGGCTGACGGTTCTGGTACTCGTGCTTCTTTTGGCGGCGCCGTTTGCGATCGGGCTGTATCTTGGCGCGATGCCGAACCTCGGCGCGGCGGTCAAGGCGTTCCTCGGCGTCGGACTCGTCTATCTGGTGAGCGGGATCGTCGAATACCTCATCTATGTGCCGATGCTCGGCGCGGGCGGAAGCTACCTCGCGTTCATGACCGGCAACCTTATCAACATGAAGATCCCCTGCGCGATCAACGCGCGCGATATCGTCGGCGTCAAGTCCGGCACCGCGGAGAACGAGATTATCGCGACGCTTTCGATCGCGACGTCCTCGCTCGTCACGATCCTCGTGCTCGCGGCGGGCGTGCTGCTGATGATCCCGCTGCAGCCGGTTCTGCAGTCGCCCGTGCTGCAGCCCGCGTTTGAAAACGTCGTGCCCGCCCTGTTCGGCGCGATGGCGTGCAAGTATTACCGCATGAACCGCACGGTTGCGCTGATCGTGCTCGCGTGCATGTCGCTGCTGTTCATCTTTGTTCCGTCGCTGATCGGGTCGACGAACATGATGGTCATTCCGAGCGGCGCGCTCGCGATCGGGCTTGCGTTCCTCTCGTTCCGCAGGCAGCAGAAGGCGGGTGGCGGCGTATGATCGCGCTGTATATCGTTCTCGGACTTTTAGGCGTGCTGATCCTTCTGGTGCTGATCGCCGTGCTGCGCACGCTGCTGACCCCGAAAAAGGTTTCCGCATGGGAACCGAAGCGCGATCCCGTCCGCGAGCAGGCGTATGCCGAAACGCTCTCGAAGATGGTGCAGTACGAAACCGTCTCGAAAAAGGGCGAGATCCGGCGCGAAACGTTTCTCGGGTTCCACCGGCTTTTGGAAGAGCTGTTCCCGCTCGTACATCAGAACCTCGAAAAGATCGAGATCGACGGCAGTCTGCTCTTTCACTGGAAGGGCAGGTCGGACGCGCGTCCGCTCGTGCTGATGGGACATCAGGACGTCGTTCCCGCCGAAGGGCAATGGGAGCATCCGCCGTTTTCGGGCGATATCGAGGACGGCAAGATCTGGGGACGCGGCAGCGCCGACACGAAGTGCTCGGTCATGGCGTTCTTTACGGCGGTCGAGGAGCTCTTGAAAGACGGCTATGTGCCGGAACAGGACGTATGGCTTTCGACCTCCAACACCGAGGAGGTCGGCGGCGACGGCTGTCCGAAGCTCGTTGCGGAGCTGCAGCGCCGCGGCGTAAAGCCGTACATCGTCAACGATGAAGGCGGCTCGATCGTCACCGAGCCGATGGCGGGCATCAAAGGCAACTACGCGATGATCGGCGTGCTCGAAAAGGGACAGGGAAACCTGCGCATCTCGGCAAGATCGAACGGCGGGCATTCGAGCTATCCGCCCAAAAACTCACCGATCGTGCGGCTGTCGAAGTTCGTCACCGCGCTCTCGAAGCACAGTCCGATGCGGTCCGAAATGAACCGGCAGGCAAAGGAAATGTTTGCGGCGATGGCGCCGTACGGACCGTTCTATCTGCGGCTGCTGTTCGGCAATCTTTGGCTGTTCAAGCCGCTGCTCGTCAAGCTCATGCCCTCGATCTCGCCGCAGGCGGCCGCCCTGCTGCGCACGACGGTCGCGCCGACGATGCAGACCGGTTCCGACGGCTGCAACGTGCTCCCGCAGGAGGCGACGCTGACGCTCAACCTCCGCTACATTCCGCATCAGGGCATGGAAGAGAGCAACGCGGCGATCGAGCGGCTTGCAAAAAAGTACGATCTCGACGTGCAGATCATCGACGCCTATGATTTCTGCGAACCGGTGGACACGCACAGCGAGGCGTACCGGCTCGTCGAGCAGGTCATCGGCGAGGCGTTCCCGCAACTGCCCTGCATCCCCTACGTCATGACCGGCGGCACCGACGCGCGCCATTATCAGAAGATCTGCTCCGCCTGCGTGCGCTTCTCCCCCGTCGTCTACGGTCCCGCGCAAATGAAGGGCATGCACGGGCTGAACGAGTATCTCGATACCTACAGTCTGCCCGGCGCGGTGGACTACTATAAAGCGCTGATCAACCGCAATCGCTGAGTGCAGGAAGGAGCATCGGTATGTATCTTGAAACGTTCACGCTGCCGATCGATCGGGAGGAGCGCATGATCACCGCCCGCATGCAGGAAAACGGCGGGTGTTTCGGATACATCGACAACATCTATCCGTGCGAAATCTTCCGTCAAAAGCAGCTCAAGGAGATCGGCTTCGCGCGCGTCACGATCCTGTACGGCGGCAACGGCTCCGGCAAGAGCACGCTGCTGAATCTCATTGCGGCTAAGCTCGGGCTCGGACGCGTCGCGCCGTTCAATTCGAGCGAGCTGTTCGAAACATATGCGGAAAACTGCGGCTATGTATGCGGCATGGAGGAGGACGGAACCCCCGCCCGCATCCCGCAAGACAGCCGCATCATCACAAGCGACGACGTATTTGATTACATGCTCGCGGTGCGCAGCAACAATGCGGAGATCGGAGAAACGGTCGAACAGGGCAAGGCGGAATACGCGCGCATCAAGTTCGGCGAAAACGTCGTGCTGCGCAGCATGGACGATTACGAAGCGCTGCGGCTGCAGGTGCAGTCACGCCGCAAAACGCTCTCGCGGCGGAAGTTTCTGCGGGAATATGCGGGAACCGAGATCAAGCTGAACAGCAACGGCGAAACGGCGCTGCAGTATTTCGAGGACAAGCTGCAAAACGACACGCTGTACTGCCTGGACGAACCGGAGAACAGCATGTCGCCGAAAACGCAGCTGGAGCTGATGAAGCTGTTGGAGCGGATGGCGCGGTACTGCGGGAATCAGTTTATCATCGCCACGCATTCGCCGTTTCTTCTGGCGATGTCCGGCGCGCGCATCTACGACCTCGACGCCTCGCCCGTCACCATCAAAAACTGGTGGGAGCTCGAGAACACCCGCATCTATTACGAATTCTTTCAAAAATACCGACACCTGTTCGAGGAATGAAAAAAACCGCCTTTTGGCGGTCTTTTCATTCGGTTTTGCACACGTCGATCCACTCGGCGGTCGGGCAGGCGTGTTCGAGCTCGGGGATCGTGAGCCGGACCGCGGAATGGTCCGTGCCCGCGGCGGGATAGACGGTTTCGTGCAGTTTCAGGCTTTCGTCCAGATAGATCTTCACGTCGTCATTGACGCCGAACGGGCAGACGCCGCCGACCGCATGTCCGATCAGCGCTTCGACCTGCTCGTGCGGGATCATCTTCGCCTTTTTGGAAAAGCGCGCCTTGTACTTGGCGTTGTCGATGCGCGCCGTGCCCTCCGCAAGGATCAGCACCGGCTGTTCGCCCTGCAGAAAGGACAGCGTCTTTGCGATCATGCCCGGCTCGCAGCCGAGCGCTTCCGCCGCCTCCGCGACTGTTGCGCTGCTGTGTTCGGGAATGATGATATGTGTTTCAAGCCCTCTGGTTTTGAGGTATGCCGTCGCGCGTTCCAATGACATCGTTCGTTCCTCCGTGTCCGTCCACTTTACACCCCAAACGCGCCGCTGTCAAGTTTGCGTTTTGGAAACGACGTGGTATAATGGTTGCAGCGAAAGGAGCTTTGCGATGAACTGGACCTTTTCGGTGACCCCTCTCCCCTACGGATTCGTGCATTTTGCGATCCTGCTCGGCACGGTGCTTGCCGTCGTTCTGTCGTTTATATGGATGCGCCGCGCGCGCGAACGGACGCTTGAACGGGTGCTCTTTTGGCTCGGCGTCTGCATGCTTGTCGCCGAGGCATGGAAGCAGTGGTTCGTCATGCGGTACGTGTACGAAGCGCCGTCGATGTGGTTTTTCCCGTGGCAGCTTTGCAGCATGGCGATGTACTGCTCGGCGCTCGTTCCGTTTTTGAAGGGGCGCGTGCGCGAGGCGGTGCTCGTGTTTCTATGCACGTACTCACCGGTCGGTGCGATCTTCGCGATGCTGTTCCCGCAGGACATGATGCGCCCGCAGATCCTGCTGTTCGTGCACAGCTTCCTGTATCACGCGGTCATGCTCGTCGAGGCGGCCGCCGCGCTGCATCTTCTGAGGCGCAGCAAAAAGCCGCGGTTCTTGCCCGCGCTCGCGCTGTTTCTCTGCATGGCGGCCGTTGCGGAGGGAATCAACGCGCTGAGCCATTGGGTGTTCATCCGCAACATCCATTACGAATCGAACATGTTTTACATCACGCCGTTCTATCCCTCCACGCAGCCGGTCTTTTCCGCGATCGCCGAACACGCGGGCATCGGCGTTGAGATCCTCGCCTATCTTGTTTCGATCTCGCTCGGCGCGTACCTGCTGTACCTGCTCGGCACGCTGTGGCTGCGCCGCAAAAAACGCGCGCAATAAAAACGAATGCCTCCGTAATCAGCGGAGGCACTTTCGTTATGTTCTGCTGTTGAACCAGCGTTCTGCAAAGTCCGCGACGGCGTCGGACAGGATCTTGATGTCCCAGTCGCTCGAATTGATCACGAGGTGGTACGCTTCGCGCTGCCCCCATTCGGTGCCGGAAAGAAAGTCGCGGGTTCTGGCGCGCGCCTTGTCGATTTCCTTCATCTTGCGCAGAAGCTCGCGGTCGGTGAGATGCTCCTCCTCCCTTGCGCGCTCGCGGCAGCGCTTGAGCTTTGCGTCCCTGTCTGCGCAGACGAAGATGTTGAACGGGTTATAGTCCTTTAAGATCACGTCGGCGTTGCGTCCGATGATGACGCAGTCCTTGCCGAGTGCGGCGATCCCCTCGATGACCTTGCGCTGCTGCACCAGCAGTTCGATCTTGCTTGCCTGCAGGTATTCAACCGAATGGATCGTACCGCCGAACGAGATCGCGAAGTCCTGCCAGCCGTGGTTGTCGAGCGTGCTCTCCACGTAATGCGGGTCGAGCCCGCTCTTTTGGGCGACGGACGCGATGATCTCGCTGTCGTAGTAGTCGTAGCCGAGTTTTTGCGCGATGCGTTTGCCGATCTCTCTGCCGCCGGAACCGAATTCGCGGCTGATCGTGATGATCTTCATATCAAAATCCCTCCTGTTCTGATGTGTGTCAAAAGCGTTCGATCTGCGAAGCGTCGAGCGCGCGGATGATCGCGAGCGCCAGCTTCACCGTCTCGTCATAGTCGAATGCGGATGCGATGCACGACGGCGTGTGAATGTACCGCACCGGAATGCCCAGCACGACGGCCGGCGCGCCGCCCAGTGCCTGAATGACCGCCGCGTCGTTGCCGCCGCCTTCGCGAACCGACGCCTGCGCCGCGATGCCCTCGCGCGCGGCAAGATCGAGCGCAAAGCGCTGATAACGCGGGTTTGTGATGACCGAAACGTCCATGAACCGCAGCATCGGACCGCCTTTCAGGCGCGTCTGGATCGCATACGGCTCGGTAAAGGTGTCGTCCGCTGGACACCCCTCGAACACGATCGCGATGTCGGGACGGATCCGGTTGACCGCCGCCTTCGCGCCGCGCTCGCCGACCTCCTCCTGGCTCGACAGCGAGCCGATCACATCGACGGTCAGATCCTCCTCCGCGACCGTGCGCAGAACCTCCGCCATCGCCGCACAGCCGATGCGGCAGTCGAACGCCTTGCCGAACAGCAGCCCGTTCTTCGCATCCGCCGAAAAGCGCGTCGCGGGAACGACCGGTTCGCCGATGCGGATGCCGAAGGCCTCCTCCGCCTCCGCCTTGGAGGTCGCGCCGATATCGAGCGCGAGATCGCGGTACTCGACTGCGCCGCCGCGCGCCTTCTCCTCCGCGCTCATAAAGTGCGGCGGCTTCGCCGCGATGCAGCCGGGGATCCAGTCCCCGTGCCGGTTTCTGACGAGCACGCCGGCGCCGGGCAGCGTCGCGCGGTTCCATCCGCCGAGCCCCACGATGCGCAGGGTGCCGTTCTCGCGGATCGAATGCACCATGAACCCGACCTCGTCGCTGTGCGCGTCGAGCATCAGCACCGGCTTGTCGCCGCTGTTGCGGCGGCGCCGGATGTACAGATTGTTCAGTCCGTCGCGCGAAAAGTCGCAGCAGTCGGACAGCGCTCGGCGCATGATATCGACCGTCTCGTCCTCAAACCCGCTCGGCGCTTTGGCGTTCGCAAGCGCTTCGATCAGATTGCGTTCCCGTTCCGTCATAGCCGTTCTTCCTTTCTTATGCGTTGTCCCGCAGCGCCGATTTCGGCTCCAGCTGCGCGAGCCGGTCGATCAGCGCGGCGATCGCGTGATCGTTGTTCGAAGGCAGATGCACATCCGATATGCGCTGCACCGCGTCGTTCGCGTTCGCAGGGCAGGCGGCGATATCCGCCTCGATCAGCAGTTCAACGTCGTTGTTGTAGTCGCCGACGCCGATCAGCGTGCGGTTTTTGTAACAGTCCAGCGCGCGGCAGGCATGCAGCGCGGTGCCCTTGTTCGCGCCTTTTGGAAGCAGCTCCAGGTATTCGGAGCCGGGGACGATATCCGTGGTCGCGTAAACGCGGTCGAACCGGTCCGCAAGGTTTTGCGCGAGCAGAAACGCTTCGACGTCGCGCAGCGTTTCCCGATCGCCGAACACCAGCGCCTTGAACCACGCCAAGCGCTCCGCCTCCTCGATGCTGACAAAGCAGCTCGTGCGATGCAGTTCCCAGAACGGACGGTTGACCGTCTCCTCCGGCGAAACGTACAGGATATGTTCCGGCGTATAGATCTGCAGGTCGAGCAGCGGATGGCGTTCGCGGCAGTAGCGCAGCACAGTCGCGATCGCCTCGCGGTCGGCAAAGCGCGTGTACAGATAGCGGTTCTGTTCGCCGTCCCATACGCCCGCGCCGTTCAGAACGACGCTCGGCGCGTTGATCGCAACGCCCTCAAGAAATTCGTACATGTTGTCGGGACACCGTCCCGTCGCGATCGCAAAAAGCCCGCCCGCCTCGACGTAGCGGCGGATCGCGCTGCGGTTCCGTTCGCTGACCGCGCCCGTATGATCGAACAGCGTTCCGTCCAGATCGCAGAAGATTGCCGTTTCGTTTGCCTTCACCGTGTTCCTCCGGCGCATCCTTCGATGCGTCATCCCGCTTGATTATTGTTCAGTATATCATATTTTACGTCAAATGACAATCACGGAAATTCGCGGCGTTTGCCGGATCATTTGCGGGAATTATGCATCATATCGGACAGTTTTTCGCATAATCGCGATGTTTTTTTTCAAATTCATTCACGATTGCGCGTTTGTCCGCTTGATTCTCGCAAAAGAATCTGTTACAATATGCGTGCGGTGTAAACCGCGAACAAATTCAATTGGAGGGAAATCATGAAAAAGTTTGTCGCTCTGATGTTGGCACTCGTGATGGTCCTCGGGCTGATCGCCTGCGGCACCAACCAGTCTGCAAACACCGACAAAAAGGACTCTGCTGTGAAGCAGGTCATCCAGCAGGCACAGGGCATGACGCTCGAAGAGCTCTGCAAGAAGGCAATCGAAGAATCGAACGGCGCAACGTTCTACGGCGTGGGCAACTCCAGCCGCGGCAAGTCCGCTCTTCCGCTGTTCATTGAGTATCTGCAGACGCTCGATCCGAACTACACGCTGAACTTCGAATGGCAGCAGCCGAAGAACAACAAGATCTTCGATCAGCTGACCGCCGACTCCCTGAAGGATAAGGGCACCTTCGCGGTCACCCTGATCCAGGACGGCAATCAGATCGAGAGCAAGATGGTCAAGACCGGCATTCTCGATACGTTCATTCCGCTCGACTGGGCGAAGGCGAACAACACCACCGCGGATGCGTACAAGGGCTATCTGCCGCTGCAGACGCTGAACAAGGTCTTCGAGTACAACTGCACCGGTTCCAAGACCTTTACAAACTGCTGGGACTTCGTCGCGGAAGGCGAGCACGGCCTGTTCATGGCGATCGATTCCGAGATCGTCGGCAAGAACTTCCTGCTCATGCTCACGCAGGAAAAGTACGCGGCTTATCTGAAGGATGCGTTCGACAAGCTCGACGCTGACAAGCAGGCATACTTCAAGCCCGTCATCGAGTCTCTCGAAGGCGACGCGAAGGAACTCGGTCTCGGCGAGAACGGCGCATACGCGCTCGCCTGGATCAAGCTCTGGGTAGAAAGCTACATGGCAGTCGAGGATGACGGCCCGATCTGCAACACGCTGGTCTCCTCCTCCGCAACCGATCAGTTCGGTCTGCTCGTGTACTCCAAGCTTCGTTCCGTTGAGGAATCCGACACCGTCTCCAAGAACAACATCAAGGTTGCGGCGTATCAGGATGGCTTCGAGGGCATCGGCGGCTACGGCTACTGCCACTACATGTTCGTTCCGGACAACAGCCCGCTTCCGTGGACCGCTTGCGCGTTCATCGCGTACATCACCTGCACCGTTGACGGCTTCTCCGCATGGGGCAAGGATATGGGCGGTTACTCCTCCAACCCGACCGTTGCGGCGGGCACCGAAGAGAAGTACGGTCACAGCAAGGGCGGCTACAACGAGGCAGGCGAGAACGAATTCGACTGCAAGAACGACCGCGGCTATGACTGGTGGGTCAACCAGGGCAAGCTTGTTATCGAGGATCCGGAATACTGCGCATCCGTTGCGTTCACCGTCGGCTCCTGGATCGAGCTTCTGACGAAGTATAAGCCCGAATAAGTATCGTAACGACTGACAATGATCGGAGGCGCCTTAAACACTTAGGGCGCCTCCGATGGAATAGAGGGAGGAATTCGTGCAAACAGCCGCACCCACACGCGCCATGAAGCGGCGCATTCGGCTCAATAAGCTGAAAACGTTTTTCTCAAAACCGCAAAACATCATCCTGCTGGTCCTCGGTCTCATTCTGACGGTCACGACCGTCGCGCCGATTGTCGCGATCGCAAAGGATACGATCACGATCCATCCCGGCACGATCGACGCCAACCTGTCCGGCAAGACGGAGGGCTACACGCTCGTCAACTACGTCGATCTGTTCACCTCGCGCACCGCAAAGACGAATCTGTGGACGCCGCTGCTCAACACGCTGCTGCTGTCCACCATCTCCTGCGTTGTCTCGATCGTATTCGGCGGCGTTTTTGCGTTTTTGGTTACCAGAACCAATCTGAAATTCCGCAAGTATTTAAGCTCCATCTTCATCTTCCCGTACATCATGCCGCAATGGACGCTCGCGGTTGTGTGGAAGAACCTCTTCTACTCGAACGTCATCACGCACAGCGCGGACGGTCTGCTCGCGTCGGTCTTCCATATCACGATGCCGGCATGGTGGTGCCAGGGTCTGTTCCCCTCGGCGGTGGTGCTCGGTCTGCACTATGCGCCGTTTGCGTATATCCTGATCGGCGGCATCTTCCGCAACATGGACGCAAACCTTGAGGAGGCGGCGACGATCCTCGACACGCCGCGCTGGAAGACGATGTTCCGCATTACGCTCCCGATGATCAAGCCCGCGATCCTTTCGACGGTCCTGCTGGTCTTCGGCAGCTCGATGGGCAGCTATCCGGTCCCGCATTACCTGAACTTCGAAACGCTTTCCACGAAGTACATTTCGCTGAACAGCTCGCGCACCGGTGAAGCGTCGATCCTCGCGATCGTCATGATGATCTTCGGCGTCGCGATCCTGCTTGCAAACCAGCTCACCTTAAAGAGCCGCAAGAGCTACACGACCGTCACGGGCAAGTCCGGTCAGATCTCGCGGTTCAACCTCGGCAAGACCGGCAAGTACGTAATCGGCGCGATCTTCATCGTCATCACGTTCTTCACGAGCATCTACCCCATCATCTCGTTCGCGTTCGAAACGTTCCTACCGAACCCCGGCGACTACAGCTTCCTTTACACCGGCAACGTCGCGAACCTGACGACCAAGTGGTGGATCACCGCCGAGAACGTCACCGAGAACGGTATGTACGGCCAGCAGGGCATGCTGTACAATAAGACGATCTGGCACGCTTACGGCGGCACGATGCTCGTCTCCGTCGCATGCGCGCTCACGGCCGGCACGATCGGCACGCTGATCGGCTACGCGGTATCGAAGAACCGTCGCAGCAAGTGGGCGAACTACGTCAACAACGTCGCGTTCCTGCCGTACCTGATGCCGTCGATCGCGGTCGGCGTCGCGTTCTTCATCCTGTTCTCGAACAAGTACGTCAACCTGTTCAATACCTACTGGCTGCTGATCATCGTCGGTACCGTCAAGTACATCCCGTTTGCCAGCCGTGCATCGCTGAACTCCATGCTGCAGCTGTCGGGCGAGATCGAAGAAGCGGCGATCATTCAGGACATCCCGTGGTTCAAGCGCATGTTCCGCATCATCGTGCCGATCCAGAAATCCTCGATCATCAGCGGATTTATGCTGCCGTTCATGACCTGCTTGAGAGAGCTGTCGCTGTTCCTGCTGCTTTGTACGCAGGGCTACATTCTCTCCACGACGCTCGACTATTTCGATGAAATGGGTCTGTACGCGTTCTCGAGCGGTATCAACCTGATCCTGATCGTCACGATCCTGATCTTCAACACAGTCGTCAACAAAATCACGGGCGCAAGCTTAGATGAAGGCATCGGAGGTTAATTATGCCGAAAATCGTATTGGAAAACATCACGAAGCGTTGGAAGAAATTCTACGCCGTCGAAAATCTGAATCTCGTCATCGAGGACAACGCGTTCGTCACGCTGCTCGGTCCGTCCGGCTGCG
>DFEW01000005.1:17616-28481 GCA_002369195.1 Christensenella sp. UBA3792
GGCTGCGGCAAGACGACGACGCTCCGCATGATCGCGGGTCTCGAGACCCCCACCGAAGGCCGCATCACGATCGGGGACCGTGTCGTGTTCGACAGCGCCGCGGGCATCAACGTTCCTGCCAACAAGCGCAAGGTCGGCTTCCTGTTCCAGAACTACGCACTGTGGCCCAACATGACCGTGTACGACAACATCGCATTCGGTCTCAAGAACATCAACGAGCCGAAGGAGACCGTCGACTACACCGCCAAGAACTATGCGCGCCTTGCCGAGATCTTAAAGGATCCGAAGGGCGTTGCGGACGTCATCAACGACTGCCGCGACAAGAACGGCACGGTCGACAAGAAAAAGGCGTACATCAAGCTGATCGACACGTATTCGATCTCGATGATGACCGCAAAGACCCTGCTCGGCTACGATCTGCAGACCGACACGTCCAAAGCGCCAGCGCTCATCAAGGAGCTGGAGGCAAAGCATGCGAACGCAGTCGCGTCGCACAAGGCGAAGGGCGAAGAGCTCGATAAGGACCATCGCGTTCTCAAGAACGGCAAGCCGGTTATCACCAAGCGCAAGCTCACCAAGGAAGAGGTCGACCTTGCGGTCCGCAGAGTGTCCCGCATTGTCAAGATCGGCATGTTCATGGACCGCTACCCCGCCGAGCTTTCCGGCGGTCAGCAGCAGCGCGTCGCGATCGCAAGAACGCTCGCGCCGGAACCCAGCGTCCTCTTCATGGACGAGCCGCTCTCGAACCTCGACGCCAAGCTGCGCCTTGAGATGCGCTACGAGCTGCAGCGTCTGCACGTGGAAACGGGCAGCACCTTCGTCTACGTCACGCACGACCAGATGGAAGCAATGACGCTCGCTACCTCGATCTGCCTGATCAACAACGGCGTGCTGCAGCAGTACGACGCGCCGCTGACCGTCTACAACCGCCCGAACAACCTGTTCGTCGCGGACTTCGTCGGCAACCCCTCGATCAACTTCATCGAGACGCACGGCGAACAGAACGCGGACGGCAGCGTCGACCTCAAGCTGCTCGGCGATCATCACGTCACCTTCCGTCCCAACGAACCGATTTCGATGGCGCAGTGGAACCGCGAACGCGACGAATCGATCGCGGCGGAGAACGCGCGCCGCGCGGAGCTCGCCAAGCAGAAGGGCTACGTCGAAAAGGGCAACAAGGACGAGGTCTTCCGCTACAACGTCGCGCGCGTTGAGGAAATCGATACCTCGATCGAGGACGCGCCGGTCATCGTCGACGGCGATTACGTGCTCGGCGTCCGTCCCGAATTCATCCGCCTTGCGGAGGACGGCATCGAAGGCGAGATCTACGGCGCGATGCCCACCGGTATGGAATCGACCCTGAAGATCCGCACCGGCGACTTCCTGCTGACCAGCGTCGTATTCGGCGACACGCTCTACACGATCGGCAGCGAGACGCACATCCGCTTCGTCGGCAATTCGATCATGCTGTTCGACCGCAAGTCCGGACGCTATATCACTTCCGGCAGCATCGAAATCTGATTGCACGCACATCTGCCCCGCTTTCCGGCGGGGCTTTTTTTCGTTTTAGCACTCTCGCGGTGCGATTGACAAAGCTGTATCTTTGGAGTAAAATGCAGCTGTACTGGTAAATAAATATTCAAAAGGGGGTAATTTTTATGACCGGTATCGCACTTATCATTGCGTTCGTCGTAGCAATCGTTGCGATGATCCTGCTCATCTCCAAGCTGAAGGTGCATCCCTTCCTCGCGATCATGGGCATCTCTCTTGTTCTCGCCCTTCTGGCAGGCATCCCGATGACCGACATTCCCGGCGTCATCGGCGCCGGCTTCTCCGGCACGTTCTCCTCGATCGGCATCGTCATCATCCTCGGTGCATTCATCGGCAGCATCCTTGAAAAGACCGGCGCGGCTTTGAAGCTTGCGGATATGGTCATCAAGGTCGTCGGTGAGAAAAACCCGGGCCTCGCGGTCGAACTCATGGGCTGGGTCGTTTCCATCCCGGTCTTCTGCGACAGCGGCTTCGTTATTCTGAACCCGATCCGCAAAGCGCTCGTCAAGCGTACCGGCGTATCGAGCGTCGCTCTGACGGTCTGCCTCTCCTGCGGTCTGTACATTTCGCACGTGTTCATCCCGCCGACACCCGGCCCGATCGCTGCGGCAAACACCCTCGGCGTCGGCGAGAACCTGCTGCTGGTCATCGGCATCGGCGTTCTCTGCTCCATCTTCCCGCTGATCGCAGGTCTCGTGTATGCGAAGATCGTCGGCAGAAAGATCAAGAGCGCGGACGAAGTAAGCGACAACGGCGAAACCGTCAAGACGTATGAAGAGCTCAAGGCGGAATTCGGCAAGCTCCCGAACGGCTTCAACGCGGTTGCGCCGCTCGTGATCCCGATCCTGCTCATGGCCGCTTCCTCCGTCGTCACGATGGTGCATTGGGAGGGCTTCTTCGCGAACCTCATCAAGTTCCTCGGAACGCCGATCATGGCGCTTGCCGTCGGCGCGGTTCTCGCGATCATCCAGCTGTTCACCGCAAAGAAGACCAAGGATTTCTACAGCATCACGAACGATACGCTGAAGACCGTCGGCCCGATCCTGTTCGTCACGGCAGCGGGCGGCGTGCTCGGCAAGGTCATCGCGTCCTCCGACATGGTGAATTACATCACCGAGCATGCAAGCGTGTTCCAGACGCTCGGCATCTTCTTCCCGTTCCTCCTGGCGGCGATCCTCAAGAGCGCGCAGGGTTCCTCGACCGTTGCGATCACGACCACGGCAGGCATCATTGCGCCGCTGCTCGGCGTGCTCGGCTTCTCCACGCCGGTTGAAATCGCACTCGTCGTTATGGCGATCGGCGCCGGCGCGATGACCGTATCCCACGCGAACGACAGCTACTTCTGGGTGGTCACCAACTTCGGCGACATGACGCCTTCGCAGGGCTACCGCACCCAGACGCTGATGACGCTGATCATCGGTATCGCTTCGATGGTTGAGATCTTCATTCTCAGTCTGATTTTCTGATCCCGTCTGCAAGCGCGCTGTCCTTATTGCGTCAGCGCGCTTTTTCTTCAGGAGGTTTTGTATGAATACGTTACTGCGTTCCCATGCGGATCAAATCGTGAAGGAAGCGATCGCCGCCGTGCAGCCGGACGCTGCCGTGCAGCGCGCGCTTTCGAAGATGATCTTCCCCGGACGGGTGCTGCTCGTCGCCGCGGGCAAAGCGGCGTGGCAGATGGCGAAAGCCGCGTCCGACGTGCTCGGCAGCCGCATCGAAAAGGGCGTCGTCGTCACCAAGTACGGTCACGTAACCGGACCGATCGCAAACTTCGACTGCTTCGAAGCCGGACATCCCGTGCCGGATGAAAACTCGTTCAAAGGCACGCAGGCGGCGCTCGATCTCGTCGCGGACCTTACCGAGCGGGACACCGTGCTGTTCCTGCTTTCGGGCGGCGGCAGCGCGCTGTTCGAAAAGCCGCTCGTACCGGCGGCGGAGCTGCAGGATATCACCGGTCAGCTTCTGGCGTGCGGCGCGGACATCACCGAGATCAACACGATCCGCAAGCGCCTGTCCGCGGTCAAGGGCGGCAGATTTGCGCAAATCTGCTGGCCTGCGAAGGTCGAAGCCGTGATCCTGTCCGACATTCTCGGCGACCCGCTCGACATGATCGCGTCCGGTCCTGCCTGCCCTGACTCCTCCACCGCAGAGGATGCGCTGCGCATTGCGAAAAAGTATGCGCTGCGCATGAGCGACGCGGCGCGCGCGCTTTTGGACGTCGAGACGCCGAAGGCGCTGAACAACGTCCGTTCGCAGATCAACGGCAGCGTGCGCGAGCTGTGCGCCGCCGCGGCAAAGACCTGCGCCGCTTTGGGCTATACGCCGGTCCTTCTGACCGATCAGCTCTGCTGTCAGGCGAGGGAAGCGGGCAGCTTCCTTGCATCGATCCTGAAAACCCACGCATGCGACGGACAGTCGCTTGCGTTCATCGCAGGCGGTGAAACGGTTGTCAAGCTCATCGGCAAGGGCAAGGGCGGCCGCAATCAGGAGCTGGCGCTTGCCGCGGCAGCCGGCATTGGCGATATGTCCGGTGCAGCCGTGTTCTCGGTCGGCAGCGACGGAACCGACGGTCCCACCGACGCCGCGGGCGGCTATGTCGACGGCGACACCGTCGAAGCGCTGAAGCTGCACGGACTGACCGTCGACGATGTGCTGCAGGACAACGACGCATACCACGCGCTCAGCAAGGTCGGCGGTCTCATCATGACCGGACCGACCGGCACGAACGTCAACGACGTTGCCGTCGCTCTCCTGCACGTATAAATGAAGCACGGGGAACTGTTGTTGACAGTTCCCCGTTTTTTGGGTATCATAATCTATATCATATCATCAAGGGGTTCCTATGCTGAGTTCCGAATTTGCAGCCGACCGGTGGACGCTTTCCTTCGACGGGCGTCCGCTTTTGATGCACACGTCCGACGCGCCGTTCGCCACGGCGATCCTGCGGGAAAAGCAGTACAGCATGAATCGCGGCACCGTCAAGGAGCAGATCATCGAAGCGGACCGCATCCCGCTTTCGCACATGCAGGTCGAAGGCAGCACCGTCACCTTTTCCGCAAAGTCGCACACGCTGACCGTCGAGATTTGCGAGCAGCCCAACGGTGTCGCGCTCGCGCTGACCGGCATGGAAGGGTACGCGTACGAATTCCGGCTCCCCGCGATCGAAAACGAAGCGGTCTTCGGCGGCGGCGAGCAGTACCGCCAGACGAACCTGCGCGGCGAAACGATCGTCAACTTCGTGTCCGAGCACATCAAGGCGGTCACGATCATCGAAAAGGCGCTCCTGCCCCGCCCGCTCTATGCGCCCAAAAAGCACAGCGCCATCGGCAGCTATGCCCCGATGCCGGTCTTTGTCACCGACCGCGGACGGCTGATTCTGTTCGATACCGCATCCGACGGCAAATCTATCTTCGGCGACGGCTTTTATACCTTCGAATTCGACGACTGCCCGAAATCGCTGACGCTGCTGTGCGGCGATTCCTTCGATGCGCTCGCGGGTCAACTGCGCGCGCGTATCGAAAACCGGCAGTATTTGCCCGACTGGTGCTTCGACGGCATGATCCTCGGCATCCAGGGCGGCACGCAGACGATCCTCGACAAGACCTTCGCCATGCTCGACGCCGGGGCAAAGGTCTGCGGCGTATGGAGTCAGGACTGGTCGGGCGAAAACCGCACCGTGATGGGCAAGCAGGTATGGTGGAACTGGGAGGTCGACGAGACGCTCTACCCCGACCTCAAAGGCGCGATCGCAAAGCTCAACGCGCGCGGCGTGCGCTTTTTGGCGTACATCAACCCGTACCTGGTCAAGGACAGCCGTCTGTACAACGAATGCAAAGAAAAAGGATATCTGATCACGCATACCGACGGCAGTATCTATCACATCAAGTCCACGACGTTCGACGCGGGCATGCTCGATCTCACCAACCCCGACGCGGTGCGTTACACCAAGGACGTGCTGATCAAGCGGAACATGCTCGATCTCGGCGTTTCCGGCTGGATGGCGGACTTCGGCGAGTACCTGCCGGTCGACTGCGTGCTGCACGACGGCGATCCCCGTAAGCTGCACAACCTCTGGCCGGTGCTGTGGGCAAAGCTCAACCGCGAGGCGATCGAGGAATACGGCGCAAAAGACGTCATGTTCTTCATGCGCTCGGGCTACGTCGGCATTCAGACCTATGCGCCGGTGCTGTGGAACGGCGATCAGCACACCGATACGACCAAGGATTACGGCATGCCGTGCGTGATGCCCGCAAGCTTCTCGCTCGGCTTCTCCGGCGTTCCGATGGTGCATTGCGACATCGGCGGATTCTTCTCGTTCGGCAAGATGAAGCGCAACGAAGCGCTCTTTACCCGCTGGATGGAGATGTGCACGTTCTCGCTGCTGATGCGCAGCCATGAATCGATCCGTCCGTGGGCGAACGCGCAGTTCGACGCACAAGGCGTCAAGGCGCACACCGTGCGTCTGACCAACATCCACGCCGCCATAAAGCCGTACCTTGTGCACTGCGAAGCGCTTGCAAAGGCGGGTCTGCCCGTCATGCGTCCGGACTTTTACGAAGCGATGGACCATCAAAAGAGCCGCGACATGTACAGCTATTTTCTCGGCGAGGACCTGTTCGTCTGCCCCGTGATCAAACGACATGCAAGGAACCGGCAGGTCTTTCTGCCCGCAGGCGATTGGATCGACTTCTGGACCGGCAAGCCGTACGCCGGCAACGCCGCGTATACCGTCCCCGCGCCCTTGGGACAGACGCCGGTGTTCTATAAAAAGGGCAGCGAATTCTCGGAACTGTTCCGCAAAGCAGCGGATGAAAACAAATAAACGGAGGGTAAAAAAGGAATGGAGCAATCGTACATCTCCCGAACCAGCGGCATTCGCATGAAGGATAAGCTCGGCTACGCCTTCGGCGATCTCGCAAGCTGTCTCGTGTTCGGACTCACGCAGAGCGTTCTCAACAAGTTCTACACGGACGTTCTTGAAATCACCGTTCTGAACGTCATGATCATGACGATCATCGCCCGCGTCTGGGACGCGATCAACGACCCGATCTGGGGTCGGCTCATCGACGGCTCGCGCGTGTTCCCCGATGGACGCTACCGCCATTGGCTCAAGGTCTTTGCCGTGCCGGTCGCCGTTTCCGCCGTGCTGATGTTCGTGAACGTCAAGGGCTTCCCGATGGGTGCGCGCATCGCGTGGATCTATGTCACCTACATTCTGTTCGGCATGCTCTACACCTGCATCAACATCCCCTACGGCTCAATGGCGCAGGTCATTACCTCGAGCGACAAGGAACGCTCCTCGCTGTCCGTGTTCCGCTCGATCGGCTCCACGTTCGGCGCAATGCCTGCAATGCTGCTCGCTTCGTTCTGCTACGTCGCATCGAAAGACAATTCCGGCAATCTCGTGCTCGGTGCGGACGGAAAAGCGATGAAGGTCATGAGCCCGACGATCACGTTGATCGGCGTTGCCGTCATCGCCGTGCTGTCGATCGCATTCTACTTCCTCTGCTACGGCTGGAGCAAGGAGCGCGTCGCGTCCAAGCCCGAACCCAGAGCCAAGGGACAGACCAAAAAGGTCATCCTCTCCCTCTTGAAGAGCCGTCCGTTCATGGCGGTTTCCATCGCGTCGATGCTGTTTCTCGCCGCGCAGATGTTCGGTCAGGGCTACAACACGTACCTGTTCGATAAGTTCTTCAACAAGCAGGGTCTGACGATGCTGCCCACCGTCTTCCAGTACCTGCCGGTCGCGGTCATCATGTTCTTCGCGACCCGGATGGGCAACCGCTTCGGCCGCCGCGAGGTCTGCTCCTACGGCGTGCTCGCCGCTGCGGTATTCTATCTCGTCCTGTTCGTGCTCGCGCTGTTCGGCATCACGAACGTCTGGCTGTACCTCGCCGCGAACCTCGTGGCGGGCATCGGCACCGCATTCATCTTCCTGCTGATCTGGGCGCTCGCCTCCGACGCGATCGACTATAACAAGGTCACCTATCAGCTCAACGACGACGCGACCAGCTACGCATTCTATTCGTTCATGCGCAAGCTCGGTCAGACCGTGGCGACGATCCTGATCAACGTCCCGCTGCTCATCATCGGCTACAACGGCGGTCAGCTCAAGACCGAAGGACTCAACGACGCGGCATTGAAGACCATGTACAACTACTCGGTCATGATCCCCGCCGTGCTGTTCCTGCTCGTGTTCATCATTCTCCGCTTCGTCTACCCGCTCGGCAAGAAGCGCATCGAAGCGCTGCAGGTCGAAAAGGAAGCGTACTTCAGCAAGCAGGCGTAATCCCCAAAAACAACTCCGGCACGGTCGGGCGACCGTGCCGGTTTTTTGTGCATTTTGTTAAACCTGCTTTGCGATCTCGAGCGCGATCCACAGCTTATCGAGGTCGTGATTCGCGCCGTGCAGCCCGTCTTTTTCATAGACCGGCGCATCTAAAACGTCTCCGGTCACGAGGAAGTCGTACAGCTCGAAGCCGTAAAAATCGCAGACTGCCTGCACGCCGGCAACCTCCATGTCGACCGCGATGCAGCCCTCGCTTCTACGGCATTCGAACTGCGCGCGCGTCTCGCGATAGAACGCGTCGGTCGTCCACACACGTCCCGCAACGTACGGAAAGCCGAGCGAGCGAAAGATTTCCGTCACGCGGTCGGCGCCCTTCACTGCGATATAGTCGGCAGGCTTCGCGTAATGGTAGGACATGCCCTCATCGCGGTACGCCTCCGTCGGGATCACATACCGCCCCGACGTCGCCTCGCGGTTCAGCGATCCCGCCGAACCGAACAGGACGAACTTCGTCGCGCCGGTATACCAGTTGAGCTCCTCGATATCGCCGCCCGCGATCGTTGCGCCGATGCCGCAGATCATGGTTGCGATTGTTTTTCCCTCATATTCGAACAGATAGAACGGGCGATCGCCGTTGACGCAGCGCATGCGTCCGATCTCTGAAAGTTCGAACCGCTTTTGCAATGCGTCGAAGATCACGTTCGAGAACGTCAGCAGGCACACGTCGCACACGTGCCGCTTCTCCCCGATGAACGATGCGGGCGTAAACAGCGGCTCGGTTTTACTGTCGAACGAATCCGTAATCATGGCTCAGTACCGATAGACGTTGAATCCGCAGAACTGCGCAAGCGCTCCGAGCGTGTCGGCATGCCGCCCTTTGATCACGACAAAGTGCGGTTCAAATCCCGCACAAACGGTCTCTCCCACGATTCTCTGAGCGGATTCGTCGGTCTCGATGACGATGCTCGTACCGATAAACTGCTTCGGCATATCAAGCGTTTTGCCTTCGCAGAGGAAGAAACGGAATTTTCCGTCCGGCTCTCTGCCGATGCGGAAGACCGTTGCGTCACCGAACGCTTCGCAGCCGAAGTCCATCGCGGGACCGATCTTGCGGTTTGGATGCACGCCAACGACCGCGCCGGTATCCTTTCGCGCAAGCGAGCATGCCGCCGCGCCGCAGTGCCAGAACGTGATCGTATTTTCGTGTTCGTCGAGCGACACCGGATCGCCGAAGAACACGGGCTGGCCGGTCAGCTGCATGCCGACCCACATCGACAGCGCGCCGTAAATATCCGCTTCGCAGGCGGCGGCGATCCCGTCGTCGTTCAGCATCGAAAGCACCGTGCACACCGGCGTGCCGAATGCGGTGAAAAAGTCCGGCCAGCAGCGCGACGCAAGCGCGCCGACGCCGTTTTCGCGCACATAGTCGCTGTACGCCTTCAAAAGCCTTGCGTGATCGAGGCGGTTCTTTTCGGGCGTGTTTTCAAATCCGCAGGTCATTGCGGCAGTCTTTTCAAGATACGGTACGCATTCCGCGTCGGTATAGCTTTTCGCGCGTTCGATGAGCTCCCGCGCTTCGATCGAAACGAGCTCCGCACCGAAGGTATGCATCATCTCGGCGTCGAGCGCTCTGCCGAAGCCGAACCCCTGCGGGGTGTGACCGATCGCCGCGATTCTCAGAGAGCGCATCGCATGCTTCAATTTGGCGGCTGCGACCAGTTGGCGTAAATCCTTCGGCACAGATTCTTCCTCCGGTCCGCCGAACTCGTAGATAAACCGACGATCGAACGCGCGGAGCGTGTTCGCCGCGGAGTACGCGCCGGTCAGCGAATTCAGTCGAAGCCGTCCGCCGTCGATGACCGGCTCTCTGAGCGTCCAAAGGATGATCGGACAGTCGAAGCGGCGCAGCACCTCGGACATGTACGCCGCATTTGCGAACGTCAGGTTCTGAAACACAATGAGATCGGGATCGAGCGGTTCGAGATATGCTTTTAACGCGTCGACTGACAGCAGCTTTTCTTCCGGACAGACAAAGTTCGGATCGATCGACTTTAAGACCGTGCAGGAGCGAATGAACGCATCCTGCGCGCTTTCCATATGAAACGTCCCGACGCCGACGGGAACATAGACCGGTGTAAATTCTTTCATCGTTTCCCTTCCTTACAATTATTTCACTCTTTGAATCAATCATAATGCACAACCGCGCAAAAGTCAACGGTTTTCCCTTGACATTCTTCTGATATTTGGCTACAATTGAATTACTTAACAGAATGAATTAAAAAGGAGAACAAGGACTTGAAAACAGATCTCAAGGCAATTGCGAAGGACATTCGCTGCGACGTTTTGACCTGCATCGGGCATTTGGGCGTCGGTCACATCGGCGGCTGCCTGTCGGTGGTCGACCTGTTAACGGTGCTGTATTTTGAACAGATGCGCATCGATCCGAAGAACCCGAAGATGGAAGGACGCGACCGCTTCATCTGCTCGAAGGGGCACGCCGGTCCCGCGGTCTACGCGACGCTCAGTAAGCGCGGCTACTTCGACAAAAAGGAGCTTCTGACGCTCAATCAGGGCGGCACGAACCTGCCGAGCCACTGCGACATGAACCGCACCGTCGGCATCGACATGACGACCGGATCGCTCGGTCAGGGCTTTTCGTGCGCAGTCGGCGCCGCGCTCGGATCGAAGCTCGAAAAGGACGGTGCGATCATCTACGCGCTGATCGGCGACGGCGAGAGTCAGGAAGGACAGATCTGGGAGGCGGCGATGTTCGCGGCGAGCAAGAAGCTCGACAACCTGATCGCCTTTACCGACTACAACAAGCTGCAGATCGACGGCACGGTCGAAGAGGTCAACGGCATCGCGCCGCTGTCCGATAAGTGGGCGGCGTTCGGCTGGAACGTGATCGACGTCGAGGACGGAAACGACATCGATCAGGTATCCGCGGCAGTTTCTCACGCGAAGCTCGGCGTCGGCTCCGGCAAGCCGACGATGGTCATTCTGAACACGAAGAAGGGCTGCGGCG
>DFEW01000005.1:28558-40448 GCA_002369195.1 Christensenella sp. UBA3792
GGATCGAGGATCTCGGCGCCGGCAATCACAACACGAACGTCACCGCGGAACAGGCCGAGGCCGCGATCCGCGAATTGAGAGGGGAGGCATAACCATGGAAATGAGAGCTGTTTACGCAGAATGCCTTGCAAAGCTGATGGAAGAGGACAAGCACGTCGTCCTGCTGGACGCGGACCTTGCCAAGGCGAGCGGCACGCTGAACCTGCGTCCCCGCTTCCCCGAGCAGATTTTCGATTGCGGCGTCGCCGAACAGAACATGGCGTCGATCGCGGCGGGTCTGTCGAGCTACGGATTCAAGCCGTGGATCGAGAGCTTTACGCCGTTCGCGTCGCGCCGCATCTGCGATCAGATCGCGATCTCGATCGCGTACGCCAAGCAGAACGTGAAGATCGTCGGCACCGATCCGGGCATCTCCGCGGAGCTCAACGGCGGCACACATATGAGCATGGAGGACATCGGCGTACTGCGCTCGATTCCGGGCCTCGTCATCTTCGAGCCGGTCGACAGCGTGCAGCTTCGCGCCGCCATGCCCGTGCTGAACGCATACAACGGCTGCATTTATATTCGTTTATTCAGAAAGCAGCTGCCCGATGTGTTCCCCGAAGATTACACGTTCGATCTGTTCAAGGCGGACAAGCTGCGCGACGGAAAAGACCTTTCGATCTTCGTCTCCGGCATGCTCACCAAGGACGTTTTGGACGCTGCGGAAGCGCTCGAAAAAGAGGGCATCTCCTGCGACGTGATCAACATCCACACCATCAAGCCGATCGATCGCGAAGCGGTTCTCGCATCCGCGCAAAAGACCGGCGCGGTGCTGACGGTGGAAAACCACAATGTGATCGGCGGACTGCACTCCGCGGTGCTCGAAGCGCTTGCGGCGCAGAAGATTCCGGCATGCGCGGTCGGCGTCATGGACCGGTTCGGCGAAGTGGGCAAGCTGCCGTATCTGAGAGAAGTGACGGGACTGACCGTCGAGAACATCATCAAGCGCGCAAAAGACGCAATTTTACTGAAATAACAGGAGGTTTTACCAATGAAACTGGCAATCGGAAGCGACAAGTCCGGCTTTACCGTCAAGGAAGCGATCAAGGCATATCTTAAGGAAGCGAACATCGAATGCGACGATCTCGGCACCGTCGATCTCAACGACGTCCATCCCTACTACCGCGTAGCGAGCGACGTCGCGCCCAAGGTGCAAGACGGCACGTATGAAAAGGCGATCCTCATCTGCGGCACCGGCGCGGGCATGAGCGTGGTTGCGAACAAGTTCAAGGGCGTGCACGCGGTCGCGTGCGAAAGCATGTATGCCGCGAAGATGGCGCGCGCGATCAACAACGCGAACGTGCTGTGCATGGGCGGCTGGATCGTCGGTCCTGAGATGGCGATCGAGATGGTCAAGATCTTCCTTTCCACCGACTGGTGCCAGGATCTGGAGGACTGGCGCGCAGTGAATATGCATAAGTTCGCCGCGCAGGTTCAGGCGATCGAGGATTCCATTTATGGCGCTTGAGTTTCTCTATTCCCAGCCGGTCAAGATCCGGTTCGGCTGCGGCAGCCGGCACGCGCTCGGCGAGGTGCTTTCCTCGCTCGGCGCGCAGCGGTGCCTTGTCGTCTGCGACCGGTTTCTGCGTCCCGCGGTTGAACAGATGCAGCACAAGATCCCCGCGATCGCGGCGATCTTCTCCGATGTTGAGGAAAACCCGCAGCTCATCGGCGTGACCGCGTCGGTCGGGCTGATTCGCGAACATGACGTGCAGGCGGTCGTCGGCATCGGCGGCGGCAGCACGATGGATACGGCGAAGTTTGCCGCGGCGATCGCATCCGAGTCGGACGATCCGCTTCCCTATTTCCGTGGCGAACGTCACTTTCCCGCCGTCCGTCTCCCGATGATCGCAATGCCCACGACGGCCGGCACCGGCAGCGAGGTCACGCAGGTCTCGGTCATGAGCAACGGCAAGGAAAAAAAGACGATCAACAATCCGGTCTTTATGCCCGCCGTCGCGATCGTCGATCCCGAGCTGACGCTGACCGTGCCGCCGCGCACGACGATGAACACCGGTCTCGACGCGATGGCGCATGCGCTGGAGGGCTACTGGAGCCGGAACCATCAGCCGGTGTCCGACCTGTGTGCGATCGAAGCGGTGCGCCTCGTGCTCGAAAACCTGGAGAGCGCGTATCGCGACGGGTCGAACCTTGCCGCGCGCGAGAACATGTCACTTGCGGCGCTTTTGGGCGGACTCAGCTTTGCCCTGCCCAAGACCGCGGGCAGCCACGCATGCAGCTATCCGCTTTCGGAGGACTATCATCTGCCGCACGGCGAGGCGTGCGCGTTCACGCTCGACAGCTTCGTGCGCATCAACGCGGATGAACGGCTCGAACGGCTCTGCCGCAGGGTCGGTCTGTCCGGCACGGAGGAGCTTGCCGCGCGCATCAAGGCGCTCAAGCAGCTCGGCGGCCTCAGAATGACGCTGTCCGATCTCGGCGAAGTCGATCTCGATCAGCTCGCGCGCGACGCGGCGGCACATCCGCTGATGCGCAACAATCCGGTCGAAATGGATGAGGCGGCGTGCAGGCGCATGTTCGCGGCACTGCAATGAAGCAGCGGCTTTCCGACGTCGGCATGATCGCCGGCATGGTGCTGGCATGGTCGATCTACTACGCGGTTTCGAAGCGCATGGTGGACGCGACGGGCTCCGCGTTTCTCGCGGGGTTTCTGCTGCGCGCCGCGGCGCTCGTGTTTCTGACCGTGCAGCTCGCCGCGACCGGCGGCTTTGCCGATCTGTTCCGGCAGGGCAAGGTGACGGTGATCCTGCTGATCATCGGCGTATTCGGGTTTCTGCTCGACCTGTTCGCGAATCTCGGCTACGCTTACGGCGGCTCACTCGGCACCGGAACGGCGCTTCTCAAAACCGACGTTCTGATGGTGAACCTGCTGACGGTTGCGATCTACCGTAAGCGCCTGTATGCGACCGACTGGATCGGCAGCGCGCTGATGCTAATCGGCGTCCTGCTGGTGCTGGGGATCGACTTCTCGGCGTTCACCTTTCGTCCGACCGATCTGTTCTTTCTGCTGAGCGCGCTGTGCGTGACGTGCAACGCGTTCATCATCAAGGCGGCGCAGCAGAAGCACGCGCAGAAGGCGGACACGATCTCCTACTACAACAATTTCGTTGTGCTGCTGCTGTTCGCGCTGTTCTCGATCGCGCGCGGCGACCTTCGGACGCTGGATCCCGCATCGGTTCCCGGCTTTTGGTGGCTCGTGCCGCTCGGCGGACTTGCGCAGACCTGCATTTATTTCTTCTACTACCGCAACCTGAAGCGCCATGAAGTCTGGATCGTCAAGCTCTGGCTGCTGCTGATGCCGGTGGTAAGCTGCCTGATCGGCGTCTTTTTCCTGAACGAATCGATGACGCTTGAAAAGGGCATCGGCGTCGGCGTCGTTCTGCTCGGCGCCGTCGTGATCCTGCTGCGCGAAAAACTGCACCCGCATACGGAGGCCGTCGATGGAAGGCGATAACATGATGCGATTGAAGCGCCAGAACCGCGCCGCGCTCCTCAAAGCGCTGCAGCGGCACGGCGGGCTGTCCCGAAAACGGCTGGCGGCGGAACTCGGTCTGACGCCCGCGGCGATCACGAAGATCGCCGCTGAGCTGATTGCGCAGAATCTTGTGCGCGAGACCGGACCGCTCTCGACCGGCAGCGTCGGCCGCAGGGAGATCACGCTCGCGCTGAACCCCGACGCGCGCTGTGCGCTCGGCGTATGGCTCGGGCTCGGACGCGCGGTGCTCTCCGCGATCCGGCTCGACGGCGGCGTGCTCTTTTCCGAGGACGTCGCGCTTGCCGTGCCCGCCGAAGCGGAGGAAACGATACAGCGCCTGTCCGAGCGCCTGCTCGCGCTTTTGACGGCGTACGCGATCCCGCGCGAACGGGTGATCGGGCTCGGCATTGCCGTGCGCGGCATGATCGGCACGGACGGACGGACCGTCGAACGCAGTTTCGATGCGCTCGATACGGACGGCTTTGCGATTTGCGAGCGGTTCGAAGCGCACACCGGGTTTTGCGCCGTACTGTCCAACAACGTGCGCGCGCTGTTTGCCGCCGAGCTGTTCTTCTCGCATGAGGCGCAGACCGACAGCGCGCTGTTCGTTCGCTGCGCATCGGGCATCGGCTCCGCGCTTTCGGTGCGCGGACAGATTCTGTCCGGCAGCCGCGGGCAATGCGGCGAGATCGGACATATTCCGGTCATCCGGCAGGGCGGCAAGCCGTGCCACTGCGGCAAGTCCGGCTGTCTCGAGACGATCGCCTCCCCCGCCGCCATCGTAACGGAGGCGCAGGAGCGCTTCGGCGCGGCACAGACGCCGCTGCTCTTCGCAAAGCGCGGCAGTCGGGAGGCGGTGACGCTTTACGACGTGCTCGACGCGGCGCAGGGCGGCGATCGCGGTGCCGCCGAGGTCTCGGACCGCGCGGCGCAAGCGCTTGCGAACGCATTGAAGGGCGCCGTATATCTGATCGATCCGGAGCGCATCGTGCTCTACGGACCGCTGTTCGATCATCCGTACTTTCTCTCGCGGCTCAAGGCGGAGATGGCTGTCGGCGTCGACGCCGCGCATGCCGTCCCGATGGAGAAGAGCCGGTTCAACAACATCCTCGAAAACAAAGCCGCGGGGCTTCTGGCCGTCGCGCAATTCCTGGAAAACGGAGGTTTTGTCGAATGAATTCGCTGCAGCTGCTGCAACATGTCAACCCGAATCTGAAGCTTTACGATGTACGCGACGCGGCGTTTGCGCCTTACGGACGCGTGCTGTCGGTCGGCAACGAAGCGTTATTTGCGGCGATCCGCCGTACCGAAATCCCCGCCGAGGGCAACCGCTACGTCGCCTCCGATCCGTCGCTCGAAGAACTCGATGCGATCCATGCGATCGCGCGCACGGTCTACGGCGGCATGCCGGTGCAGGCGGGCTTCTGCAACGGACGCGGCTTTACGCTCAACGCAGAGGAGTATCACAAGTGCAGCGAGGTCAACTGCACCACGACCGGTCTCGTTCTGCTGCTGGCGCTGCCCGAACACATCCGCAGCCGCTCGCTCGACAGCCGCGACGTCGTCGGCTTCTTTCTGCCGCCCGAAACGGTCGTCGAGATTCATCCGCGCGTGCTGCATTTCGCACCGTGCCGCATCCGTCCCGAAGGATTCAACTGCCTGGTCGTGCTCGAACACGGCACCAACGAACCGCTCGATGCGGTCGATCCGACGCTTCCGGGCGAGGACGCGCTGCTTTGGATGCGCAACAAGTGGCTTCTCTGCCACCCCGATTCCCCGCAGGCGCAAAAGGGCGCGTTCGTAGGCATCAGCGGCGAGAACATCCAACTGAATCTTCCGTGAAAAACGGACGCACATTTGCAGGGCCATGCCCTGCTTTTTGTTTACCTTGCTACTTAATATCGGTAATATGCTCATATTATTTCTTGCGTTTTTATATATTATGTGGTATAATTTTCGTTGATAGAGTTTTGCAAGCATGCAAAACGACACAGAGAAAGGATGACACGCATGAAGAAGCTATTCGCCGTACTGCTGGCAGCGCTGATGCTGCTGACCGTACCGCAGCTCGGCAGTCTTGCGCGCGCAGTCGCGGAAGAAACGCAGGAGCCGTCGAACGACGGCACCGTCACGCTCGCGCTCGAGGATCTCGATCCTTCCACCCTGCACGTGCATAAGCTTGGCGAGGTCGACGGAGACGAATCCGCGACCGATCCGTTTGCAGACATCGACCTGGATCTTCCGTATTCGCCGGACGATCTCGTTCGCGTCTCGATCTTTCTGGACGGCGAATCCACGGTCGGCCACGGCTTTGCGACGCGCGGCATTGCGAACAACAAGGATGCGCAGCAGTATCGCGAATCTCTGCGCAGGAATCAGGATTCGATGCAGAGCAAGATCGAGGATACGGTCGGTCACGAACTGAACGTCAAGTGGAACCTGACGCTTCTGACCAACGCCATCTCCGTCGAGATCCCGTACAAGGATATCGCGCTGATCCGGCGCATCCCCGGCGTCAAATCCGTTGAATTCGAAACGCAGTACGAAGCGCCGCGTGACGTTGCGGACGCGCATCCCAACACCGCGAATACAAGTGAACAGATGGTCGGCGCGCAGGCGGCATGGACGGCGGGCTATACCGGCGCGGGCAGCCGCATCGCGATCATCGACACCGGCATCGACACCACGCACCAGTCGTTTGCGGATGCGGGATTCGATAAGGCGATTGCGGAGTTCACCGGCGTTCAGCTGATGAATTCCATCCCCTCCGGTCTGAACGGCAGCGGAAAGAGCTTCGGCAAGAAGATCCCGTACGGCTATAACTACGTCGACAAGAACACGACGATCACCCACACCAACGACACGCAGGGCGAACACGGTTCGCACGTTGCCGGTATTGCTGCTGCAAACCGCTACATCGGAACCGAGGATGCCGCATCGAAGGTCGGTGCGGTCGGCATGGCGCCGGATGCGCAGCTGTGCATCATGAAGGTGTTCGGTGCAAACGGCGGCGCATACGATTCCGACTATATGGTCGCGATCGAGGATGCAATCGTGCTTGAATGCGATTCGTGCAACCTGTCGCTCGGCTCCGCCGTGCAGGGATGGACGTTCGACAACGAATACCAGGATATTCTGAACAGCCTTTCCGATCCGGAGCACAACCCCGACATGGTCGT
This sequence comes from Christensenella sp. UBA3792, assembly GCA_002369195.1. Lineage (GTDB taxonomy): Bacteria > Bacillota > Clostridia > Christensenellales > CAG-138 > UBA3792. Next base: position 35,276 of record DFEW01000005.1, read on the forward strand.
TGCGATCTCCGCGGGCAACTCGTACTCCCTCGTCGATATGATGTCCGACAGTTCCCGTTCGAACGGTCTGTACATCGAGGACGTGAACATGCACACCGGCGGCAGCCCCGGCACGTTCATCAACAGTCTGTGCGTTGCGGCGGCGCAGAACACGCTGACCAAGGGCACGCCGCTGACCTTCAACGGCAGTCAGAAGGTCTTTTACTACGAGTCCACCGGCAACGAAGAGGAAGGCACAACGTATACGAACCCCGCGATGACGACGATCGGTTCGACGAACGGTACAACGTACAGCTACGTATACATCGACGCGACCGGCAGCGCGAGCGACTATTCGACGGTGAACGGTTCCACTTCCCTCTCCGGCAAGATCGTTATCGTGAACCGCGGCGATCTGAGCTTCGTCGAAAAGGGTGAAAACGCCAAGAGCTACAACCCGAAGGCGGTCGTGATCGCGAACAATCAGGACGGCACGATCTACATGGATCTCAGCGAATTCACCGGCACGTTCCCGATGGTCACGATCACGCAGAAGGATGCGATCGGGATCAAAGCAAACGCCACGGCACATACGGTCGGCGACATCACCTACTACACCGGCTCGGTCACGGTCACGACGACCGAAGAGACCGTTACCATCGACCGCTCCGCGGCGGAGATCACCGATTTCAGTTCCTGGGGCGTTCCGGGTTCTCTGATCATGAAGCCCGAAATCACCGCGCCGGGCGGCGATATCTATTCCGTATACGGCACGAACAAAACGACCTCCGGCAGCACGACAGGCGGTTCCGACAAGTATGAATACATGAGCGGCACGTCGATGGCGGCGCCGCACATCACCGGTCTTGCGGCGGTTGCCGCGCAGTACATGCGTGAAAACGGCGGCTTGGTCGATCCGAGCTATGCACGAACCAATCCGTATCTTGCGGAACGCGCCACCACCCGCGCGATCCTGCAGAGTCTTCTGATGTCCACCGCGACGCCGATGAAGAACGACGGCAACTACCTGTCGATTCTGCAGCAGGGCGCCGGTCTTGCGGACGTAAACCTTGCGATCAACGCAAGCTCCGTGGTTATGATGGATCCGGAAGATTCCGGTCTCACCGGTCTCACCGGCGCGGCGGCCGACGGCAAGGTTAAGTTCGAATTCGGCGACGATCCCAAGAAGGGCGGCGAATACAGCTACACCTTCGAAATCTACAACATCACCGGCGAAGCGCTTGCGTTCACGCTGGAAACGGAGCTGTTTACGCAGGCGATCAAGACGGCGTCCGACGGCCGTCATATGGCAAAGACAACGACGCCCATCGATGCGGAGGCGGAATATCAGTTCCGTCTGGTCAGCAGCGCGCATGACGTCGATCGGGACGGTGACACCGATGAGGACGACGTGCTGGCGATTCTCGACTATCTGACCGGGGAACGCGCAGCGTCCGACTGCGATCTGCAGGCCGCCGATCTCAACGGTGACAATGCCGTTACGTCTTATGACGCACATGTGCTGCTGCAGTTCCTCGACGCAAGCGAGAACACCGTTCCCGCACACGGCATGGCGACCGTAACCGTCTCGCTCCGCATCGATGCGGACGCGCTCGCGGATTACCCGTGCGGCGCATACGTCGAGGGCTTCACCTATATCAAGTGCGGCTCCGCGACCCGCGAAGGCGTCAGTCTTTCACACACGCACAGCATCCCGATCCTCGGCTTCTACGGCAACTGGACCGATCCGTCGATGTTCGATGCAGCGTCCTATACGGACGGTCTCTACCAGCCGAACGGTACGGCAAAGACGTCGTATACCGGCAATCAGACGACCAACTATCTGCGTCTGACGCAGAACGGCTCCACCTTCAATTTCTCCGGCAACCCGTACACGGTAGAGGACGAATTCCCGACGGATCGCCTTGCAATCAACAGCAACGCGGAGATGACCAGCTTCGCCTACAACCTCTACCGTGCGGCGACCGCAACCGGCTTTGCGGTCACCAAGACAGACGAAATCGACGGCAACAATACGCAGGTACTCAGCAGCACGCTCGTCGGCAGCGACGTCGACGGCATCTACTATTCGAACAGCGCCGGCTGGCAGAATCTGACGAAGAGAATCTACGGCGTCAATAAAACGCCCGCTGCTCTCGGCCTCGCGGAAAACGATACGTTCCGCATCGGATTCTACGCGATTCCGGAGTACACCGCGATGGTTCTGAACGACAAATACAACGCTGCGGCCTCGCTCAACCTGTCCGGTTTCAACACGCTGCTGACGGATAACGCGCTCGGAAAAGGCGCATTTGTCGGCTACAGCTTTACGGTCGACGACACCGAGCCGGAGATCTCCAATGCAACTCTTTCGGGCAACACGCTGTCCATCACCGCAAGCGACAACAAGAACCTTGCATATGTCGCGGTAATGTCTCTGGACGGTTCCGTCATCTATGCGGAGAACGCACCGGGCTCAGACACCTATACGGTCTCCTTCGACGCATCCGATGCGATCGCGAATGCGCACGGCTATGTGGCTGTCTTCGCAGGTGACTACGCGGGCAACGAAGCGGCAATGGCGGTCAAGGTCAACGACAATGCCTATGAAGAAAAGACCGTCTACGTTCTGACGAACAAGCTTACTGCAGGAAACGATTATCTCATCGTCAGCCGCAATTCGACAGGCAGCGGCGTTGCGCTCGGTCACAGCGGCACGACGATTGCCACCAACGCGGTCACGGTCAAGGCCGGAATCGCTGAAACGGACAATGCCGTCTATATCGACAGTGCGGATGTCGCATCGACCTCGATCTGGACCGCATCGTCCGGCATTAAGCTGAAAAATGGAAATTACTACTTAAGAAGAGACAGCAATAAAGGAACGACGCTGCAGGCCAATACTACAGATAGCTACAATACATGGACATGGAGTGAGACGAACAACAGACTATCCATGACGATCAGCAATCGTACCTACTACTTGCGCTATAACAACAACGCATTCAGTTTGAATACCAGCACAAGCAGCATCTATTTGTATAAGAAAACCGTCATCCGCACGGAGATCGATCCGACTCACGTCATGTCGGTATCGGTCACGCCGCAAACGCTCGATCTCTATAAAGGAAATACGACGTCTCTGACGGCAAAGGTGCTGCCGCTGACTGCGGAAGACCGCACGGTGACGTGGTCCTCTTCGAATACGAGTGTTGCAACGGTCGATGAAAACGGACATGTGACGGCGGTGGCGGCAGGTAATGCAACGATCACTGCGACGGCAAACGGTGACAGCACCAAGAGCGCAAGCTGTTCGGTCAGCGTGACTTCGGTGAATAAGTCGCTGAACGGCATCATCTGGGATGAAGAGGGTAATGTTTACTTCTCCTCCTTCAATGCGAGCAACCTGCCGACGTGGACGAAGCTGCACAATACCGCGACCGGCGTATACCTGATGAATGCGTTTATGGCGGACAGCTCGACGCTCTATGCGAGCACCTGCGATATATCCGATACGAGTGTGCTATATACGGTCAATCGCACAAGCTACGCGCTTACCGAGTTTGGAACGAACTATGTCCCTGCATTCGGCATGGCGCGCGCATCGTCCCGCTATACCGATTACATGGTCTATGGTTTTACGAAATACCTTATTTTCGGAAATCTGACGCCGCAGGAAGACGATGATGGAACCTTCAGCGGTATTCCCTACGGTCTGATAGATCTAGCGACGACCGACGTCGGAGATTCGTATGTCTGCGGTGTCTGTGCACGATCCATCGGAACAACATCGTCGAGTTACTACTTCCTCGACGAATCCGGCAAGATCTGGCAGACAACGATGACGATCGGCAGCAGCGTCAGCTTCGGAACACCGTCGCTCGTTGTGGACACCGGTATCGGAACCTCGTTCCAGTATCAGAACCTGTACTTTGACGGCACCTACCTCTACTGGAGCCATTGCGACGGCGAAGTAGCAGAGCTGATTATCATCAACCCGTTGACGAAGGCCGTCTACCACGCGGGCAACTTCGGCGAGGGCGTATGGCCTGCAGCCGGTCTGTATGTCAACGGTTCCGTTGCGCCCGCTTCCGTCGGCGATTCGCAGGAAATCATGGGCGAAGAGGAACTCGGCGAGCTGCAGGTGCTTGTAACCCGCGACGAGCTGCTGACCGAAGAAATCAGAGCACGCTTTGCGGCGGAGCTTGCAAAGATGAACCGCAAGGGTGCCGCGAGCGATGCGATCGTCGAACCGGTCGAGCCGGAAGCGCCCATTGAGGACCCCGCTCCCGACGCAAGCGCCGGACACAGCCGCGCGCGCATCGGCACCGGTCTTTCGATCCACAACAGCACGGACGGCACGCCGTCGGTCACGAACGGTCACGGCACGATCAATCTGTCCGAGAGCAAAGCGACCACGAACGGTCTCTTTACGATCGACGCAAGCAAGCTTGACAACGTGACTGCCGAAGGCGACACGACCTATATCTCGATCCATCAAACCGGCGAGGGTCAATTCAAAGTCGCGTACGCCGCCAAGGATGAGATCCCCGCGAAGGAACCGATCGCAACCATCACCTACGATATGCCGTCCACGACCGTTACGGTGGTCGTTGACACATACGAGCGCAGCGACGAGACCTTCACGCCGGAAGCTCCCTCCAGTCCGGAAGAGGAAGAAATCCCCATTCCCGCAGCGACCGCAATGCCGGCGTTCAAGACGGTATCGATCACGATGTCCGGTGACCTCGGACTGAACTTCTTCGTGGAGTTCCCCGAAGGCATCGATCCCTCCGGCAGCTATATGACCTTCACGGTCGGTACGACCGGTCAGGATCGCGATGATTTCGATGCAGCAGACTTTAAGACCGGCACGAACGGCGTCAATCGCTATCGCTTCACCTGCCATGTCAACGCGCTGCAGATGGCGGATACCGTAACCGCGACCCTGTATTATACCGTCGACGGTCAAGAATTCACCGTGAACAAGGAATACTCCGTCAAGAAATACATTTCGTACTTCGAACCGTATTTCAACGGCGAGGCAACAAGCCCGTACGACGACGCGACGCTCAAGATGGTCAAATCGATCGCGGATTACGGTCATTACGCACAGCCGTTCCTGTTCACCTTCCACAACGTACCGAGCGGCACGTATGCGCTGATGCCCGGCTACACGGATTCCTACGATCTG
>DFEW01000079.1:0-11223 GCA_002369195.1 Christensenella sp. UBA3792
CGCGCGTACCATCGCTTCTCAGGATCACAAGAGGGCGGATGCCGTGCGGAGGACAGGACGGGAAGCGCAGAAAAGACGGCGCGTGCGGAAGTGCCTGTTTGCGGCGCGGCGATTTACGATATTTTTACGCGTATTTCAAGGATAAATCAAACGCTATCCCTTGACGAATCGACGGAAACAAGGTACAATAAAACTGTATTTTTCATGGGCTGCAGCACAGAAATGTGATGGTATACAGCAAAATCCAAAAATGATTATGGAGGGAAAACATGAAGAAATTTTTGGCGATCGTACTGAGCCTGCTGATGATCGCGGCGCTTGCGGCGTGCACCGGCAACGGCAAAACCCCCGAACCCGAAACGAAGGGAATCAAGGTCGGCTTCATCTGCCTGCATGATGAAAACTCCACCTATGACCTGAACTTCATCAACGCGGCGAAGGGCGCATGCGAGAAGCTCGGTATCACGGACTACGTCATCAAGACGAACATCCCCGAGGGTCAGGAATGCTATGATACCGCGGCGGATATGGCGGCGAACGGCTGCAGCATCGTGTTTGCAGACAGCTTCGGACATGAGGACTACATGATTCAGGCGGCGAAGGAATTCCCGAACGTGCACTTCTGCCATTCGACCGGCACCAAGGCGCACACCGAGAACCTCCCGAACTACCACAATGCATTCGCGGCAATCTACGAGGGCCGTTACCTCGCGGGTGTTGCGGCGGGCATGAAGCTCAATGAGATGATCGCAGCGGGTAAGTTCACCGCAGAAGAAGCCAAGATCGGCTACATCGGCGCATTCACCTATGCGGAAGTGGTTTCCGGTTACACCTCGTTCTTCCTCGGCGCGCGCTCGGTTTGCCCGTCCGCAACGATGGAAGTCACCTTCACCGGTTCCTGGTACGATGAGACGGCTGAAAAGGAAGGCGCAGTCAAGCTGATCAGCGACGGCTGCAAGCTCATCAGCCAGCATGCTGACTCCATGGGCGCACCGTCCGCTTGCGAGAGCGCGGGCGTTCCGAACGTCTCCTACAACGGCAGCACGATCAAGGTCGGCGCAAACACCTACATCATTTCGTCCCGCATCGATTGGGAACCCTACTATGAGTTCTGCATCAAGGCGGTCATGAACGGCGAGACGATCCCGGCAGACTGGACCGGCACGATCTCCACCAACTCCGTACAGCTCACCGAGCTCAACACGGCAGTTGCGGCGGAAGGCACCCAGGCGGCGATCGATGAAGCAAAGGCAGCGCTCGTTGCGGGCACCCTGCACGTATTCGACACCGCGAACTTCACGGTCAACGGCGAGCACCTCACCAGCTACCTTGCGGACGTCGACACCGACGATGCATTCACCCCGGACACCGAAGTCATCAAGGACGGTTACTTCCATGAGTCCGAGTTCCGCAGCGCGCCGTACTTCGATATCGCAATCGACGGCATCACCCTGCTGAACACCGCATTCTAATCCGAAACCGACACAATCGGGCTGCTTCGCGCAGCCCGATTATTTTTCCTGCGTTCGAAAAAATCACGTTTCCGTCATTTACAACAACTCGGATTTATGGTAAAATTTTATATCATTGAGCAGCGCACAACGTTTCAAAAGCTCGATAGAAAGGAAGCAAGGCCTTGGAAGTACAAAGAAACGCCGTCAGAATGGAGGGCATCACAAAGCGATTCGGCAGCGTGGTAGCCAACCGGTCGATCCATCTGGAGTTGCATGAAGGCGAGATTCTGTCACTGCTCGGCGAGAACGGCAGCGGCAAAACCACGCTGATGAACATGCTGTCCGGCATCTATTATCCGGATGAGGGACAGATCTATATTCATGACAAACCCGTCAAGATCGCTTCTCCGAAGGACGCGTTCGACAACGGGATCGGCATGATTCATCAGCACTTCAAGCTGGTCGATATCTTTACCGCGACCGAGAACATCGTCCTCGGACTCAAGAACGAGGGACGGCTGAACCTCAAGCAGGCGAGCAAGCGCATCAAGGAAATCAGCGACAAGTACGGCTTCGACATCGATCCGAACCAGAAGGTGTACGATATGTCGGTGTCGCAGAAGCAGACCGTGGAAATCATCAAGGTTCTGTACCGCGGCGCGGATATCCTGATCCTCGATGAGCCGACGGCCGTTCTGACGCCGCAGGAGACGGACAAGCTGTTCACCGTCATGCGCAACATGCAGAAGGACGGAAAGTCGCTGATCATCATCACGCATAAGCTGCACGAGGTGCTCGAAGTTTCCGACCGCGTCGCGATCCTGAGAAAGGGCGAGTACATCGGCGACGTGCTGACCAAGGACGCGAACCAGCAGAGCTTGACCGACATGATGGTCGGACACGCGGTCAGTCTCAACATCGACCGTCCGCAGGCGAAGGAGCTCAAGGAACGGCTGCGCGTCGAGCATTTGACCGTCAAGGACATCGAGGGCGTCAAGCGCCTGAACGACGTGTCCTTCACCGCGAATGCTGGCGAAGTGCTCGGCATCGCGGGCATTGCAGGCAGCGGACAGAGAGAGCTTTTGGAAGCGATCGCCGGTCTGCAGCCGATCGAGCCGGAAAGCCGCATCGTTTATACCGATCCGAGCACCGGCAAGGAACAGGTTCTGAACGGGATGGACCCGCTGAAGATCATCCGTTCCGGCGTTCTGCTCTCGTTCGTGCCGGAGGACCGCTTCGGCATGGGTCTTGTCGGCAGCATGACGATCACGCAGAACGTGATGCTCCGCAGCTACCGCAGGGGCAAGGGCCCGATGCTCGACCGGAAGTTCCCGAAAAAGCTCGCGGAAAAGATCGTCAACGACCTCGAAGTCGTGACGCCGAACGTCGATCAGATCCCGCTGCGCCGTCTTTCGGGCGGCAACGTGCAGAAGGTGCTCGTCGGCCGCGAGATCGAACAGAGCCCGACGGTGCTGATGACGGCGTACGCCGTGCGCGGTCTGGACATCAACACGTCCTATACGATCTATAACCTGTTGACCGATCAGAAGATGAAAGGCGTCGCCGTCATTTACGTCGGCGAGGACCTCGACGTGCTGCTCGAGCTGTGCGACCGCATCCTCGTGCTGTGCGGCGGCAGGGTCTCCGGCATCGTGGATGGACGCAGCATCACGAAGGAAGAGATCGGTCTGATGATGACCAAGGTTGGGGGAGGTGCATAAGATGCATATTATCAAGCGCGTAGGCATTGCTCCTTGGAAAGCGTGGATGATTCGCGGGATCGCGATCCTGATGGCGCTCGCCGTCTGCGCGATCATCACGATGATCGTCACCAAGCTGAATCCGTTCAGCGTGTTCAAAACCATGGTAGACGGAACGCTCGGCAACTCGCTGCGCACCTGGAGAACCGGCTATCGCGTCGCGATTCTGCTCGGCATCTCGCTGGCGGTCACGCCCGCGTTCAAGATGCGGTTCTGGAACATCGGTGCGGAAGGTCAGGTTCTGGCGGGCGCGCTCGCCGCGGCGATCTGCATGTTCTATGCGGGCAAGATGCCGTTCTTCCTCAATCCGAATATCTCCCTTGCCGTCAAGGATCTGATCGTCATCACCTGCATGCTCATCGCGAGCATCTGCGCGGGCGCGCTGTGGGGCTTCCTCCCGGCGTTCTTCAAGTCCCGCTGGAACACGAACGAAACGCTGTTCACGCTCATGATGAACTACGTTGCGCTGCAGCTCGTCAAATTCATCATCGCGTACCGCGATGTCAAGTATCCGTGGTCGGCAAACGGCACGGTCGTCGGCATCTTCAACTCGGATCAAAAGCTCGGCTCCTATCAGGTCGGCTGGTTCCCGGAAGTCGGCGGCAGCCGCTACCTGCTTCCGATCATTCTGATCGCCGTTCTGACGATCGTTCTGTACCTGTACCTCAAGTACAGCAAGCACGGCTATGAAATCGCCGTCGTCGGCGAGAGCGAACGCACCGCGCGCTATGCGGGCATCAAGGTCGAGCACGTCATCGTGCGCACGATGGTGCTGTCCGGCGCGATCTGCGGTCTCATCGGTTTCATGCTCGTCGGCACCGACCGTACCCTGACCGATACGCTGGTCGACGGACGCGGCTACACGGCGGTCATGGTTTCGTGGATGGCGAAGTTCAATCCGATCGGCATGGTCTTTGCGGCGTTCCTGCTCGTGTTCATGCAACTCGGCGCCAAGGAAGTGGCAAGCTTGCCGAGCTTGAACCTGAACCACTCGTTCGCGGACATTCTGACCGGTATCATTTTGTTCTTCATCATCGGCTGCGAGTTCTTTATCTCGTATAAGCTGCAGCTCAGCCGTCACAAGAAACAGGGGGTGTAAACGTATGTGGAGTTTTCTGGTTTCCTTCCTGCCCCGCGCGGTCATGCAGGGCATGCCGCTGCTGTACGGCAGCACGGGTGAAATCCTGACGGAAAAAGCCGGTAACCTGAACCTCGGTATTCCGGGCATCATGTACGTCGGCGCGATCAGCGGCGTCATCGGCGCGTTCTTCTATGAACAGGCGACGCAGGGCGGACAGATGATCGGCATCCTCGCGGTTCTGATCCCGCTTTTAAGCTGCCTTCTCGGCTCGTTCCTGATGGGTCTTCTGTACTGCTTCCTGACGGTTACGCTGCGCGCCAACCAGAACGTCACCGGTCTTGCCATGACGACGTTCGGCATCGGCTTCGGCAACTTCTTCGGCGGCTCGCTGATCAAGCTCGCGCACAGCGAGGTTCCGAGTCTGACGTTCTCCAACACCTGCGAATACTTCGGCACCGGCAACTATCCGGGCTGGCTCGCATACGTCGGCATCGTCATCGCACTTCTGACGTCGCTGTTCCTGCGCTATACGCGCACCGGTCTGCATCTGCGCGCGGTCGGCGAGAATCCGGCAACGGCGGACGCGGCGGGCATCAACGTCACGCGGTATAAGTACGCCGCCACGACGATCGGCAGCATGATCGCGGGTCTCGGCGGTCTCTACTACGTTATGGAGTGCGCGCACGGCACCTGGGCGAACGAGGGCTTCGGCGACCGCGGCTGGCTCGCCATCGCGCTGGTTATCTTCACGATCTGGCGTCCGAGCGTCAGCATCCTCGCCTCGATCCTGTTCGGCGGTCTGCTGATTCTCAGCGAGCATCTTTCCCTGCAGCTCGGCATCAAGGACCTCTACAAGCTCGCGCCGTACGTGGTCACCCTGCTCGTGCTGATCATCGTCTCGCTGCGCAAAAAGCGCGAGGATCAGCCGCCGCAGAGTCTCGGTCTCGCGTACTTCCGAGAAGAGCGATAGCGACAATCAAAAACGACCGGAACTTCCGGTCGTTTTTTGATGCCCGTTCGGGACGCTCAGTCTTGAAATCTGCTCAGCGATTCGCCGTTCAGCCAGCGGATCAGCTCGGGCGGGGTGTCCGGCACGTTGACCGTGACGAACGTCGTGCGCGAGGGAACCATCTGTTCGGGGTCGTCGCTCTCCGCCCAGACCACGCGCTGCAGGATCTTGTCCGTGCAGTCCTTCGGATTGCCGTCGGGCAGTTCCTTGATCTGCAGAATGATCGACGCGTGCTTTTGGTCGGAGCTCCAGCGTCCGAAGTTCGTCGTCGGGCTCTTCCACAGCCAGTTCGTGCGGTCGCCCTGCGTCAATTTCTGCTTGAGGTAGCCATTATGGATGTCCTGCGTGCAGCGCATCAGCCAGACGACGTGATACCCCGCGCGCTGAAAGTGCTCGCAGACGTCGAAGAACGTCGCCTGCATCAGCAGCCCGTCCTGCAGCATCATCGCGGTGTGCCCGACCAGCACGTAGGCGACGAACGTCTTTCCGTCGTGCGTGACCGGCACGTCGCGGCACTCGGGCGGAAATGCGCTCTGCCACTGGTTGTGCCAGTCGTCGTGCGAGCTCTGTGTGAATGCTTTCTTTTTCCCGAACAGTCCCATGAAAACCTCCGTCAGTTTTGATACAGAAACGACATCGTTGTGACGTCGAACAGTCCGCAGTCGGTCAGGCGCACCTCCGGAATGACCGGCAGGGCGAGGAACGAGAGCAGGATCAGCGGGTCGCATTCGTCGCTCGTGCCGAGCGCGCGGGCGGCGTTCAGCAGCGCGCGCTGCTTCTCGAGCACGGTTTCCACCGGCGCATCGCTCATCAGCCCCGCGACCGGCAGTTCCAGCAGCGCCTTGACTTCGCCGCCGGAAACGACGGTGAACCCGCCGCCGCAGCGCTTGAGCGTTTCGGCAGCGGCGAGCATATCGGGATCGTTGTCGCCGACGACCACGATGTTGTGCGAATCGTGCGAGACCGTCGCCGCGATCGCGCCGCCGCTGACGTGCAGCCCGTCCACGATGCCGACGCCGATGTGACCGGTTTCGTGATGCCGCTCGATCACGGCAAGCTTGTTGAGCCCGTCCTTCGCGACAAAATACCCGTCCGCGTCGGTCGGCGTCGCGCGATACACGAGCCGCGTCACGAGCTGATGCGGCACCGTTTCGATGATCGGCATGAACGCCATCGGCTTCAGCTTGAGCCGCTGCGGATCGATCGACGCGGCATGCACGCTGTTCTTGACCGCATCCGGCACCGGCGGCGAGGGAATGTCGGCATCCGGATCGACCGGACGGCCGTTCGCAAAGACGAGCTTCGGCTCGATTGTGTGCAGATCGTCGAACAGGATCAGGTTCGCGCGGTAGCCGGGCGCGATTGCACCGACGCGCTTTAATCCGTATGCGACGGCGGTGTTGAGCGTCGCCATCTTGAGCGCGTCGAGCGGGCGGATGCCGCGGGAGATCGCGACGTTGACGATGTGATTGATGTGTCCTTCGGAACGAATGTTTTCGAGATGCTTGTCGTCGGTGCAGAAGCAGATCCGGTCGGTCGGCAGCCCGTCCGCGACGATGCCGTCGAACATTTCGAGCACGCCGTTTGCGGCGGAGCCCATGCGGATCAGAATGTACATGCCGTTGCGCAGCTTTTCGCGCAGCTCCGCGTAGTTCGAGCATTCATGGTCGGTGCGCGGTCCGGCGAGGCAGTACGCGTTCAGCGCGCGTCCGGTCAGCATCGGCGCGTGTCCGTCGATCGGACGCCCCGCGAAGCAGGCAAGCTTGTCGAGCATCTCCGGCGCGCAGGACACGACCGATGGATAATCCATGACCTCGCCGAGTCCCAGCACGTTCGGCTCATAGAGAAACGGCGCGAGGTCTGCCGCCTTGAGGACGGCGCCGCTGTGTTCGAACGGGGTGGACGGCACGCAGGAGGGCAGCATAAAGCGCACATCGAGCGGCAGTCCCTGCGACAGGGCGAGGATCGCCTTCAGCCCCTCGGTGCCGGCGACGTTCGCGATCTCGTGCGGGTCGGCGATGATCGTCGTCGTACCCTTGGGCAGCAGGACGCGGGCGAACGAGGCAGGGATGACCATCGAGCTTTCGATGTGCACATGTCCGTCGATCAGTCCCGGCGCAAGGTACGCGCCGTGCGCGTTGTACTCGTTTTCACAGCTGAAATTGCCGACGCCGATGATCGTGTCGCCGGCGATCGCGACGTTCGTGCGGACGATCTCGTTGGTAAAGACATTGATCACGCGGGCGTCGCGAATCACAAAATCCGGTTTCCCGTCGCGTGCGGCGGGGATCAGACGGTCCAAATCGCTTGCGTTCATACGGTGCACCTCAATGATATATTTTATTCAGTATATCACAGGTTGCCCCCGGAAACAATCAAATTCCGCGATTTTCCCGAAAAAAGTTCCCGCAGGTGCGGCGGTTATAAAAGCGAATTGGGCGAGAACAGCTCGATGCCGCGCAAACGGTCCAGAATCGACTGCGCTTCGGCAAGCGCTTCGATCGCCGCACCGGCGTCGCGGACGGACGCCGCGGCATGGGCAACGCGGAACGACGCGTCGAGCGCATCGACGTTCGCGTGGTTCAAAAAGCGTTCGAGCGGCAGCATCCGCTCGCCGATCAGCGCGCACAGCGCGGCGCACGCATCCTGTGCACGTGCGCAATCGCCGCGGCGCAGAGCGTCCTTCGCCTGCTCGATGTTCGCATCGGCGGCGTCGGCAAAGCGGCATAGCGTGCGCGAGGGAAAGATAAACAGCGCGAGCAGCAGCAGGCAGATCGCGACCGTCATTGCGGTTCGAAATACGGTAAAGCCCATAGGATCCTCCAATGTTCAGCGGGATGAAAGGGATTCGTGCAGATCGAGAACGCGGCTTTGGTGCGCGCGGTCGAGCTGCACATAGAGCGCGCCTTCGCTGTCCATCTGCGCGAAGAACACCGAGCGGAGCGCGACGCCGTGCCGTTTCAGGATCGCCTGTACGCGCTCGCGCGTAAGGTGCAGCGCATCGAGCCCGCTCTTTTGCACCCGGCCCTCCAGCACCAGAAGATGCTTGAGCGCGCAGGGCTGTTCTTTCAGCTTCAGATCGCGCCGCGTCGGCGGAAGGAACGCATCCTTTTGCAGAATGCTGACGCTGCCGTTCGTTTCGAGGATCGCATAGGCGACCTCGCCAACGTCGAACACGTCCTTGCTGCGCAGACTGTCCATCAGATCGCGCACCGTATAGTTCGTGCGGCGCATCACGTCCTCTTCGAGGACGCCGTCGCGGATCAGCACCTGCGGCGTGCCGCAAAGGAAGCGCCGGATCGCGGCGGATTTCAGCGAGAGCTTCGACAGCACGCGCTGCACCAGATACAGCGCGAGGATCGGCACGATGCTGTACAGCAGGGGAATGTCCGTATCGGCGATCGCGGTGCTCGCAAGATCGGCAATGACGAGCGTCATCAAAAGGTCGTAGGGCTGCAGGTCGCTCACCTGCCGCTTGCCCGTCAGACGCAGGATCAGCAGCACGAACAGATCGAGAAAAACAGCGCGTAAAAACAAGGTCAGCATGCGCATAGTTTTTGCGCGGAGGCGAAAAATATACCTGCGATGTCATTGACTTATAACGAATTTAATTATATGATATGTAATAACGATAAAAGGGAAAAAAGGGTATCGTGTCGAATTCTATAGTATAAGGGTTAGATTGATATCTTGCCCGGAAAAAGGATGGAGGTTCATTATGCTGTTTGCGGAAGAAAGCGCCAAACTGTCGTTTGAAGGCGGATCGGCGGCGGTTTCGACGCTGATTACGTTCCTGCTCGGAATCGGCATCGTCTTCGTCGGGCTGATCGCGCTGATCCTGATCATCAAGATCATGGGCGCCGTCATGCGCGGCGTCGGCGCGAAAAAGACGGTAGAGAAGCCGGCCGCGCCGGAACCGGTGCGCGCATCGGAGCCGGAAGGCGACAGGGGAGAGATCATCGCTGCGGTGTCCGCCGCGATCGCGACGGTGCTCGGCGAGAACGTCGGCGGAATTCGAATTGTATCATTCAAAAAAGTGGATTGAATAGGGGGAGAAACCATGCGTAAGTTTTCTGTCAATGTCAACGGAACCAAGTACGAAGTAGAAGTCGAAGAGATCGATGCGGCAACCGCCGCAAAGGCAGCGCCCACGGCGGAAGCGCCCAAGAGCGCACCGGCAGGCGCAGGCACCGAGGTCAAGGCGCCGATGCCCGGCAACATCCTGCAGGTCAACATCAAGCCCGGCGATGCGGTCAAGGAAGGACAGCAGCTGATGGTGCTCGAAGCCATGAAGATGGAAAACGAGATCCTCGCGCCGGTTTCCGGCAAGATCACGTCGATCGCGGTTGCGAAGGGTTCCACGGTGGAAAGCGGTTCGCTGCTCTGCACGATCGCATAAGCGGGGGCGTCTATGGAAGCCATTTGGGAAACAATATCCGGCTTCTTTACGCAAACCGGATTTGCTATGTTCTTCGCCGGCGAGAACTGGAAATGCCTCATCATGATCGGTGTGGCATGCTTCCTGCTCTATCTGGCGATCGTCAAGAAGTTTGAGCCGCTGCTGCTCGTGCCGATCGCGTTCGGCATGCTGCTGACGAACCTGCCCGGCGCGAACCTGTTCCATGAGGAGCTGTTCGGTCTCGGCGCGGAGAACGCCGAATCGGGCGTGATCCAGTGGGCAAAGCTCGGCGACATCCACGCAACGGGGCTTTTGGATTATCTGTACCTCGGCGTCAAGCTCGGCATCTATCCGTGCCTGATCTTCATGGGTGTCGGCGCGATGACGGACTTCGGCCCGTTGATCGCAAACCCGAAGAGCTTGATCCTCGGCGCGGCGGCGCAGCTCGGCATCTTCATCGCGTTCGCGCTGTCGATCCTCGCGTTCCAGTGGATCCCGACCGACGGCACCCCGATCCAGAACATCGCGGCGTCCATCGGCATCATCGGCGGTGCGGACGGTCCGACGGCGATCCTCGTCACCTCGCGCCTCGCGCCCTCGTATCTCGGCGCAATCGCGGTTGCGGCGTATTCGTACATGGCGCTGGTGCCGGTCATTCAGCCGCCGATCATGAAGGCGCTGACCTCCAAGAAGGAGCGCCAGATCGTCATGGCGCAGCTGCGTCCGGTCTCCCAGACCGAAAAGATCATCTTCCCGATCGTCGTTACGATCTTCGTCGCGCTGCTCGTTCCGAGCGCCGCGCCCCTCGTGGGCTGCCTGATGCTCGGCAACCTGTTCCGTGAATGCGGCGTGACCGAACGTCTTTCCAAGACCGTGCAAAACGAGCTTTGCAACATCGTCACGATCTTCCTGGGCGTCTGCGTCGGCGCGACCGCAACGGGCGGCACGTTCCTGCAGCTTTCCACGCTCGCGATCGTCGTGCTCGGCGTCGTCGCGTTCATGGGCGGCACCGCGGGCGGCGTCCTGCTTGCGAAGTTCATGAACCTCTTCCTGAAGAACAAGATCAACCCGCTGATCGGCTCCGCAGGCGTCTCCGCCGTTCCGATGGCGGCGCGCGTTTCTCAGGTCGTCGGACAGAAGGAGAACCCCAAGAACTTCCTGCTCATGCACGCCATGGGTCCGAATGTTGCGGGCGTGATCGGTTCCGCGATCGCGGCGGGCGTGTTCCTGACTCTGTTCAAATAAGGAGAACGGCATATGAGCAAACTCTTTATCACCGATACCATCCTGCGCGACGCGCACCAGTCTTTAGCGGCGACGCGCATGACCACCAAGGAAATGCTTCCCGCCTGCGAGATGCTCGACGCGATCGGTTACTGGTCGCTTGAGGTCTGGGGCGGCGCAACGTTCGATTCCTGCCTGCGCTTTCTGAACGAGGACCCGTGGGAGCGCTTGAGAGCGCTGCGCAAGGCGCTGCCGAACACGAAGCTGCAGATGCTGTTCCGCGGACAGAACATCCT
>DFEW01000079.1:11310-14629 GCA_002369195.1 Christensenella sp. UBA3792
GCGGACGACGTCGTCGAGCAGTTCTGCCGCAAGGCGATCGAAAACGGCATCGACGTGATCCGCATCTTCGACGCGCTGAACGATCCGAGAAACCTCGAAGCCGCGATCCGGTACACCAAAAAGTACGGCGGCTTCTGCGAAGCGGCGATCTCGTATACGACCTCTCCGGTGCACAGCGAGGAATACTTCGTGAAGCTCTCGAAGGAGCTCGCGCAGATGGGCGCGGACTCGATCTGCATCAAGGATATGGCGAACCTGCTGCTCCCGTACGATGCGTATTCGCTGGTGAAAAAGCTCAAGGCGGAGGTCGATATCCCGATCCATCTGCACACGCACAACACCACCGGCACCGGCGACATGGTGCTTTTGAAGGCGGCGGAAGCGGGCGTCGACATCGTCGATACCGCGCTGTCCCCGTTAGGCAACGGCACGTCGCAGCCGGCGACCGAATCGCTCGTCGCAACCCTGAAGGGTCAGGAGCGCGACACGGGGCTCGACCTCAACGCGCTGTCCGAATGCGCCAAGTACTTCCGCAAGGTGTACGAGCGCCTGAAGAACGACGGGCTGATCTCCGACAAGTCCCTGCACGTGGACACGAACACGCTGCTGTATCAGGTGCCGGGCGGCATGCTCTCGAACCTCATCAAGCAGCTCAAGGATGCGGGCGCGGAGGATAAGTATTACGACGTGCTCGCGGAGATTCCGCGCGTGCGTAAGGACTTCGGCTATCCGCCGCTCGTCACGCCGACAAGCCAGATCGTCGGCACGCAGGCGGTGTTCAACGTGCTGGTCGGCCGCTATAAGACCTTCCCGAACAACTCGAAGGCGGTTCTGCGCGGCGAGTACGGCAAGCTGCCGGGTCCGGTCAACGAGGAAGTGCGCAGGATGGCGATCGGCGACGAGCCGGTGATCACCTGCCGTCCGGCGGATCTGCTCGAACCGGAGCTGGAAAAGTATCAAAAGGAGCTCGGTGACCGCGCCCGCTGTGAAGAGGACGTGCTGAGCTATGCGCTCCTGCCGCAGGTCGCGATGAAGTATTTCGACTGGCGCGACGAGCAGGAAAGAAAGGCGAACGAACCCGAACCCGCGCCCGCACCGAAGGCGGCGCCGGTCGATCCGAATGCCGTTCGCGAATTGTACGTAGAGGACTGCAGTATCTGAATGAAACATATTCCCAATATTCTGTCAACCTTTCGAATCGTTCTGGTCGGGGTCTTTGCATGGCTGTTTCTGACGTCGAAGATCCCGCACCCGCAAAACTACTGGTGGGCGATCGGCGTCTACCTGCTGGCGTTCTTTACCGATGTGCTGGACGGCTTTTTGGCGCGAACCTTCAACTGGATCACGCCGGTCGGAAAGCTTTTGGACCCGCTCGCGGACAAGCTGATGACGGTCACGGCGCTCGTCGTGATCCTGATCGCCGAGGCGAAGGCGGGCGATGACTACGGCATCTACCTCACGCTGTTCGTGCTCGTCGCGGTCAAGGAGGGGCTGATGCTGATCGGCGGTCTGGTGATGCTCCGGCAGCGCAAGGTCGCGTACTCCGACTGGTACGGCAAATCCGCAACGGGGCTGTTCGCCGTCGGCATCGTGCTGACGCTTCTGAGCTTTCCGATTCCGGACGTGCAGCCGTGGAACATCGCGGTGCTGTCCGGCGCGGTCGCGCTTTCGTACTTCGCGATGGCGCACTACGCCAAGACGCAGTTCCTTGCGCCGCGCAGCGATGAGCCCGAACCGGAGGAGGAAAAGCTGTTCGAAAAGGTCGATCGTTTTTCGAAATAATACTTGCAATATCGGAGAAAGCATGATATACTGCATCCGTTGGAATGTTGAACTTGAAGGAGTGGGGGAACCCACTCTTTCGTTTTGAGGGAAGAATGAAAACGACTGAACTTTGCGAAACCCTCTGCAAAAGCGCGATCGAATCGATGGGATTCGAGCTGTGCGACGTAGAGTACCAAAAGGAATACGGCGACTGGGTGCTGACGTTTTATATCGATAAAACGGGCGGCGTGACCATCGACGAGTGCGAAGCGGTGAGCCGCGCGATCGAGCCGATTTTGGACGAAGCCGATCCGATCGAATCGGAATACGTGCTGTCGGTGTCCTCGCTCGGTATCGACCGCCCGCTCAAAAAGGATCGCGACTTCGAGCGCGCGACGGGCACGGAGCTTGAGATCAAGCTCTATGCGCCGCAAAACGGGAAAAAGCAATGGATCGGGACGCTGACGGCATTCGATGCGGACAGCTTCACCGTCGAAACGGAGACGGGGGAAACGATGGTCATCCGCAGGAAGGACTGCGCGCTCGTCCGTCCGAACATCAGGTTTTAAGGAAGAAAGGAACAACACATGAACGCAGATTTTATCGAAGCATTGAACGCGCTCGAAAAGGAACGCGGCATCAAGAAATCCGTGCTGATCAGCGCATTCGAGTCCGCACTGATCGTCGCCTATAAGCGCAACTACAATTCGACCGGCAACGTGCGCGCCGAGGTCAACGGCGAGACCGGCGATTATCACATCTACGCGAGCAAGACCGTCGTGGAAAAGGTCGAGAATCCCTCGCAGGAAATCTCCCTCGAACGCGCGAAGAAGATCAATTCGCTCTATGAGCTCGGCGACGTGCTCGAAGAGGAAGCGTTCGCAAAGGATTTCGGACGCATCGCGGCGCAGACGGCGAAGCAGGTCATGGTGCAGCGCATCCGCGAGGCGGAACGCGGCAACATCTATGACGAATACATTGAAAAGGAAAACGAGATCCTGACCGCGATCGTGCAGCGCGTCGAGAAGGGCAATGCGTACGTCGAGCTCGGCAAGACGGACGGCATCCTGACCGCGGCCGAGATGATCCCCGGCGAGGAATACGAGAACAACGAGCGCATCAAGGTCTACGTGCTCGAAGTGCGCAAGGAAAACAAGGGACCGCAGGTCGTTGTGAGCCGCACGCACCCCGGCCTGGTCAAGCGTCTGTTCGAACTCGAAGTGCCGGAAATCATGAACGGCACCGTGCAGATCAAGTCGATCGCGCGTGAAGCGGGCTTCCGCACCAAGGTATCCGTGTTCTCGACCGATCCGCAGGTCGACGCGGTCGGCGCATGCGTCGGTCCGCGCGGCGCGCGCGTGGAGCGCATCGTCAACGAGCTGCACAACGAGAAGATCGACATCATCGAGTACGATACGGACAGCGCGATCTACATCGCCAAGGCGCTCAGCCCGGCAAAGGTGCTGATGGTCTACGTCAACGAGGAAGAAAAGGCCGCGCGCGTCATCGTGCCGGATTCGCAGCTGTCGCTTGCCATCGGCAAGGAGGGACAGAA
>DFEW01000079.1:14678-29231 GCA_002369195.1 Christensenella sp. UBA3792
GCAAGGAGGGACAGAACGCGCGTCTCGCCGCGAAGCTGACCGGCTGGAAGATCGACATCAAGAGCCAGTCGCAGGCGGACGCGGTGCTGGATGCGGCGGAAGCGGAACCGGAAGCGGAGGAATAAGCATTGAAGAAGATCCCGATGCGGATGTGCATCGCCTGTCGGGAGATGCGGGCGAAAAAAGAATTGATGCGCGTCGTCAGAACGCAGGAGGGCATCCTCGCGTTCGACGCGACGGGCAAGCTGAACGGACGCGGCGCGTATCTGTGCCGTTCTTCCGCCTGCCTGGAACGCGCGCTCAAGACGCGTGCGCTCGAACGCGCGCTCGAAGCGCCGATGAACGATTCTTTAAAGGCCGCGCTGCAAACGGAGATCGAACGCAATGGATCGGCTGTATAACGCGATCGGGCTGTGCATGAAGGCCGGAAAGGCGCAGAGCGGCGCATTCGCGGCGGAGCAGGCGATCAATAACGGAAAAGCGAAGATGGTGCTGCTGGAAACGGCGGCGTCGGACGCAACGAAGGAACACTATGCACGGATGTGCGAATCGCGCGGGATCCCGCTGTATCTGGTGGAGACCGTCGGACGCGCAATCGGAAAGGACTCCCGCATCGTCATGGCGGTAACGGATCCGGCATTTGTACATATGATCGAGGGCGCAATGCCCAATACCGATGAAAAGCGGGGATGAGTATGGCAACGAATTTTCTGGAAACAGCAAAAAATCTGAAAACGGAGATGCAGTCGCTTCTGCATGCGCTGGGTGCGACCAAGGGCTCGATCGGCGAGCTCTTGGAGTCTGCGCGCCGCACGGAGGGAAGCATGATCGACCGCGAAGAAAAGGAGAAGCAGGAGCGTGAGGAACGCGAGCGCGCCGAGCGCTTAAAGGCCCTGCTCGCGAGCGAAGCGGACCTTGCGGCGCATGCCGGCGGCACGGACGAGGAGCCCGAGCCGGAACCGGAGCCTGCGCCCGCTGCGGAGCAGCCGGAACCGGTCGCACCCCCACCTGAGGAGCCGGTTCAGCCGGTCGAGCCGCGCAAGGTGCCGATCGAGCAGAACGCGCCGCGCCGCGAGCGCCCGCAAAAGGATGCGCCCAAGAGCGAGGAAGGCGACCGCCGCGGCGGTACGGAGGCGCGCAATCAGCGCCGCGACAATCGCGGCGGCGCACAGACACGGGCTGTCGTGATCAATACGCCGAGCCCTGCGGACGCCAATAAGGGAAGAAACGACAATCGCTCCGACAAAAAGAAACCATTCGAAACAACGGATAAGAAGGCAAAGAACAAGAAGACGATGATGAAGGAAGCAGGACCGACCGCGCGCGGTTGGGAAGATGACGGACAGATGGGCAATCGCCGCAAGGCGAAGAAACAGCAGGCGGAGGCGCAGCAGCCGAAGCCCGCTCCGGTGGTGATCGATCATGCGGTGATCACGACCGAGACGATCACGGTCAAGGACCTGTCCGAGAAGCTCGGCAAGCCCGCGAACGAGATCTTAAAGAAGCTCCTGATGCTCGGCATCATTGCGAACATCAACCAGGAGCTGGACTTCGATACCTGCGAGCTGATCGCGGGCGAGTTCGGCATTACGCTGGAACAGCAGGTGGCAAAGTCGTTCGAGGACGTCCTGATGGACGCTGCCGAGGACGTCGACGCGCCCGAAACCTTAAAGCCGCGTCCGCCGGTCGTCACGATCATGGGTCATGTCGACCATGGCAAGACGTCGCTGCTCGACGCGATCCGCAATTCGCACGTCACCGCGGGTGAGGCGGGCGGCATCACGCAGCACATCGGCGCGTACACCGTCACCCTGAACGGCAAGCAGATCACCTTCATCGACACGCCGGGTCACGAAGCGTTCACCGCAATGCGTGCCCGCGGCGCGCAGGTCACGGACATCGTTATCCTCGTGGTGGCGGCGGACGACGGCATCATGCCGCAGACCGTCGAAGCGATCAACCACGCGAAGGCGGCGGGCGTCCCGATCGTCGTCGCGATCAATAAGATCGATCGCGATACCGCGGATCCCGAGCGCGTCAAGCAGCAGCTCACCGAATACGGCCTCGTCAGCGAGGAATGGGGCGGCGACACGATCTGCGTGCCGGTTTCGGCAAAGAAGCAGATCAACCTCGATCAGCTCCTCGAAATGGTGCTGCTGCAGGCGGACGTTCTGGAGCTCAAGGCGAACCCCGACCGTCTCGCGAAGGGCACGATCATCGAAGCGCAGCTCGATAAGACGCGCGGTCCGGTGGCAACGGTTCTCGTGCAGAACGGCACCCTGCGCAAGGGCGATACGATCGTCGCCGGCACGGCGTACGGCAGAGTGCGCGCGATGATGGACGATAAGGGCCGTTCGGTCAACGCGGCGGGTCCGTCCATGCCGGTCGAGGTGCTCGGCTTCAACGAGGTTCCGGCGGCGGGCGACACGCTCTTTGCCGCGGACGACGATAAGCTGAACCGTCAGGTTGCGGAGGAGCGCCGCGACCGTCTCAAGGCGGCGCAGGTCAAGCAGGCGCAGAAGGTCTCCCTGGACGATCTGTTCAGCCAGATGGCGGAGGGCGAGCTCAAGGACCTCAACCTCATCATCAAGGCGGACGTGCAGGGCTCGGTCGAAGCGGTCAAGCAGGCGCTCGAGAAGCTGTCCAACGACGAAGTGCGCGTGCGCTGCATACACAGCGGCGTCGGCGCGATCACCGGATCGGACATCATGTTCGCATCCGCGTCGAACGCGATCGTCATCGGCTTCAACGTGCGTCCGGACGCCACGGCGCGCGCGACCGCCGAGAAGGAAAAGGTCGACGTGCGCACGTACCGCGTCATTTACAACGCGATCGAGGACGTCGGGAACGCAATGAAGGGCATGTTCAAGCCGGTCTTCCAGGAGGTCGAGCTCGGCCGCTGCACGGTGCGCAATACGTTCCGCGTTTCCGGTGTCGGCACGATCGCAGGCGCGTATGTCAACGAGGGCAAGGTCACCCGTACCGCGCAGGTGCGCGTGGTGCGCGGCGGCATCGTGATCCACGACGGCAAGATCGCCTCCTTAAAGCGCTTCAAGGACGACGCGAAGGAAGTCCTTGCGGGATATGAGTGCGGTATTTCGATCGAGAACTTCAACGACATTCTCGAAGAGGACGTCATCGAATGCTACACGATGGAGGAAGTGAAACGCTGATGGCAAAGGTCAGAAACGAACGGCTTCGCGAGGAGCTGAAAAAGACGGTCAGCGCGATCATCTTCGATATGAAGGACCCGCGCATTCCGGCGGTGACCTCGATCACCGATATGGAAATCACGCCGGATCTCAAGTATGCCAAAGCGCATGTTTCGGTGTATGACACCGATCCGAACGCCGCAAAGAGCGCGGTGGACGCGCTGAACCACGCGGCGGGCTTCATCGCCCACGAGGTCGGTGCGCGCATGACGATCCGGCGCGTTCCGGCGATCAAGTTTGTCGGCGACGATTCGATCGCGTACTCGGTGCATATTTCCGAGGTGATCCGCTCGCTGCACAAGGATGCGCCGCAGGACGGGGAGGACGAAGCATGAACCTCGAGCAGGCGACGGCATTCATCCAATCACATCAATCCTTTTATCTGGCAGCCCATCGTTCGCCCGACGGCGATACGCTGGGCTCCTGCCTTGCTTTGCGCGCCGCGCTGTGCGCCGTCGGCAAGGACGTGACCGTGGTCTGTCCCGATCCGGTGCCGGATTATCTTTCCTTTCTGGAAGGCGCGGACACGGTGCGCAGCGAGGAAACGCTGCCCGTTCCGCCCGAAGCGGTGATCTATGTTGACTGCGCGGACCACGCCAGAACGGGATGGCTGCAGCCGATCCTGGAGCAGGCGCCGTACCAGTTTTGCATCGACCACCACATGACCAACCCGCGCAAATCGAAGGACGGCGACTGGGTGGAGAACGTCGGCGCGACCGGCGAGCTCATCTATGTGCTGCTCGACGTGCTCGGCATCCGCATGACGCACGGCATTGCCGAGGCGCTCTACACCGCGATCATCACGGACACCGGCAACTTCGCGTATTCGAACACGACGAAGGATTCTCTGGAAACGGCGGCGAAGCTGCTGCCGTACGGGATCGACGTTTCGGAGCTGAACCGCATCCTGTTCCGCGAAATGCGCATCGCAAAGGCGAAGATGATCGCCTACGTGCTGACCAACGCGCAGATCACGCCAGAGGGGCTCGGCATCGTGGCGATCCCCAAGGCGGTGCTGGTCGGCTGCGGCGCGACCAAGTACGACTGCGAAGGGCTGATCGACCATTTGCGCGACATCGACGTCGTGGAAGCGGCGTGTGTGCTGCGCGAGTCCTCGGACGGCACGATCCGCGTCAGCATGCGCTCGAAGCGCTATTGCGACGTGGCGGCGATCGCACAGCGGTTCGGCGGCGGCGGGCATCAGCGCGCGGCGGGCTGCACGGTGGAGCTTCCGCTCGATGTGGCGTTCGCGACGCTGAAGGATGCGCTTACGGACGCGCTCAAATCATGGAAGGCATCGTAACGGTCTTAAAGCCGCCGGGGATGTCGTCGAGCGACGCGGTCGTCGACGTGCGGCGGATTTTCGAGACGAAGCGGGTCGGGCATCTCGGCACGCTGGACCCCGAGGCGGCGGGCGTTCTGCCCGTGTGCGTCGGGCGCGCCGTGCGCCTGTTCGACTACCTCGTCGACAAGCAGAAGACCTATCTTTGCGAGATCGTGTTCGGCATTGCGACCGACACGCAGGATGCGCAGGGCGCGGTGATCGAACGGCGCGACTGCGACATCGATGCGGACGCACTCGACGCGGCGCTGCCGGCGTTCTTAGGACGCACCGTGCAGACGCCGCCGATGTATTCCGCCCTGAAATACAACGGACGAAAGCTGTATGAGCTCGCGCTGGAGGGGAAGGAGATCCCCGACAAATCGCGCGAGATCGAGATCGCTTCGCTCGAACGCACGCGCACGCTCGGCAAAAACCGCTTTTTGCTGCGCGTGACCTGCTCGCGCGGCACGTATATCCGCACGCTGTGCAGCGACATCGGCGCGGCGCTCGGCGTGCCCGCGCACATGGCGTTTTTGCTGCGCGAATCGTCCGGCATGTTCACGCTCGACGGCGCATATTCGGTCGCCGAGCTCGAAGCGCTCAAAGCCGAAGGACGGCTCGAAGCGGCGCTGACGGGGTGCGAACAGGCGCTGAGCCATCTGCCGCGGCTCGATCTGAGGGCGGATCGCAAAAAGCCCGCGATGAACGGTCTGCCGACGCGCATCAACGCGCCGGACGGGCTGTACCGCCTGTACTGCACGACCTTTTTGGGCATCGGCGCGGTGCAGGACGGCGACGCGGTGCTGAAGGTGCATTTGTATTCGGAATGACAACCCTTCCGTCTCGGCTTCGCCGATCCACCTCCCCTTGCACAGGGGAGGCGCAGGCTGACGGGAGAGGGTGTCACATCGCACGCGCTCTGCGGGGCGCAACAGAATGGAGAAACTATGAAACAAACGGTTGTGGCGCTCGGCATGTTCGACGGGGTGCATCTGGGGCACCGCGCGCTGCTTTGCCGTGCCGCGCAGATCGCACGCGACATCGGCGGCGAGGCGGTCGCGTTCACGTATTCGAACCATCCGAAGGAGCTGTTCGGCGAGCCGTTCGCCTATATCTGCACGCAGGCGCAGCGCGAGGCGCTGATCCTCTCATGCGGGTGCGACCGCGTGGACAGCATTCCGTTCGACCGCGCGTTCGCCTCGATGGCGCCGGACACGTTCGTAGATTGGCTGAATGCGCGCTATAACGGCTCGGTTTCGGCGATTGTCGTCGGATACGATTACCGCTTCGGCGCGGGCGCAAAAGGCGATACAGCGCTTCTGGATACGCTGTGCGCGGTACGCGGCATTCGCCTCACGGTGATCGACCGGGTCGAGGTCGACGGCGAGACCTGCGCCTCTACGCGCGTACGCGAGGCGATCCGCTCGGGCGACGTGGAGACGGCGATGCGGCTTCTCGGACGGCCGTTCGTGCTGTGCGGCGAGGTCGTGCACGCGAAGGCGCTGGGCAGGCAGTTCGACTGTCCGACGGCGAACCTGTCCGGCGGGTCGCAGATCCTGCCGCGCGACGGCGTCTACGCGACAGTCGCGGTGCTCGACGGCGCATGTTACGACGCGGTCACAAACGTCGGGACGAATCCGACGGTCGGCGGAACGGCGCGGACGGTGGAGACGCATGTGATCGGACAGGACCTCGATCTGTACGGAAAGCGCATCGGCGTCGCGTTCTTTGCGCGCCTTCGCGACGAGCGCAGATTTGCAAGCAGGGAAGCGCTGTTTTCGCAGATTCGCACGGACGCGCAGACCGCAAAAAAAGTTTTGGAAGAAACCAAAAAAGGTGTTTACAATTTGGAACGGTTGTGCTAAACTGTCCAGTGTTAAACCGTAAACTGGGTTGTTGCGACTCTCCGACGCCATACGCAGTTCACGGGGATACGAAGAAAAAGGAGGAAAAAACAACATGACGAAACAGGAAATCATTGCAAAGTACGCGCTGCACGAAGGCGACACGGGTTCTCCCGAGGTTCAGATTGCACTGCTCACCGAGCGCATCAACCACCTCAACGAGCACCTCAAGGTGAACCAGAAGGATCACCACTCCCGCCGCGGTCTTCTGAAGATGGTCGGTACCCGCAGAGGTCTGCTGAACTATCTGAAGGAAAAGGACATCGAGCGTTACAGAGCGATCGTTGCAGCATTGAACCTCAGAAAGTAAAGATCAGGGCGGGGGTTACTCCCGCCTATCTTTTTTGGGAGCCGTTTCGGCATTTTATCGCGGTTTTAATAACAATAAAGATAAAAAAGAGGAAAAAAGAGAAATGCAAAGAGTGTTCGAAACCATGGTCGGCGATCGCAAGCTGATCGTCGAAACCGGAAAGTACGCCGAGCAAGCGGGCGGCAACTGCCTCGTGCGCTGCGGCGGAACGGCGGTCATGGTCAACGCGACGGTCGCCAAGGAACCGCGCGACGGCGTTGATTTTCTGCCGCTGTCCATTGAATTTGAAGAGAAACTGTATGCGGTCGGCAAGATCCCCGGCGGTTTCATCAAGCGTGAAGGTCGCCCGACCGAAAAGGCGATCCTGACCTCGCGCCTCATCGACCGTCCGCTGCGCCCGTTGTTCCCGAAGGGATTCTACAACGATGTGCAGGTCATCGCGACCGTCCTTTCCGTGGAGCAGGATATCCAGCCCGACGTGCTGGGCATGATCGGCTCCTCCATCGCGCTGTCCATCTCCAACGCGCCGTTCATGGGTCCGACGGGCTCCGTGGCGGTTGGCATGATCGACGGCGAATACATTCTGAACCCGAACTGCGAACAGCGCGAAAAGAGCCGTCTGGCGCTCACCGTCGCCGGCACGCGCGACGCGGTCATGATGGTCGAAGCGGGTGCGAACGAGGTCACCGAGGAGGAAATGCTCGGTGCGATCCTGTTTGCGCACGAGGAGATCAAGAAGATCGTCGCCTTCATCGAAGAGATCCAGAAGGAAGTCGGCAAGCCCAAGATGGTAGTCAACATCCATGTTCCGGACGAGGACCTCAACCGCCGCGTTCGCGAATACGCGATGGACAAGATCGTGTGGCAGATGGACACTTTCGATCGCTACGAGCGCGAAGCGCGCACCGAGCAGGTCAAGGCGGAAGTCAAGGCGGCGTTTGCCGAGAGCGATCCCGGCTGTGAAAAGGACATCGACGCGATCCTGTATCAGATGCAGAAGGAAGTCATGCGCGACAAGATCATCAACAAGAAGATCCGTCCCGACGGACGCGCGCAGGACGAGATCCGTCCGATCTGGAGCGAAGTGCACATGCTCGAGCGTCCGCACGGCAGCGCGGTGTTCACCCGCGGCCAGACGCAGGTCATGACGATCGCGACCCTCGGCACGATCGCGGAAGCGCAGATTCTCGACGGCCTGACCCTCGAGGACAGCAAGCGCTATATGCACCAGTACAACATGCCGCCGTATTCGACCGGTGAGGTGCGCCCCGTGCGCAGCCCCGGCCGCCGCGAGATCGGTCACGGCGCACTCGCAGAGCGCGCTCTGCTGCCGGTGCTTCCGAGCGAAGAGGAATTCCCGTACTGCATGCGCCTCGTTTCCGAGGTCATCAGCTCGAACGGCTCCACGTCGCAGGCGTCGATCTGCGCGAGCACGCTGGCGCTGATGGATGCGGGCGTCCCGATCAAGAAGCCGGTCGCAGGCGTTGCGATGGGTCTCATCAAGGACGTCGATTCCGGCAACATCGCGATCCTGACCGACATTCAGGGCCTCGAGGACTTCCTCGGCGATATGGACTTCAAGGTTGCGGGTACGCGTGATGGCATCACCGCGATCCAGATGGATATCAAGATCAAGGGCATCGACCGCGAGATCCTGACCAGAGCGCTCGAGCAGGCGCGCAGAGGCCGTCTGTTCATCCTCGATAAGATGGCGGAAACGATCGCGGAGCCGCGCAAGGAGCTTTCGCCCTATGCGCCGCGCATCCTTTCGTTCAAGATCAATCCGGACAAGATCCGCGACGTCATCGGCAGCGGCGGCAAGACGATCAACGGCATCATCGCCAAGACCGGCGTCAAGATCGACATCGAGGACGACGGCAGCGTCTTTATCGCATCGCCCGATCAGGCGGCTGCGGAAGAAGCGAAGCGCATCATCGACGGTATCGTCGAGGATATCGAGGTCGGCAAGGTCTACCTCGGCACCGTGGTCGGCATCAAGGAGTTCGGCGCGTTCGTCAACCTCAAGCCCGGCACCGACGGTCTGCTGCACATCTCCCGCATCGCGAAGGAGCGCGTGAACAAGGTCGAGGACGTTCTGAACATCGGCGATCAGGTGCTCGTGCGCGTGTTCGAGATCGATCCCAAGACCGGCAAGATCGGTCTGACCCGCAAGGACCTGCTGCCCGACGCGTAATCGGGACACAACAAAAGACGGAGGGGGGCAGAACACTCTGCTCCCTTTTTGCAAATTCCCCTGTTCGAACCCGCACGGATGTGCTATAATAAGGCAAACTGACGGAAAGGATCGCGCGCATGGAACGCACCATGAAAGCCAACAAGCGGTTTTACCTGCTTCTGCTCATCGGCATCGTACTGCTGGTGGCGTTTGTCGTGGGCGCGGTTTACCTGCTCCGACGGGTCACCGGCAACGTGCGGCGGCTCGACATGATGACGATCTATTCGGAGGTCGAGAGCGAAGCGGTCGTCGTGCGAAACGAACGGCTGATCACCGAAACGGCGAGCGAAAGCCGCATTTTGCTCAGCGAAGGCGCGCTCGTGCAGGAGGGCGACGCGATCGCGGTGCTGTATCCGTACTCGTACGAGAACACGCTCGCGGGCATCTGCGCCAAGGAAATGGAGATCTACACGCACCTGGAATCGCTGATCCGCACCGCCACGGAAGGCGGCGTGCTGCCCGACGCGATCGAGCAGTACAACCGGAACATCGAGGAGGTCGGCGCAAGGATGCGCGAGGCGTCGGTCGGCAAGACGAAGCTGAACACGTATGCGGCGAGCGAGACGCAGCTGATCCGGCTTTTGGAGGGCAGACGAAACCTGATGGTCTCGATGCTGCCCGACCCGTCGATGGTCGCGAACGAGCTCGCCGAGCTCGATGCGATGCGCAGCAACTTCGAGACGAACAGCGCAAGAACGGTCCTCTCGGAGTACAACGGCTACGTCAGCTTCTATTCGGACGACAACGAGGAGAACCTGCGCGACGTATCGCAGCTCACCGTGCCGCTCGTCAAGCGCATTTTGAACTCGCCGTCCATCAGTATGGACAACGAGAACTTCTATTACCGCATCGTGACCGACCGCACCGTCTGGTACCTTGCGTTTGTCGTAAACAGCACGAGCGAACAGCGCCTGATGCCGGGCCTCAAGTATTCCTTTACGATCAAGGGCGTGCCCGGCGCGTATCAGGGCTCGATCATCACCGAGAAGGACACATCGAGCGGTGTACTGTACGTGATGCAGGTCAATGCGGATGTGCGCCCGCTGCTGACCACCCGCGTGGTGGAAATTTCGATTCAGAACAATGCGACGGGTCTGTACGTGCCGCTCGACTACGTGCAGTACAAAGACGGCGTGCCGTATATCTACGTGAAGGCGACGGACGGCAGCTATCAGAGCATCGCGGTCTATATCGCGGGTTCGGACGGCGAGAACGCGATCGTCTCCGCGCGCGACAGCACGATCACGCTGTTTGCCGGTCTGAAGGTGCGCATCCCGCCGGAAGAGGAGGACGATTGATATGACGATTCGGGAAAACATCGAAACCGTGCGCGAGAACATGGCGCGCGCCTGCCAAAGAGCCGGAAGACGCATCGACGAGGTGACGCTCATTGCGGTCACCAAGTATGTGGAAACGGCGCGCATCGCCGAGGCGGTCGCCGCCGGCGTGACGGATGTGGGCGAAAACCGGGCGCAGGAGTTCACCGAAAAGTTAACTTTTTATGAACAGAATCGCTTGCGGGCACATTTTATTGGACAACTGCAAACGAATAAAGTAAAATACATATGTGGAAAAGCGGACTTGATCCAATCCGTGGATCGCGAACCGCTGCTCGACGCGATAACGGCCTATGCGGCAAAGCATCAGCTTCGGCAGGATATCCTGATCGAGGTCAACATCGGGCGCGAAGCCCAGAAGGGTGGCGTGCTGCCCGAGGAGCTTGACCGGCTGGTGGAATGCATCGCCGCGCAGGACAGTGTGCGCCTTCGCGGATTGATGTGCGTACCGCCCGCGACCGATCGGGACACGGTGCGTCCGTACTTTGCGCAGATGCGGCAAAGGTTCGAGCAGCTCAAGCGCGACTGTCCGTCGCTTCCGATCGACACGCTTTCGATGGGCATGAGTCACGACTACGACGTTGCCATCGAAGAAGGCGCGACGGTCGTGCGCGTCGGCACGGCAATCTTCGGACCGCGAATCATTTTAGGAGGACAACAGAATGGGTAAGTTTTTAAATTTCATCGGACTCGAAGAATCGGACGAAGAGGAAGTTCTGCAGGACGATCTCCAGCAGGAGCAGCCCGCGAAGAAGGAGCCGCGTTCGCGCCGACGCGAGAATCAGCTCGTCGGCGGCGGTGATGCGCAGCCCGTGCCGCAGAACCTTGCCGCGATGAAGATGATCGTCTATCATCCGGTCTGCTACGACGATGCGCAGAACATCGTGGACAATCTCAAGAACCGCCGTCCGGTCATCGTCAACATGGAGGAGCTCGAGGGAAGCTGCGCACAGCGCGTGCTGGACTTCCTGCTCGGCGCGATCTATGCGCAGAACGGCACGATCAACAAGATTTCCAGAGGCATCTTCCTGGTTGCGCCGCATGACGTCGACGTCGAGGATACCGGCGAGGATTCCGGCGGCTACACCGATATGTAACGCGCGGCGTTTCCATGATCAAAGCGGACAACATCGCCAATAAGGAATTCAAGAAATCCCTGTTCGGGTACGACCGCGAGGACGTGGATCGCTATCTGGACGAATTGATCGTACAGCTTCGGCAGATGGAGGAGGAGCGCAAGGAGATGGTCTCCACCATCGAGTACCTCGTGTCCGAAATGACCGGATCGTCCCGACGCAGCGGCGCCGCGGAGCAGGTCGTCGGACCGATCTCCCCGCATGCCACGGTCAGCGATGCGGAGCGCAGACGCGCCGCCGAAGCGGAAAAGGATTCATTTTGAACCGAACGCCGATCAACTCCATACCGCCTCTTTCGGCACAGGAATGCAAAGCCCGCGGATTCGACGGGCTTGATTTTGTATATATCAGCGGCGACGCGTACATCGACCATCCGAGCTTCGGCACCGCGATCATCGCGCGCGTACTGCAAAGCCGCGGCTTTTCGGTCGGCATTCTGGCGCAGCCGGACTGGCACAGCGTCGACGCGTTCCGTGCGCTGGGCAAGCCGCGCCTCGCATTTTTAGTCTCGGCGGGCAACCTCGATTCGATGGTCGATCACTACACCGCGGCAAAGAAGCGCCGCAGCGACGACGCCTACACCCCCGGCGGCAAGGCGGGCAAAAGGCCCGACCGCGCCGTGATCGTCTACGCAAACCGCTGCAGGGAGGCGTACCCGCATGTGCCGGTGCTGATCGGCGGTATCGAGGCGAGCTTGCGCCGCTTCGCGCATTACGATTACTGGGACGACCGCGTGCGGCACTCGATCCTGTACGATGCGGGCGCGGACCTTCTGATGTACGGCATGGGCGAGCGCAGCATCGTCGAGATCGCCGAGCGGCTCGACGCGGGTGTTCCGGTGCATGAGATCCGCGACGTCGCGGGGACGTGCTTCCGCGTCAACGATGCGGCGGAGGTGCCGGACGCGATCCTGCTGCCGTCGTACACCGAGGTCGCAGCTGACCGGCGCAAATATGCCGAGGCGTTCGCGGTGCAGTTTGAGGAGCAGGATGCGATCCGCGGCAAGCGCCTGATGCAGCCGCACGAAAAGGGCTTTCTGGTGCAGAACCCGCCGCAGCCGCCGCTGTCCGAAGCGGAAATGGATGCGGTCTACGCCCTGCCGTTTACGCGGCGTCCGCATCCGTCGTACCGCGAGCCGATTCCCGCGATCGACGAGGTCAAGTTTTCGATCACCTCCTGTCGCGGGTGCTTTGGCGGCTGCAACTTCTGCGCGCTGACCTTCCATCAGGGCAGGGTGATCTCCGCAAGAAGTCACGATTCGATCCTAAAGGAAGCCGAGAAGATGACCCGTGATCCCGATTTTCGCGGGTACATCCACGACGTCGGCGGTCCCACGGCGAACTTCCGAAAGCCCGCCTGTCAAAAGCAGCTTAGGAGCGGCGTGTGCAAAAACCGTTCGTGCATCGGCTACGAGCGCTGTCCGAATCTGGAGGTCAGCCATGCCGACTACGTGTCGTTGCTGAAGAAGCTGCGCGCGCTGCCGGGCGTCAAAAAGGTGTTCATCCGCAGCGGCGTGCGCTTCGACTACGTGCTGTACGACAAAAGCGACGCGTTCCTGCGCGAGCTGTGCGCGCACCACATCAGCGGGCAGCTCAAGATCGCGCCGGAGCATATCGCCGACCGCACGCTCTATTACATGAACAAGACCCCGCACGAGCTGTATGAGCAGTTCATCTCGCGCTACGAGCGCATGAACGCGCAGCTCGGAAAGAAGCAGTATATCGTGCCGTACCTGATGAGCTCGCACCCCGGCTGCACGCTGGAGGACGCGATCGCGCTGGCGGAGTATTTGAAGAAGATCGGACACCGTCCGCAGCAGGTGCAGGACTTTTATCCGACGCCCGGCACGGTTTCCACCTGCATGTACTACACGGGGCTCGATCCGAGAACGATGCGTCCGGTGTACGTGCCGCGCAAGCCGGAGGAAAAGGCGATGCAGCGGGCGCTGATGCAGTTCTTCCTGCCGTCCAATTTCAACACCGTGCGCAAGGCGCTGAGGCAAGCGCACCGCGAGGATCTGATCGGAACGGACAAATATGCGCTGGTCCCGCCCGAGCGGATGCGGCAGATGCGCAATATGCCGAAGAAAAACGCAAAAGGCGCAAAGAAATCTGTTGACAAACGGCGCAGAAATGGTTAAAATATCATTTGGTTCATTTTGGAGTTGCGTATGATTGTATCGGTGAATGAAGCATTGCGGCGGGTCGGCGAACCGTTCCCGTTTACATGGAAAGGAACGCTGGAGCCGCAGACGTTCGCGGGCAAAACCGTTGTGTTTTCCGGCAAGGCGACGCTTTCGGGCACGTATGTGTACGACGGAAAAACCTTCCGCGTGGACGCGGATGCGACGCTCGGTTACGAAACGGTCTGCGCGCGCTGCGGCGAGCCGATGGTCGAGCCGATGGCGTTCTCGTTTACGGAACGGTTCGTGCGTCCGATGTTCAAGACGGAGGACGACGAGCTCTACACCTACGAGGGCGAAAAGCTCGATCTGTCAACGGCGTTTTTCGACAATTTCTTTCTGGAAATGCCGATGACGACGGTCTGCAGTGAGTCGTGCAAGGGGCTTTGCCCCGTATGCGGCATGAATCTGAACCGCGGGCAATGCAGTTGCCTGACCAACAAAATCGACGCGCGGTTTTCTGCGCTCGAATCATTATTGAACGAACATAAGGAGGTGTAATCATGGCAGTACCCAAGAGAAAAACGTCGAAGGCGAGAAGAGATTCGCGCAGAGCGAACAATTCTAAGGCAATCGCGCCCAACCTCGTCGAGTGCCCGAAGTGCCACGAGCTGAAAGCGCAGCACACGGTTTGCAAGAACTGCGGCTATTACGATGGCAGAGAAGTCATCAACATGGAAAAGGAAGCCTAAGCAAATACCATGATTGCCCGTTCGGAGCAAACCGAATCGGAGCTTCCGAAGCGGGAGCACCACAGAATTTGAGGGTGTCGGATTCATCCGGCACCCTCGTTTTTTCTGCTTTGCGTCCTGCAGCATGTGTTGCAATGATAACATTTGTGTCATGTGTCGGGTGTGCGGTTGACCGTTCCGAGATCCTTCGTCGCATTCCACTTCGCTTCGCTGCCGTTAC
>DFEW01000079.1:29331-29513 GCA_002369195.1 Christensenella sp. UBA3792
GTACCATCGCTCCTCAGGATGACAAAGGGGATGGGATGCTCCTCAGGATGACAAGGGGGAGGGGAAGCTCCTCAGGATGACAAGGAAGAGCAAAGAGGTGCTGTAGGGGCTGACGACCTCGGCAGCCCGCCGCGAAGGACAACCCCTCAGTCGGCTATCGCCGACAGCTCCCCTTGCACAGG
>DFEW01000079.1:29626-42257 GCA_002369195.1 Christensenella sp. UBA3792
GCAAAAGACGGAAGGGTTGTCGAGCCGTCGTAATGTCATTCTGCGCCGCAGGCGAAGAATCTCGGAACGCAAAAGCATTCTGCGCGTACATTCGGAACGCAAAACATCCTGCACGTAGATGATTGCTGCAGTTGACACAGCGTACACACCGCGGGGCGGCGGTAAACAAAGAAGGTTCCCCGATCGGAGAACCTTCTTTTTGCAAATCCGTTATTCCACGTCGAGCAGCGCGGCGGCAAAGTCGTTCGGGTCGAAGCGCCGCAGATCGTCGATGCCCTCGCCGACGCCGATGAAGCGCACCGGCACATGCAGGGTGTCGGAAATCTGCACGGTGACGCCGCCCTTGGCGGTGCCGTCCAGCTTGGTGAGGATGACGCCGGTGAGCTCGCACACGTCGAGGAACGCTTCCGCCTGCGCGACGGCGTTCTGACCGGTGGTGGCGTCGAGCACGAGCAGCACCTCGCAGGGGGTGTCGGGCAGTTCGCGCGCAATGACGCGGCGAATCTTGTTCAGCTCGTTCATCAGATTCTTTTTGTTGTGCAGCCGTCCCGCCGTATCGACGAGCAGCAGATCGCAGCCCTTTGCGCAGTAGGATGCGATCGCGTCAAACACGACCGCCGCGGGATCGGCGCCTTCCTGATGGCGCACCATCGGCACGTCGGCGCGCGCCGCCCATTCGCCGAGCTGCTCGGCCGCCGCCGCGCGGAAGGTATCCGCCGCCGCGATCATCGGTCTGGAACCGGCTTCCTTGTATTCGTTCGCGATCTTGCCGATCGTGGTCGTCTTGCCGACGCCGTTGACGCCGACGATCAGAATGACCGCCGCGCCTTTGTCCGGCGCGAACGGCGTATCGACGCGCACCGCGTCAGCAATCAGATCCTTCAAGGCGCGCTTCGCTTCCTCGCGCTCCTTGAGCTTGTTCGTTTTGACCTTCTCGCGCAGCGCGTCGAGCAGGCGTTCGGATGTCTCCATGCCCATGTCGGCAAGGATCATCGCTTCTTCCAGTTCCTCGTAGAAGTCGTCGTTGATGCCTTCCTTATTGAACAGGGTCGAAAACCAGTTGTTGGTCTTGTGCAGACCTTCCTTGAGCTTGGAAAACCAGCCCTTCTTTTCTTTCTTTTCCATTATGCCGTTTCTCCGAATCTCGCCGAGACGATACTTGAAATTCCTTTTTCCTCCATCGCCACGCCGTACAGCGTGTCGCACACTTCCATACTGCCCTTGCGGTGCGTAATGATGATGAACTGCGTTTCGTCCGAATACGCCTTGAG
Source organism: Christensenella sp. UBA3792 (assembly GCA_002369195.1). Classification (GTDB taxonomy): domain Bacteria; phylum Bacillota; class Clostridia; order Christensenellales; family CAG-138; genus UBA3792. The sequence goes on from DFEW01000079.1 coordinate 30,898, forward strand.
ATAGTTCGCGAACTTCGACACGTTTGCCTCGTCGAGCGAGGTCTCGATCTCATCGAGCACGCAGAACGCCGGCGCTTTCAGCTTCAGCATCGCAAAGAGCAGGGCGATCGCCGTCAGCGCGCGTTCGCCGCCAGAGAGCAGCGAGAGCAGCTGCAGTTTCTTTCCCGGCGGCTGCGCGATGATGTCGATATCGCAGTTCAGCACGTCGCTCTTGTCAGAAAGCCGCAGCTCGGCGTGACCGCCGCCGAACAGCTGCTCGAACGTCTCCGTAAAGTTCTGCTGAATCTTCTGAAACTCGCGCACGAAGGTCTGTTCCATCGTCTGCGTGAGCTGTCCGATCAGCGTGTACAGATCGGCCTTCGCCTTTTCGAGGTCCGCAAACTGCGTGGAAAGCGTTTCGTGCCGCTCGGACACCGCCTTGTAATCCTCGATCGCCGAAACGTTGATGTCGCCGAGACCGCGAATCTCGGTCTTGATCGCGTTGACCCGGCTCTGCGTCGCGCCGACCGCGATTTCGCGGCGCAGCGGCAGCGCATTCTCGTAGGTCAGCTCGTATTCCTCCCAGATGCGGTCCGCGCTCTGCTTGAGCTCCATTTCGATGCGCGAGGTCTGCAGCTCGCTGCGGTGCTTGCGCTCGTCGATGCTGCGCACGGTATCCAGCAGCCCGTCGCGGTCGCGCCGGAACTGGCTCAGCAGCTCGTTGATGCGTGTGCGCTCGGCTTCGAGCTTGGACTGCTCCTCCTTGGCGAGCTTCAGCTCCGCCTGCTCGCCGGAAATGCTCGTTTCCATCTCGGCGAGCCGCGCGTTCGCCGCCTCGACCGACTGTGTGAGTGTTTGAATCTCCGCATCGAACATGCCGATCTTCTGCTCGGTCAGGGCGAGGTCACGGCTCAGCCGCTGCCGTTCCGCCTCGCGGGCGTCCGCTTCCTTTTCGAGCGCCATCGCGCGGATGCGCTGTTCGGTCAGCGCTGCGCTCATTTCCTCGCGCTTCTGCTTGTCCGCCTGGATCGCCGCCTGTTCGGTGCGGATATCCTCGGTGCTCAGCAGGTTCTGCTTTTTGATGTCGTCCTCGACCGTCGCCGCGTTGGTTCTGCGCGTCTCGATGTCGGCAAGACTCTCATTGAGGTCGGTCCGTTCGTCGATCAGCTCCTGCACGCCCTCCTCGGCGTCGCGCAGGTCGCGCTCGATGATCTCGCGCTGCTCCTTTAAGCGGACAAGCTCCAGCTCGTCGCCGTGCGCCGCCGATACGAACGCGTCGATCTGCGTGTCCTTCAAAAGGATCTGCTTCTTTTGTTCCTCGATTTCCTTCTGCTTATTCGCAACCGCCTGTTCCGCCTTTTTGAGCTGTTTTTTGATCTCCTCAACCTCGCGCTCGCGCCCGAGCAGGGAGAACCCGCCCTTTTTGAGACTGCCGCCGGTCATCGTGCCGCCGGTGGAAAGGAAGTCGCCCAGAAGCGTTGCGATGTGGAATGCGTTCTTCGATTTTTTGCGCAGCCGGATCGCGCTGTCGAGGTCCTCGACGATCACGGTTCTGCCCAGCAGGTAGTCCGCGATGATCTCGATGCGCTTGTCGCACTGCACCAGCTCGCTGCCCAGTCCGACCACGCCCGGCTCGTCGAGCAGCGCGCGTTCCTTTTCGGTCAGCGGGTTCGGGTTCAGCAGCGTCATCGGCAGCAGCGTAACCCTGCCGAGGTCCTTCGCACGGACGTACTCGATGACCGTTTTGGCGTCCTCAGCGGTCGTCGTAACGATGTTTTGCAGCGATCCGCCCAATGACATGCCGATCGCCGTTTCCACCTTTTTCGGGACCGTCAGGAGCTCTGCGACCGGTCCGATGATGCACTGCTTGAGCTCGGCGTTCGATTCCGCCGCCGACAGCAGCATGCGCACGCTATTCTGATAGCCCTCGTGCGAACGGATCATTTCACGCAGGACGTGTTCGCGCGAGGACAGCGCGCCGACGTTCTGCTCGTTGACCTTCAGCTCCGCCTGCAGGGCGAGGTAGTCCGATTCCATTTCGATGCGCTCGCGCTGCGCCGTCTTGCGCGCGGCGATGTGTTCGTTCATCGTCGCCGCCTGCGCCTGTTCCGCCTTGCGCGCGGCTTCCAGCTCCGCCTTGAACGCGTCGACCTTGGCCTTTGCCTCGGCGTCCTCGCCGTCCAGCGCTTTGAGCCGGTCCTTGAGCGCCGCCGCCATCGTATCGAAGCGGGAAAGGTCGCTCTTTGCGTCGGCAAGCCGGTTCATGGCTTCCATGACCGCCGCCTTCTGCGCCTCTACGGCCGCCTCGCGGGCGGCGATGGAAGCGTCCGCCTGTTCGAGTGCCGCGGTCTGCGCTTCGATTGCATCGCGAAGCGCTGCGCGCTCCGTCTCGTCCTGCGCCGTCGCGGCGTTCTTCGCAAGCGCTTCGCGAAGTGCCTGTGCGTTCTGCGCAGCGCTCGATCGTTCGCCTTCGACGCGGGCGATCTCCTTTTTGGAATGATCGCGCCGTTCGATCAGCAGATTGCTTTCGCCGACGTGCGATTCGACGCCGGACAGCATTTCGATGACCTTGTTCTGCTGCGCCGCGGCGCGCTCGTCGATGTCGCGCACCTGCGATTCGAGCGAGAGCGAATCCGCCGCCAGCGCCTTGTCCCGCGCTTCGCTGAGCGCGAGCTCCTCCTGCAGCTGCGCGATCTGTTCGCCGAGCGCTTTGAGCCGCTCGTGCGAGCGGTCGCTCTGATAGAGGAAGAGGTTGACCTCGAGGTCCTTGAGCTCTTCGCGCAGTTTCAGGAACGTGCGCGCCGTCGCGCTCTGCTCCTCCAGCGGACCGAGCCGTTCGGACAGCTCCTTGAGCATGTCGGCGATGCGCTCCATGTTGCGCTCGGTATTGTCGAGCTTGCGTTCCGCTTCCTCCTTGCGCACGCGGTAACGCATGACGCCCGCGGCTTCCTCCAGCGCCGTTCTGCGGTCGTTGGATTTGTTCGAAAGGATCTCGTCGACGCGTCCCTGGCTGATGATCGAATAGCCGTCCTTGCCGATGCCGGTGTCGCGGAACAGCTCGGAAATGTCCTTGAGACGCACGTTGCGTCCGTTGAGGCAGTATTCGCTATCGCCGGAGCGGAACATGCGCCGCGTAACGGCGACCTCCTCATAGTCAGTGGGGAGCTTGTGATCCGCGTTGTCGAAGGTGAGCGTGACCTCGCACATCGACTGCGCCTTGCGCTTTTCGGTTCCGTTGAAGATCACGTCCTCCATCTTGGAACCGCGCAAAGCGCGCGCGCTCTGCTCACCGAGCACCCAGCGCACCGCGTCGGAAATATTGCTTTTGCCGCTGCCGTTCGGACCGATGACGGCGGTGATGCCGCTGCCGAACTGCAGTTCCGTCTTCTTCGCGAACGATTTGAAGCCGGAGATGTCGAGCCGTGTCAGTCTCATTTTGCCTCTAACCTCTCTAATGCGATGCGCGCCGCTTCCTGTCCGGCGCTCTGCTTGCTGTTGCCCGAGCCCTCGCCGAGCACCTCGCCGTCGAGCACCGCCTGCATCGTAAAGACCTTTTTGTGGTCGGGACCTTCGGATCGGACGAACGCGTAGGTGACCTGTCTGCCGTGCGTTCTGGCGTGGATCAGCTCCTGCAGACGCGTCTTATAGTCCTTTTCGAACGCCGTCTCGCCCAAGTGCAGCAGCGGCAGCACGGTTGCGTGGATGAACGCGCGCGCCGGCTCCAGTCCGCCGTCGAGGAAGATCGCGCAGATCACCGCTTCGAACGCGTCGGAGAGGATCGAGGGCTTTTTGCGTCCGCCGGACGCGTCCTCGCCCCTGCCGAGCAGCAGAAACGCGCCGAGCCCGATCTGCTGCGCCGCCTCAAAGAGCGCGGATTCGCAAACGACCGAAGCGCGGTTGCGCGTCATCTGTCCTTCTTTCATGTCCGGAAAGCGGAAAAACAGTTCCTCGGAGACGCACAGCTCCAGCACCGCGTCGCCCAGAAATTCCATGCGCTCGTTGTCCTTGCCTTCGCCGGAGTACGACGAATGCGTGAGCGCGCGCCGCAGGCGTTCCGGCTCGACAAACGTGTAGCCGATGCGCTGTTCGAGCGCGTGAAGATGTTCTCTTGTGAGCATAATAAACCTTTCCGATACCGTTTCCGAACCGGTCGCGCGATCGTTTCGGAAGCGGCACCTGTCCGCGGCCGGACGCACCGTTCCGGCCGGACGGGGGAATCCCCGCTTCTATCCAAAAAACCCGCACCGAGTTGTGCGGGTTCGACTTCGAGAAAAATACGCTTACTTTTTGAGATAGCGAAGGATATCGCCGACGGTCTGCACCTTGGGCAGCTCTTCGTCGGGAATCTCGGTGTCGAATTCCTGCTCCATGTCCATGACGAGCTCAACGATGTCGAGAGAGTCCGCATGCAGATCCTCTACGAAGTTGCTTTCCATGGTGATGGATTTGGGGTCGATATCCAGCTGCTTTGCGATGATTTCGCAGATTTTTTCGAATTCCATGATTTCTCCCTTCCGTCCGTATGGACGCTTAAATCCACAAGATATTGTATCGAATCTTGCGTGTTTTGTCAATCCTCAATGTTCAAGGTCGCCGCAAACGCCGCGATCTTTTCGGTTACGCCGCCGCGCACGAGCCGCACGCCCTGCAGCATCGCGTTCTTGATCGACTTCGCATCCGAACTGCCGTGTCCCTTGATGACGCCGCCGTTCACGCCGAGCAGCGGCGCGCCGCCGTATTCGGTGTAATCGAGCTTCTTCTTGAGCGAGGCGAACGCGGGCTTGCCGATCAGTCCCGCCATCTTGCCGCGCACCGATTCCAGCAGCGTCGACTTGAGCATCGACGAGATGCCCTTTGCGACGCCCTCGGTCGTTTTGAGCACGACGTTGCCGTCGAACCCGTCGCATACCAGCACGTCGACCGTGCCCATCATCAGCTCGCGCGCCTCGACGTTGCCGATGAAGTTCACGCCGTCCATGCCCTTCAGGCGCTGATGCGCCTCCTTGGTGAGCGCATTGCCCTTTTCTTCCTCCGTGCCGTTGTTCAAAAGTCCCACGCGCGGGTTTTTAACGCCCTCGACCGCTTCGAGGTACGCCGCGCCCATCAGCGCGAACTGCACCAGGTACCCGGGCTTGCAGTCCGTGTTCGCGCCGCAGTCGATGATCTCGGTGCAGCCGCCGGTGATCGTGGGGATCATCGTGGCGAGCGCCGGACGCTTGATGCCCTTCAGACGGCGGATGATCAGCGTTGCGCCGGTCAGCACCGCGCCGGTGGAGCCGGCGGAGATCACGCAGTCCGCTTCGCGGTCGCGCACGGCTTCGATCGCCTTGACGAGACTGGAATCCTTCTTTTTACGGATCGCCTCGGTCGGATGCTCGCCCATGCCGATCGTCTCGGTCGTGTAAACCGTCTCCACGCGGTCCGACACCGCCGGATGCGCGCGCATAAAGTCACGGAGGATCGCTTCGTCGCCGAACAGACGCAGCGTCACACCCTCGGACTCCCGTTCGTTCAGAAACGCCAGACAGCCGTCCAGCACCGCGGCGGGCGCGTTGTCGCCGCCCATTACGTCGATTGCAAGCTTCATAGATACCTCATATCCTATTATATTCGATTGATTATACCGCAAACCGCGCGTCTTTGCAATCGAAAAAATAATGCTTGACAATTGCCCCAAATCCGGTATAATGGAACGAGTGTAAAGGAAAAAACCTTTACAGCCCGGAGCAAGGTATGGAACGTTTATTCGAACTCGGCATGCTGCTGGACCGCTACGAGTCGCTGTTGACCGAGCGGCAGGCGGGCATCCTGCGCCAATACGCGGACGAGAACTGTTCGCTTTCGGAGATCGCCGAGCGCGAGGGCATCTCGCGGCAGGGCGTGCGCGACATTCTGACGCGCGCCGAGCGCCAGCTTCGCGAGGCGGAGGAGGCGGTGGGTCTCATTCGCAGAGAAGCGAAGCAGACGGAGCTGATCCGCGCGATCCGCAGCCGCTTCAAGGATGTTCCGCTGCGCGACGCAGATCGGGAAGCGCTCGAACTGGGACTTACGCAGCTTTCGGGCATATGGGAGGACGAAGATGGCATTTGAAGGCATTTCATCCAAACTGCAAAACGTATTTAAGAAGCTGACCGGAAAGGGCAGACTGTCCGAGCGCGACGTCAAGGACGCGATGCGCGAAATCAAGCTGGCGCTGCTCGAAGCGGACGTCAACTTCCTGGTCGTCAAGGACTTCGTCAAGCGCGTGGAAGCGCGCGCGGTCGGCGCCGACGTGCTCGAGAGCTTAACGCCCGGGCAGATGGTGATCAAGATCGTCAACGAGGAATTGACGGACCTGATGGGCAGCACGAACGCCAAGCTCGACTTCGGACCCAAAAAGCCCGCGGTCATCCTGATGGCGGGTCTGCAGGGCGCCGGCAAGACGACGATGTGCGGCAAGCTTGCGATGCTCTTAAAGAAGCAGTACGGCAAGGCGCCGCTGCTGTGCGCCTGCGACATCTACCGTCCGGCGGCGATCGAGCAGTTAAAGGTCGTCGGCGGAAAGGCGGACGTTCCGGTGTACGAACACGGCACGCAGGATCCGGTTCTGACGGTCAACGAAGCGCTCGAACAGGCGCGGCGGACGTTCAAGGACGTCGTGATCGTCGATACCGCAGGCCGTCTGCACATCGACGAGGACATGATGGAGGAGCTCAAGCGCATTCGCGCGGCGGCGGAACCCGCGGAGATTCTGCTCGTGGTCGACGCAATGACCGGTCAGGACGCGGTGAACGTCGCGAAGGCGTTCAACGAGACGGTTCCGCTCACCGGCGTGGTGCTGACCAAGCTCGACGGCGATACGCGCGGCGGCGCGGCGCTCTCGGTGCGCGCGGTGACCGGCAAGCCGATCAAGTTCGCGGGCACGGGCGAGAAGCTCACCGACCTCGAACCGTTCCATCCGGACCGCATGGCGAGCCGCATCCTCGGCATGGGCGACATGCTGACGCTGATCGAGAAGGCGGAGGCCGCGTTCGATCAGAAAAAGGCGGCGGAGCTCGAAAAGAAGATGCGCACCGACTCCTTCACGCTCGACGATTTTCTCGATCAGATGGAGCAGATGAAGGACATGGGCTCGATGGAGGACATCCTGAAGATGATCCCCGGCATGGGCGGCAAGCTTTCGGGCGTGGAGATCGACGAGAAGGCGATGGGACGCACCAAGGCGATCATTCAGGCGATGACGCCCAAGGAACGCGCCAATCCGGACATCCTGAACGCGTCGCGCAGAAAACGCATCGCGCGCGGCAGCGGCACGACGATTCAGGACGTGAACCGCCTGATGAACCAGTTCGACGCATCGCGCAAGATGATGAAGCAGATGACGGGCGGCATGTTCAAGAAGGGCAAGAAGAAGCGTCCGGGCGGCTTCCCGTTCAAGTTTTAAGGACGAACACGGCAACGCCGTTTTCGATACAACTCAAAAAAGAAAAACAAAAGGATAAAGGAGAAACAAAACCATGTTGAAGATCAGACTGAGAAGAATGGGCGCCAAGAAGCAGCCGTATTACCGCATCATCGTCGCGGATTCGCGCGCACCGCGCGACGGCGCATTCGTCGAGGAGCTCGGTTACTATAACCCCGCTGCGGAACCCGCAGAGCTCAAGGTTGACAATGAGCGTGCGCAGCAGTGGATGAAGAACGGCGCACAGCCCACCGATACCGTTCGCGGTCTCCTGAAGAAGGCCGGCGCGATCGACTGATCGAGGCGCGTATGGACAAGCTGGTGGAATACATCGCCAAGAATCTTGTCGATCATCCCGAAGCCGTCCGCGTGACGAAGCGTGAGGAGGACGACAGCGTGATCATCGAGCTGTCCGTCGATCCCGAGGATACCGGCAAGGTCATCGGCAAACAGGGCCGCATCGCAAAGGCGATCCGCGCGATCGTCAAGGCGGCGTCCGTCAACGACGAAAAGAAGGTCGTCGTCGATATCCTGTGAGCGCAGCGTACTACCGGATCGGTCTCATCGCCCGCACGCACGGCGTGCACGGCGCGGTGAAGCTGGACCCGCTCACGGACAACGTCAGGCGCTTTTCCGGCTTGACGCAAGCGTATTTGGAGTTGCACGGGTCGTATACGCCCGTGCAGCTTTGCGTACAGTCCGTTTCGCCCGACGCGGTGATCGTCAAAATCGAGGGCTATGACACGCCCGAGGCGGCAAACGCCCTGCGCGGCGGATACCTTGCGGTGGATCGCGCGCACGCGGTCAAGCTCCCGAAGGACACGTACTTCGTCGCGGACCTGATCGGCTGCGACACGTTCGACACCGACGGCAGCGCGTTCGGCAAGCTGACGAACGTCTATGAAACCGGCGCGAACGACGTGTACGAGATCGAGCACGGCAAGCTGATGGTGCCGGCATTGAAGCGCGTGCTGTCCGAGGTGGACACCGAAGCGGGACGCGTCGTGTTCGACGCCGCGGTTTTGAAGGAGGTCGGGCTCTTTGCGGATTGACATTCTGACTCTGTTCCCCGAAATGTTCGGAAACGTGCTCGGCGCGAGCATCCTCGGCCGCGCGCAGGCGGGCGGCATTCTGGACGTGCGCACGCACAACATCCGCGACTATGCCGACAACAAGCATCGCAAGACCGACGACTATCCGTTCGGCGGCGGAGCGGGGCTGGTTATGATGGCGCAGCCGATCTTCGACTGTATGGCGGCGGTGTGCGGCCAGGAAAAGCCGCATCGCATCCTGCTGACGCCGAGAGGGAAGCTCCTCACGAGCGAACGGGCGAAGGAGCTGTCCAAGCTCGACCGCATCGTGCTGCTTTGCGGACACTATGAAGGCGTCGACGAGCGCGTGAACACGCTGATCGATGAGGAAATCAGCATCGGCGATTACGTGCTGACCGGCGGCGAACTGCCCGCGATGGTGCTGATCGACTGCCTGTCGCGCTTCATTCCGGGCGTGCTCGGCAGCGAGCAGAGCGCGGAGGACGAATCGCACGCGAACGGGCTTTTGGAGTATCCGCAGTACACGCGTCCGGCGTCGTTCCGCGGGCTCGACGTGCCGGAGATCCTGCTGAACGGGTACCACGCGAAAATCGATGCGTGGCGGCACGAACAGGCGCTCGAAAAGACGCGTCAGGTGCGCCCGTGTCTGCTCGGCACCTTCGGAAAAAATCCCGAAAAACCGCAAAAATAGGGCTTGCATTCCCATCCGTTCTATGGTATAATGCGCCTTGCGACATCGGGCGGTCCGCCGACACTTGTGATCGTGAACGCCTGTTTCATTAAGAAAAAGGAGAAAAATTAAACATGTCCGACATCATTCGTGAACTCGAAAAAGAACAGCTCCGCAGCGATCTGCCCGAGCTGGAAGTCGGCGATACCGTTCGCGTTTTCGTGAAGGTCGTCGAAGGCAACCGTGAAAGATTGCAGAACTTTGAAGGCATCGTCATCAAGATCCAGGGCGGCGGCATCCGCAAGTCCTTCACCGTCCGTCGTATGTCCTACGGCATCGGTGTTGAGCGTACCTTCCCGTACCACAGCCCGCGCATCGGCCGCATCGAAGTGGTCCGTCACGGCGTCGTCCGCAGAGCGAAGCTCTTCTACCTCCGCGAGAGAAGCGGCAAGGCAGCGAAGATCCGCGAGCGCATCGACGAGAAGAAATAAGCATCAAAACCAAAGGAACCGCCTGTGTCAGCACAGACGGTTCTTTTTTATCATAATTCGCGCCATCCTGCAACCACGGAATGAGACCGCCCTGCAAAGACCTTCCGGCGCAGGCGAACGGCATCGACGCTGCTTATATCGGACAAAAAAAGGACGCACGTGGGGAAACGTGCGTCCGAAGGGGGCGGAAGCGAAGGAGATGTCAGAAGAACAGATGCTTCTTTTCGTACGGCTCGGCGTAAGACGAAAGGACCTTGTAGCCGGTTGCCGCGATCACTTCCTTGAGGGGATCCAGGGGGAGAGGCGCTTCGGAGAGGATCTCCGTCGTGCCTTTTTTGTGCGAGGAGGTGACTTTTTTGACGTCGCAGGTGCGGCGAACCACGTCGTTGATGTGCGATTCGCACATGCCGCAAGCCATGCCGTCGATCGTGAGCGTCGTCTTGATCACGGACGGACCGCCTCCTTCTTCTGCGCACACGCCTTGCACGCGCCGCAGCACGCGCAGTTGCCGCCGCAGGACGGCTTGCCCTTTTTGCGTCCGCGCACCGTGGCGAAGATGCTCAAAAAGACGATCCCGCCGAGCGCGAGGCACACGAGAATGTTGGGGAGGTTTGCGCTGAACCATTCAGACATTGCGATCAACTCCTTTCTTGCGGGGCGCTTTGGTCGCGCCCCCTACAAGTGCTTTTGCGGGGCGCCGAGGTCGTCGCCCCCTACGGATGCTTTTGCGGGGCGCCGAGGTCGTCGCCCCCTACGGATGCTTTTGCGGGGCGCTTTGGTCGTCGCCCCCTACGGATGCTTTTGCGGGGCGCTTTGGTCGCCCCTGCGGATGGATATTTCGGGGCGCCGCCAAGGCGCCCCGTGGGATTCGGTCAGACTTTAACGTTCTTGGTGAGCGTGGTGGCTTCATGATACTTCTTGATGAACAGCATGTACACGAACACGCAGAGCACGAGGATCGCCGCGATGAGGCCGATCACGTTGACGTTGCCGGTGAAGATGCTGCCGAACTGGTAGATCATCAGGGAGATCGCGTAGGCGAACAGGGTCTGATAGGCGATTGCGAACCAGGTCCACTTCGCGCTGTTCATCTCGCGCTTGATGGCGCCGATTGCCGCAAAGCACGGTGCGCACAGCAGGTTGAACACGAGGAACGAGAAGCCGGATACGCCGGTGAACGCATTGCTCAGCGCCTGATAGACGGTGCCTTCGCCGCCGCTGTACAGAACGCCCATCGTGCCGACGATGTTCTCCTTGGCGACGAGACCCGTGACGGACGCCACGACCGCGCGCCATTCACCCCAGCCGAGCGGCGCGAACAGCCATTCGACGTAGTGACCCGCGATGCCGAGGAACGAGAGGTCGATCTGATCCTCCGAAAGCATGAGGAACTCGCCTTCGACCACGCCGAAGCGGGAGAGGAACCAGACGACGATCGTCGAGAGCAGGATGATCGTGCCCGCCTTCTTGATGAAGGACCAGCCGCGCTCCCACATCGAGCGGAGCACGTTGCCGAGGGTCGGCCAGTGGTACGCCGGAAGCTCCATGACGAACGGCGCCGGATCGCCCGCGAACATGCGCGTTTTCTTCAGCATGATGCCGGAGATGATGATCGCTGCCGCGCCGATGAAGTATGCGGAGACGGAGATCCACGGCGAACCGCCGAAGATCGCGCCCGCGACCATTGCGATGAACGGCAGCTTTGCGCCGCAGGGGATGAACGTGGT
>DFEW01000079.1:42405-43249 GCA_002369195.1 Christensenella sp. UBA3792
GCCGATCAGCATCGGGATAAAGGATTTGCCGGAAAGACCGAATCTGCGGAAGATACGGTCGAGAACGAATGCGATACGCGCCATGTAGCCGCACGCTTCGAGGAATGCGAGCATCAGGAACAGAACGAGCATCTGCGGCACGAAGCCGAGCACCGCGCCGACGCCGGCGACGATGCCGTCCTGAATCAGACCGTACAGCCAGTCCGCGATGCGCGGGGAGCCGTCCTCGTCGCAAAGCACCTTGTCGAGCAGCGCCGGAACGCCGGGGACCCACACGCCGTAGTTTGCGGGATCGGGCTCGTCAAAGCCCTCGGAACGGAAGTACGCAGCCGCATCCTTAAAGGACAGGGCGTTGACGGATTCCTCGTCCGCGTCCAGGGGGACGGTGTCAAAGTACACGTCGATGTCGGACGGCTGAAGGGTTTCTTCGTCGATCACCTGATAGCTGACCTTTTCTTCGGTCGAGGTGAACGCTTCGATCTCGGCAAGCTTTTCATCCGCATCGAATTCTTCATCGAGCGTGATGCCGTACGCATCCAGCGCGTTCACCGCCGCAGTGTATTCGTCCGCCGCTTCCGTGTACGGTCCGCTGCCGATGCCGAACAGGTGCCAGCCGTCGCCGAACAGTCCGTCGTTCGCCCAGTCGGTTGCAGGCGCGCCGACGCCGACCATCGCGACCCAGTAGACGATGACCATGACCGCCGCAAAGATCGGCAGACCGAGCCAGCGGTTCGTCACGATGCGGTCGATCTTGTCGGAGGTCGACAGTTTGCCCGCGCCTTTCTTCTTATAGGACGTCTTGATGATCGTGCCGATGTACACATAGCGCTCGTTGGTGATGATG
>DFEW01000079.1:43306-43751 GCA_002369195.1 Christensenella sp. UBA3792
TTGGTGATGATGCTCTCCGCATCGTCGTCGAGCTCCTTCTCGGCCGCCGCGATGTCCTGCTCGATGTGCTTTAAGGTGTCCGCCGGAATGTTCAGCTGCTCGAGCACCTTGTCGTCGCGCTCAAAGACCTTGATCGCGTACCAGCGCTGCTGTTCCTCCGGCATCGAATGCACGACCGCTTCCTCGATGTGCGCGAGCGCATGCTCGACGGGACCCGAGAACGTGTGCTGCGGAACGGTCTTTTCGCCCTGCGCCGCTTTGATCGCGGTCTCGGCCGCTTCCATAATGCCGGTGCCCTTCAGCGCGGAGATCTCCACGATCTTGCAGCCGAGCTGTTCGGACAGGCGCTTAACGTCGATCTTGTCGCCGTTCTTCTTGACGACGTCCATCATGTTGATCGCAATGACCACCGGAATGCCGAGCTCGGTGAGCTGGGTGGTGAGGT
>DFEW01000003.1:0-8030 GCA_002369195.1 Christensenella sp. UBA3792
TGATTCTCGATTCGTCCGGCGAGCAGGGCGGCATGGAGGGCTGTCTCTCCTTCCCCGGCGAAAGCGGCTATGTCGTGCGTCCGAACTGGGTCAAAGTCGAGGCGTACGACCGCCACGGCGACTTATATGAATATGAAGGCGAAGGTCTGTTTGCCCGCGCCGTCTTTCACGAGACGGACCATCTGGACGGCAAGGTCTATAAGCGCCTGATCACCGAACCGCCTGCGGGCTGGAAGGAACCGGAATAAGATGCGAATCGCGTTTTTGGGAACACCGGAATTTGCGCTCCCCTCGCTTGCGATGCTGATCGCACGCGGCGATACGCTGTGCGTTTTTACGCAGCCGGACCGTCCCGTGGGACGCAAAGCGGTCCTCACCCCGCCGCCGGTCAAGGCGCTCGCGCTCGAACACGGCGTGCCGGTCTTTCAGTTCGAAAAGATCCGCTCGCCCGAGGGCGTTGCCGCGATGGAGGCGTTTGCGCCCGATCTTTGCGTAACCGCGGCGTTCGGACAGCTTTTGAGCAGAAAGAATCTTGCGATCCCGAAATACGGCACGATCAATGTGCACGGTTCGCTGCTGCCGAAGTATCGTGGCGCATCGCCGATTCAGAGCGCGATCATCGACGGTGAGGCGATCACCGGCGTGACCGCCATGCTGACCGACATCGGCATGGACACCGGTGATATTCTGATGGAACGTGCCACGCCGATCGGCGAAAACGAAACGTACGGCGCGCTTTCCGAGCGGCTCGCTGTGCTCGGCGCGCAGCTGCTTAAGGACGTTCTCGACGCGCTCGAAGCGGGTACGCTCTCGCGCACGCCGCAGGATCCCGCGCAGGCAACCGTCTGCCACATGCTGACCAAGGAGGACGGACGCATCGACTGTACGCGTCCCGCAAAAGCGGTTCACGATCTGGTGCGCGGCACGAACCCGTGGCCTGCGGCGACGGCGATGCTCGACGGACAGCCCCTGAAGATTTGGGAAACGCGCCGCACCGACGCGTCGCTTGACGCGCCCGCGGGATCGCTTCGCGTGGCGAACGGACGGCTGCTTCTCAAATGCGGCGACGGCGTTCTGGAGATTCTTTCCCTGCAGGCAAGCGGCAAGAAGCGCATGGATGCGGCGACGTTTGTGCGCGGGTGCCCGCTCGACGGAAAATGCCTATGCTGAACATACGGCGCGCGGCGCTCGACGCGCTCGTCCGCATCATCGAGGACGGCGCATATGCAAACCTCGCATTGAAGGACGCTGCAAGGACCGTTGCGCCCTCGGACGTGCCGTTTTTATACGCGCTGGTCAACGAGACGGTCGTGCGCTGCTCGTATCTCGACTTTCTGCTGTCACACTTCTGCAAGCGCCAAAAGCGCACGGTACGCAATCTTCTGCGCATGGCGGGCACGGAGCTTTTATACTTTCGCACGCCTGCGCATGCGGTCATCAACGAATCTGTTTCACTCTGCCGCGCGGTCGGCAAGGCGCCGAGCGCCGGACTCGTGAACGCGGTCCTTCGACGACTCGATCGCGAACGCGACGCGCTCCCCCCTCTGCCGGACGATCCGGTGGAACGGCTTTCGATTTTTTACGGCGTGCCCGCGTGCTTTGTGCGCGAATGGATCGACGCATACGGCGAAGCGGAAACCGAAGCGCTGCTTATGCGGGCGCCGGTCGGCACCGAAGTGCGTGCGCAGTACCCGTTTACGACCGAACAGCTGATCGACGCGCTGCCGGTTGCGTGCGAGCGCCGGACGCTCGATCCGAACTGCCTGCGGCTGCGCGAAAGCTTCGACCTCGAACGCAGTACGCTCTTTTCGGAAGGCAAGCTTGCGGTGCAGAACGAAGGCGCGATGCTGATCTGCCGCGCGCTCGGCGATATCCGCAACAAATCGGTGCTCGACGCGTGCGCCGCGCCCGGCGGCAAGACGGCGTACCTTGCCTCGCTCTCGGAGAACACGGCGGCGCTGACGGCATGGGAGCTGCATCCGCACCGCAAAGCGCTGCTGGATGCGACGCTGGCTCGACTGCATGTACACGCGCAAACCGCCTGTATCGACGCGTCCGAACCGCAGGACGGATTCGATCGCGCGTTCGACGCGATCCTGCTGGACGTGCCTTGCAGCGGGCTCGGGCTTTTGGCGGACAAGCCGGACGTGCGGCTTAACAAGAGCGACGAGAAGATCGCGGCGCTGACCGCCGTGCAGGACAAGCTGCTTGTGGCGTGCTCGCGGTATCTGAAGCGCGGCGGCGTTCTCGTATACGCGACCTGCACGATCTCAAAGCGCGAGAACGGTGAGCGCGTGCGGGCGTTTCTTGCCTCGCATCCGACGTTCCGGCTTTCGGATGAACGGCAGCTTCTGCCGACGCGCGAGGGCACAAACGGGTTTTACTACGCGGTTCTTGAGGAGGACTGAGCATGTATTGGATGGACATGACCGAACAGGAGATCGCCGACACCGTCGGTGCTTTCGGCGTGCCGAAATTCCGCGCCGCGCAGGTGCGCGACTGGCTGAAAAAGGGCGTCCGTCCCGAGGACATGACGAATCTGCCGAAGAACCTCAGAGAACAGCTCTCCTCCGTTCCCTTCGGCGGCGCGCGCATCTTCGACAAGCGCATATCCGAAAAGGACGGCACGGTCAAGTACCTCTTTGAGCTGGAGGACGGAAACCTCGTCGAAGGCGTTCTGATGCGCTACAGCTACGGCAACACGGTCTGCCTGTCGACGCAGGTCGGCTGCAACATGGGATGCAAGTTCTGCGCAAGCACGCTGGAGGGCTGTGTGCGCTCGCTCCGTCCCGGCGAGATGCTGTCCTTCCTTGCCGAGATCGAGCGCGACGAACCGCCGACCGATCGAGAGCGCACGGTCACGAACATCGTGCTGATGGGCAGCGGCGAGCCGCTCGACAATTACGACAACGTCGTAACGTTTTTGAAGCGCGTGACGAGTCCTTCGGGACCGAACATCAGCGCGCGCAACATTTCGCTTTCCACCTGCGGGCTCGTGCCGAAGATCTATTCGTTCATCGACGATGCGCCGCACGTGACGCTTTCGATCTCGCTGCATGCGCACAGCAACGAGGTGCGAAGTTCCATCATGCCGGTCAACAAGGCGTACCCGATCGAGCAGGTGCTCGAAGCTGCAAACACGTATGCGCAGCGCACGGGACGGCGCGTCGTATTCGAATACGCGCTGATCGGCGGGGTCAACGATTCCGAAGCGGACGCAAAGGCGCTCGCGCAACGGCTGAAGGGCATGCTGTGCCATGTGAATCTCATTCCGCTGAACCCCGTCAAGGAGCGCGGGCTCAACGGCGTAACGCGGCAGCACGCGTATCGGTTCCAGGGTTGGTTGGAAGAAAACCGCATCTCGGCGACGGTGCGGCGGGAAATGGGCGCCGACATCGAAGGCGCCTGCGGACAGCTTCGAAGGAGGGTTCTCAATGAAATGCGCGGGTAGGACGGAAACGGGTCTTCGCTCCCAGAACGAGGATCGCTATCTCATACTGGACACGGAAACGGTGCATGCGGTCGCGGTATCGGACGGCATGGGCGGTCATCGCGCCGGCGAAACGGCGAGCGCGACGGCGGTGGAAACGCTTTCGAAGGCGCTTTGCGCCGATGCGGGCAGCTGGGAAGCCGCTCTGTCGAACGCATTCAAGCAGGCGAACACGGCGGTGCATACGCTCGCGCAGTCGGACGATTCGATGTACGGCATGGGCTGCACGCTCGTCGCGGCGATCTACGACGAGACGCATTTCGTCGCAGCGAACGTCGGCGACTCGCGCCTCTATCACTTCGACGGCACATCCTTAAAGCGCATCACGCACGACCACTCGTTCGTGGCGGAGCTCATGCGCCGCGGGATCATCACCGAGGAGGAAGCCAAGACGCATCCGCGCCGCAATCTCATTACCCGCGCGATCGGAACCGAATCGCGCGTGGCGTCCGATATTTTCCCGTGCGAATGGAAGCGCGGCGACATGCTGCTGCTCTGTTCAGACGGGCTGTGCGGCGTGATCAGCGATGCCGAAACGGCGGCGTATCTGCGCAACAGCGTCGATCTGGATGCGACCTGCGCGTCGCTGATTTCCCGCGCGCTGCAGCTTGGAAGCCGCGATAACATCACCGTGGTGATCGTCGCGAACGACGGAGGCAATGCATGATCGGCACGATCCTCGATCGCAAATACCGCATCGTCGAGCTGATCGGCTCCGGCGGCATGGCGCAGGTCTACAAAGCCATCAATATGAGCAATCGCCGCACCGTTGCGGTGAAGATGCTCAAGGATGAATACAAGAACGACGCGGAGTTTCTGCGCCGCTTCTCGCGCGAGGCAAGCGCCGTGCTGAACCTCTCGCACGAGAACATTGTGCGCGCCTACGGCGTCGGCACGCACGACGATCTGCCCTACATCGTCATGGAGTACGTCGAAGGGCATACGCTCAAGGACCTGATCGAGAAAAACGGCTCGCTTCCGGTGCGCACCGCAATCGGCATTACCTGCCAGATCCTCGACGCGCTGAGCGCCGCGCATGCGCATGGCATCATCCACCGCGACGTCAAGCCGCAGAACGTGATCGTAACCGACAAGGGACGCGTGAAGCTTGCGGACTTCGGCATCGCGCGCGAGGTCAAGGCGACGACCGTGACGTTCTCCGGCCAAAAGGTGCTCGGCTCGGTGCATTACATTTCGCCCGAACAGGCAAAGGGCACGATCGCGCATGAGGAGAGCGACCTCTATTCGGTCGGCGTCTGCCTCTATGAAATGCTGACCGGCACGGTGCCGTTCGATTCGGACTCCACCGTCACCGTCGCGCTGATGCACCTGCAGGACAGGCCGGTGCCGCCGATCGAGAAAAATCCCGACATTCCTCCCGCGCTCAACGACATCGTTTTGAAAGCGCTCGAGAAGGAGCCGGAAGACCGCTATCGCACCGCACGCGAGATGCGTACGGACCTTGTGCGCTCGCTCTCCGACCCGACCGGCACATTCGTGCACGATCCGGACAGCAAGCAGAAGGATAAAAAGAAGCGTCCGTCCGCATATGTGATCATTTCTCTGAGCGTGTTTTTGCCGATCGTGCTCATCGGCATTTTTGTACTGATTTATATGACCTCGTGCCGCGCGGACACGCCGAACATTCCGGAAGCCGACGAGACCGATGCGCTGCCGCAGATCACCGCGACCGCCGCGCCCGAAGCGACGCCGGAACCGACCGCAGTACCGGATCACGTGCGCACCCTGCCGAGCGTGATGGGCTCGCAGCTGGACAGCGCGCTGCGCACGCTTTACGATGCGGGCTTCGCGGATATCACCGTACAGCTCGTGACCGAATCGAACGTCGCGACGAACAACAACGTCGTCGTGCGGCAATCCCCCGCCTCCTATACGCAACTCGATCCGAAAACGCCGGTGCGCCTGACGCTGTATCGCGCTTCGCTCGGCAACTGCAAGGCGGACGTATCGTTTACGGTACAGCTTCCGCAGGGCGAATCGACGGTCGAAATCGGCTACGACACGGTCAATTACGAAAACATTCCCTACCGCGTGATCCTCTATTCGACCACGCGCGCCTATGAAAACACGGAGACCGTCATATCCCCGACGATCAGCGGGTATGAACCGGTTACACGGTCCGTGATTCTTCTGGTGAACGGCGAGGTGACGGCGACCCAATCCGTCACGTTCACGGCAAAATGACGGAATACGGCTTGCTTTTGAAGGGCGTCGGCAGCTTCTATGAGGTGCTGACCGATGCGGGAACGTCCGTGACCTGCAAGGCACGCGGCGCGTTCCGGAGAGAAGGGCTTGTGCCGACCGTCGGGGATCGCGTCGGAATCGAACGGCAGGAAAGCGGATACGCAAAGCTGGTTGAGATCCTGCCGCGCAGGAATCTGTCCGTCCGCCCCGCCGTGGCGAACATCGATCAGCTTTTGATCGTCGTTTCCGCCTCCGCCCCCGCGCCGGACTGGATGCTGGTCGACCGGCTGATCATTGCGGCAAAGCGCATGGGCGTGACGCCGGTGCCGGTGCTCAACAAGATCGACACGGCGACCGATGCGATCCGGGAAACGTTTTTGCGCGAGTATCACGCGTTCGAGACGCTGACCGTCAGCGCCGTCACGCACGAAGGGCTCGACGCGCTCAAGGACCGGCTGACCGGCAAGGTCACCTGTTTTGCGGGGCAGTCTGCGGTGGGCAAGTCCTCGCTGCTGAATGCGCTGTTTCCCAACCTGCACCTTGAAACCGGCGGGCTATCCGAAAAGACCGAGCGCGGGCGGCATACGACGCGCCACGCCGAGCTTTGGCCGTACGCGGGCGGCGCGGTGCTCGATACGCCGGGGTTCTCGCTGTTCGAAACGGAATGCCTCGAACAGGATGAGCTGGACGCCTGCTATCCCGAGTTTTCGGACGCGTCCCCCTGCCGCTTCCCCGGCTGCATGCACATTTCCGAACCGGACTGCGGCGTGAAGCCCTTGCTTGAAGCCGGCGTTTTGAGCGCGGAACGCTATGAACGATACAAGGAAATCGCAAAGGATTATCAGCAAAGGAGAAAACACCGTTATGACTAAGATTGCACCGTCGATTCTTTCCGCCGACTTTGCCGCGATGGGCAAGGCGGTTGCCGCCCTGAAGGAGCAGGGCGCGGACTGGATTCACTTCGATGTGATGGACGGCAATTTCGTGCCGAACATCACCTTCGGCCCCGGCATGTGCAAGGCGATCCGCCCGCACTCCGATCTGCCGATCGACGTGCACCTGATGGTCGAACATCCCTCGGACTGGATCGAGCCGTTCCGTGCTGCCGGCGCGGACATTCTGACGATCCACGTCGAATCGGGCGAGAAGCATCTGCACCGCGCGCTGCAAGCGATCCATGCCGCAGGCATGAAGGCGGGCGTCGTGCTCAATCCGGCGACGCCGATCTGCACCTGCGTGCATCTGCTGTCCGAATGCGACCTCGTGCTGCTGATGAGCGTCAATCCGGGCTTCGGCGGACAGTCGTTCATTCCCGAAACGCTTAACAAGATCCGCGCGCTGAAGGCGGAGATCGCGGCGAGAAACCTCGATACGCTGATCGAGATCGACGGCGGCGTGAATCCCGAAACCGCGAAACTGTGCATCAAGGCGGGTGCGGACGTGCTCGTCGCAGGCAGCGCGGTATTCAAAGCGAGCGATCCCAAGGCGATGATCGCGGCGCTTCGGGGATAGAGGAGCGCTTACATGGAAAACATCAAACAATACGTCTATGATTTCATTGAAGGTCGCGTGCGCCCGATGGATTTCGTCGCGGAAACGAAACAGAATCCTATGATTTTTGATTGGGTACAGAGCATCGTTCCGACCGGCAAAACGATGAGCAGAGTCATTCAGGATGATCCCGAGCATCCATGGATGCAGTATCATTTTATCGATGTTCCGTATGAGATTCGAGAAAAAGCAGTTCAACTACAGCATGGGCGCGGTACAACATATATCGGTTATCATCTGAATCTGCAAGGTGAACTGAATCGGATTCTTTCCGCAGCATTTCCCGACAATCCTCCGACAATGGATTCCGCTCTCAGTGATCTGTTCTCTTTTATGCTTGAAGTATGCCCTGAATATATCGGCGGCTGTGAAGTAGATAAAAGCGGCATTATGGAAGAAATTTTCAATTCTGTCCCGATAGGTGTTTCCAAAACCGCCGGTAAGAAATGGGCAAAGGAAGAAATCAAAAGACGCTTCCATATCGAAGGCCGGCATCGCCCATATTGGATTCAGGAACCGGAATGGCCGATGTACAACGGCGAACCGATGGAGTATGTCAAAACTGTGCGTGATAACCCCGAATATCAGACGCTGATCTTCCGCGATCCGAAGACCGGAACGGAGCGCACGGTGTTTGATGCGCATTGAGGAGTCGAAGAATTCATTACAGAGATTCGAACCATGCTTGTCATCCTGAGGCATTGCCGAAGGATCCCGGAGCGGAAATCATGGTGGCTTTCGGAGATTCTTCGTCGCTTTGCTCCTCAGAATGACAAGAGGAAAG
>DFEW01000003.1:8114-15443 GCA_002369195.1 Christensenella sp. UBA3792
AAGAGGAAAGCGCTCCTCAGAACGAAAAGAGGAAAACACTCCTCCGTATAACTTTTTACCACGAAAAAAGCCTCCCTGCGGAGGCTTTTTTGATACATACGTTACAGCAGCTTTTGCGACTGGCGGTACACGTCGCCGGAGCCGACCGTAATGACGATGTCGCCCGGTGCGGCGTGTTCGTCCAAATATGCGGCGATGGCTTCGAACGTGCCGAGATACACCGCGTTATGTGTGCTCGCATTGATGCCCGCAACCATATCGCGCGCATGGACGATGCCGGTATCGACCTCTCTGCCGGGGTAAATATCCGGCACGAGCACCTCGTCCGCGTCCGCAAAGCAGGTGACGTTCTCCGTAAAGAGCGTTCTGGCGCGGGTGTAGCTGTTGCACTGGAACACGCAGAAGATGCGATTGTGCGGCACGTGCGTCGCCGCGGCGAGCGTTTCTTTGATCTCATTTGGATGATGCCCGTAATCGTGGAACACCTTGACGCCGTTCTTCTCGCCCAGCAGCTCAAAGCGGCGGCTCGTGTTGCGGAAGCGCTCTAACGCGTCGGCGTACGCTTCAAATGCAACGCCGCACTGCTTGGCGGCCGCCCACGTCGCGATCGCGTTGATCACGTTGTGCCGTCCGGGGACGTGCAGCTGCACGCGGCCGAGCACTTCGCCGTGATCATACAGGTCGAACGAGGGCGAGCCGAGCGCGTCGTAGCGGATGTCGCCCGCGTGATAATCGCCGCGATTGAGTCCGTACGTTTCCGCGTTATCGCCGAGCTCGGGCAGCAGATCGCGCACGTATGCGTCGTCGGTGCAGCACAGGACCTTGCCGTCCTCCGGCACGAGCGCGATGAAGCGGCGGAACGCGTCGACGATGTGTTCGATGTCGCCGTAATAGTCCAGATGGTCATTGTCGATGTTGTTGATGATCGCGACCGTCGGCTTTAGGGTCAGAAAGCTTTCGACGTACTCGCACGCTTCGGTGATGAACAGATCGCTCCTGCCGAGCCGCACGCCGCCGCCCAGAAGATTCATATAGCCGCCGACATGTACCGTCGCGTCGAGGTTCGCCGCCTCGTTGACGAACGCGAGCATCGAGGTGATCGTCGTCTTGCCGTGGCAGCCCGCAACCGCGACGACGTGATGAAAGCGCGCGGAAAGCTGTCCCAGAGCAACGCTCCGCTCAAGCTCGGGAATGCCGTGCTCGCGGCCGTAGGCACGTTCGGGATTGTCCGGCTTGATCGCCGCGGAATAGACGATCAGGTCCGCGTCCTTCGCCTGCTCGGCGCTGTGTCCGTAATAGACGGTGATGCCGTCCTCTTCGACGCGATCGGTAAACTGCGTGTGTCCGCGATCGCTTCCCGTCACCTCATGCCCCTGCGCCTTTAAGATCCGCGCGATGCCGCTCATGCTGCATCCGCCGATTCCGATGAGATGAATCCGTTTTGCTTCGTCCAACGATGCCGTCATACTGTTTCCCTTCCCCAATGCCTTCGATTCTGTATAGTATACGCGAACGCTGTCGAAAATGCAACGGTCAGTTGTCCCACTTTAAGGTCTTGCCGCCGAGCAGATGCAGATGCAGATGCGGTACGCTCTGTCCCGCATCCGCGCCGACATTCGTGATCAGCCGGTATCCGGTCTTGTCCAGCCCGTTCTCGACCGCGATCTTCTGCGCGACCTCGAACATGTGACCCAAAAGCGCGTCGTCGCTGCGGGTAAGCGCATGCGCGCTTTCGATGTGCGCCTTAGGGATCACGAGGATATGCACCGGCGCCTGCGGTGCGATGTCGTGAAACGCGTAAACCGTCTCGTCCTCGTACGCCTTTTTAGAGGGGATCTCTCCCGCTGCAATCTTACAGAATAAACACATGCTGTTTTCCTCCCGTTTCGTTATTCCGATCGCGGTCGTTCCCTCCCGCGAAACAAGCTTGACCCGTACCGTCTCGCCGCATGCGCCGTCGCAGCGCACGCGCACGTAGTTGCCGGTGTATCCGGTGCCGTCGTCCTCCATGATGACGGTCGCCTCCGTTCCGATCTGCGCGTCGATAAACGATTCTTCCATCCGTTCACCGATCGCAATCAGCTCCCTTGCACGCGCTTCCTTGACCGCGCGCGTCAGATGCCCGTCCATCGCATCCGCTTTGGTGCCTTTGCGGCGTGAATACGGAAACACGTGGATGCGTGCAAAGCCGATCTCCCGCAAAAATGCCGCGGTCTCCCGATGCTCCGCCTCCGTCTCGCCGACAAAGCCCGCGATCACGTCCGTGGTGATCGCCGCGTCCGGCATACAGGCGCGGATGCGCTCGACCGCCGCGCGGTATTCCGCCGTCGTATACCGGCGGTTCATGCGCTGTAACACCGTGTCGGACCCGCTTTGCAGCGCCAGATGGAACTGTCTGCAGAGCGTGCGGCTGCCGCTTGCAACCGCCAAAAACCGATCGGTGATCACGCGCGGCTCCAGCGAGCCGAGCCGCAGGCGCTCGATGCCCGAGATCGAATCCGCGAGCAGGATCAGGTCGGAAAGCTCCGGCTTGTCCTTTAGATCGATTCCGTACAGCGAAAGCTGGATGCCGGTGAGCACCACCTCGCGATACCCGTTTTGGGCGAGCGTTTCCATCTCGCGCCGCGTGCTTTCGAGCGTTCGCGAGCGCAGCGCGCCGCGGGCGAACGGAATGATGCAGTAGCTGCAGAAGCTGTTGCACCCGTCCTGCACCTTAAGCGTCGCGCGGGTGCGGCTGTCGTGCTGTGCGGAAAGCTCCTCGAACGTTTTGCGCAGGAACGGCTTTTCCAGCTCCGCCACAAACGGCGCGCGCATCGCTTCTTCGACGTAGCGAACGATGTCCTTGCGTCCGTCGGTGCCGAGAACGAGCGATACGCCTTCCAGTTTGGCGACCGCGTCCTTTCGAACCTCGGCGTAACAGCCGACCGCCGCGATCAATGCGCCGGGATTTCGGCGGTGCGCCTGCGAAATGATCTGCCGCGATTTTTTATCGCTGATCTGCGTGACCGTGCAGGTGTTGACGATGTACGCATCCGCGACGTCCTCAAACGGCACGACCGTGTGTCCCGCCGCTCTGAACAGCTCCTCCATCGCCTGCGTTTCATAATGGTTGACCTTGCAGCCGAGCGTATAGAATGCAACGTTCACGGCTCCACCTCGTACATGATCTGCGCAAGCATCGCCATGCCGGCGGTCTCGGTGCGCAGAATGCGCGTGCCGAGCGACACCGACGTCGCGCCGCGCGTTGTGAGAATCGCGATCTCCTCCTCGGAAAAACCGCCCTCCGGTCCGATCACGATCGCGATGGTTTTGTGCGCGCCGCTTCTGAGCGCCTGCTTTAAGGAAACCGTGTGCTCGTTTTCATAGGCGACCAGCACCGTATCGAACGCGGAAAAGTCGAGCGATTTGAGCGGTTCGGGCAGCGCTACGACGGGAACGATCCCGCGGCGGCTCTGCTTTGCGGCTTCCTCGCTGACGCGCTGCCAGCGCTCGATGCGTCCTTCATACGGGGGTTTCAGAACGACGACGCAGCGCTCCGACTGCACCGGCACGAATCCGCACGCGCCGAGCTCGACGCATTTTTGGATGATCGTTTCCATCTTGCCCGCCTTCGGGAGGCATTGAAAGAGCGTGACCGAAACGTCCGGCTCGCTCTTTGCCCTGCGCCACGGCTGCGTTTCGAAGGTCACCGCGTCCGGCGCGATCGCAGAAATCGATGCGTCGCACTCGTTTCCCTGCCCGTCGCAAAGCTGCACGCAGTCCCCGATCCTGAGCCGGAGCACGCGCGAGATGTGCTTGACGTCCTCACCGCGCACGGCGGCGGTATGCGCCTGAATGTCGCTTGTAAAAAACCGATGCATCTTATCTGCAAAGGAAGGCGTTCCAGCCCTCCGCCCGTTTGTGTTCTTCGACCGAAAAGCCCGCGTCGTTCAGCGCCTTTTTAACCTCGTCGACGCGCTCGTCGATGATGCCGGAAACGAGGAATACGCCGCCCGCCGCGACCAGCGGACGCGCGATCGGTGCAAGCGCGATGATCACGTCCGCAACGATGTTTGCCGCCACGACCGGGTACTGCCCGGCGATCTTCTTCTGCAGGCGCGTATCGGAAAGGACGTTGCCGATCAGAACATGATAGTTGTCGCGTCCGATGCCGTTCATTTCAGCGTTCTCATAGGCGATCGACTCTGCGATCGGATCGATGTCCACCGCCGTCGCTTCGGTTGCGCCTAAAAGCCGCGACGCGATCGAAAGGATGCCGCTGCCGCAGCCGAGATCGAGCATCGTGTCGCCCGCCTTTACGGTCTTTTCGAGAAACTCGAGGCACATGCGCGTGGTGTGATGCGCACCGGTGCCGAACGCCATGCCCGGATCGAGCTTCAAAACGATCCGGTCGGTCTGCGGCCTGTCCTCCCAGGACGGCAGCACCAGCAGGCGTGAGCCAATTTCAAGCGGCTTATAGTATTTCTTCCAGTTGTTCGCCCAGTCCTCCTCGTCGACCGAAACGACGGTCATCACAAGCGTGCCGAGATCGACCGGAAGATCGAGCGTGCGCAGGCGTTCGATCGCCGCCTTCGCCGCTTCGACGGTCGGCAGGTTCTCCGGACAGTCCGCGACATAGCCCTTGACGCACGGCGTATCCGTGCCGATCTTGTCCATGTCGGCAAAGTCCCAGAAAATCGCCGCTTCCTTCAAAAACGCGTATGCCTTTTCGTGACTTTCCTCGATCGAAAGACCGGTGATGCCGGCGCCGTTCAGCGCGGCGCACACCGAATCGATGCCCGCATCGGTCGTATAGACCGTCAGTTCCAACCACTTCATACAAAACTCTCCTAAACGTGTTCGGTACAGTATACCACTTTTACGGCGCGGATACAAGGTCCATATACCGCGCGATCACGCCGATCAGCGCGTCGGCTTCCTTCGGCGCATAGCGTGGCGAATGCGCAAGGTTCATGCAGCAGAACGGCTCGCCCGCCCGATAGGCGAACGGATCGTCGTACACCGAGAGCGGGATCTCCGGCTCCCTGCCGTACTGCGCTTCGAACAGATCCGAGACGTACGAGCGAAGGCGGATCGGCCGATAGCCCGCGCCATCGCGGACGCAGAAGGACGGCAGATCGGGGCGCGAGAACGGATCGCGCACGAGCGTCAGCGCATCGATCCAGCGGAACGCGAGCGCGAACAGCAGGTAGTTCGCTTCGTCAAGCTGCCGGTTTTCGTAATAGCGCATATACTCCTCGCGGCGATCGGGATGGATGCCGAGCACGCCGTTCAGCACGATGCCCGGACCCGGCTTTCCGATGCCGAGGTCCGCGTGCGCGTCGACATGCACGACCGAGAACGGACGCGAAAGCAGTCCGCGGTCCATGCGATCCTTCCAGAACGCGATCGCACCGTCGTGCGTTTCGCTGATCATGCCGGGGATCGGATGCGCCGCGTCGAGCCCGAGATGCCGCTCCAGATAGTCGGCTACGGCCGCCTCGTCCCACGGCTTCGCCGCATCGGATGCGGGTCGTTTTCCCTTCTCCGCAAGCGGACAGCAGTCGGTCAGAAAAAAGTCCAAATCGAGATCCAAAACCTTCATGTCCCTATTGTAGCCGTCTTTCGTGCGAAAAACAAGAAATTTTCATGCAATGGGCAGGGTTTGTTCTTTAAAATAATACATTTTTGTTACAATTCGGTGTTAAAATTTTCAAAACGGTCAAGAATGCGGCGGAAAAGTTGTTGCGACTTTGTAAATCCTTTGCTATAATATAATTAACTTTGCGGAGGATGAGGATGAAGCCTGCTGCGATTTTGGACATTGGCAGCTCGAAGGTGGTTTGCCTTTCGGGCAGCGTTTTAGATAAGGGCGGCATCGTGGTACACGGCGCCGGCGTTTCGGGATGCGAAGGATATCTCGGAAACACGTTTCCTGACAAGCAGAGTCTGCACGACGCGATCATTGACGCGGTGCAGAAAGCGGAACAGGAAGCGCGTTCGAGAATTCGCGACGTCGCATTGACCGTGCCGGCGGCGTTCTCGAAGCTCGTCCTTTCCGACATGACCATGACGCTCGGCGAACGCGCGCGCGTGGTCGAACCGTCGGACGTCGACCGGCTCATCGAGCTGTCGTTCCGCAAGATCGGCACGCCGGACGGATACGTGCTCATGCACAGCACGCCGGTATTCTTCCTCGTCGACGGCATCTCCAGCGCGGAAATGCCGCAGGGCATCATGACCGAGGAGATCTCGGGGCTGATCGCGCACATGTTCGTCGAGGAGGATTACATCGCGACGATCCAGCAGGCGCTCGACGACATCGGCGTGGAAATCTCGATGTGCATCAGCGCGGCGCTCGGCGAAGCGACGATGCTGATTCCGGAAACCGAACGCGTCCGCCCCGCCGTACTCATCGACGTCGGCTACCGGCAGACCGACATCTGCGTGATCGAAAACGCGGCGCTGACCGGGCTCGCCACGATCCCGATGGGCGGCTATCAGTTCGCGAGTGACCTCGCCTTCGGGCTTGAGGTGACGCAGCAGTCCGCCGAACAGGCGAAGCGGCGCTTCGTGTTCTCGCTCGATTACGGCGACAAGACCGAGATTCTGCGCTCGGAGACCGAATCCAAGCGCGTTGCGAACAGCACGATCGCCTACATCATCGAGGCGCGCGCGAACGATCTTGCCGCGAACATCCGCGAGGAGCTCGACCGGCTGGAGGTCAATCTCGAATCGCGTCCGATCGTGTACCTTTCCGGCGGCGGATTTTTGATGATGCGCGGATCGCTCGACTTTCTCAAGAAAGCGCTGGGCTTTCCGATCAAGCGGGACATGCCGTGGACGCCGCGGCTCTCCTCGCCCAACTACTGCAGCGCGTTCGGCGCGCTGAACTTCGTCCTTCGCGCCAACCGTGCAGACGACCGTCCGCAGGAAACGGTGCCGGACGAAACGAGCTTCTGGCAGAAATTGAAGGATTTCTTCACGAAATAAATGATTCTGGAAATTAACAAAGGGGGAACCACCATCCATGTTAGAGAACAATGCAGAAAACACCAACTTTGCACAGATTCGCGTCGTCGGCGTCGGCGGTGCGGGCTGCAACGCGGTCAACCGTATGGTGCAGTACGGTCTTCAGGGCGTGGAATTCATCGCCGTCAATACCGATAAGCAGGCACTCCAGCTTTCCGCAGGACAGAAAAAGATTCAGATCGGCGAGAAGCTGACCAAGGGCCTCGGCGCAGGTGCGGACCCCGAAGTCGGCCGTAAGGCGGCGGAAGAAAGCCGCGACGCCATCAGCGAAGCGCTGAAGGGCAGCGACATGATCTTCATCACCGCCGGTATGGGCGG
>DFEW01000003.1:15503-21081 GCA_002369195.1 Christensenella sp. UBA3792
CGGCGGCACCGGCACCGGCGCGGCGGCGGTCATCGCGGAATGCGCGAAGGAACTCGGCATTCTGACCGTCGGCGTCGTGACCAAGCCGTTCACGTTCGAAGGCCGCGTGCGCATGCGCAATGCGGAAGCGGGCATCGCGAACCTCAAGCCCGCGGTCGATACGCTGATCACGATCCCGAACGATAAGCTGATCGCGCTCGTCGGCAAGTCCTCCCTACCCGATGCGCTGCGCGTCGCGGACGATGTGCTCCGTCAGGGCATCCAGGGCATTTCCGACCTGATCGCCGTTCCGGCCATGATCAACCTCGACTTTGCGGATGTCAAGACGATCATGAAGGAAAAGGGCATGGCGCACATGGGCATCGGCTCCGCGGTCGGCGAAAACCGCGCATCCGAAGCAGCGCGTCAGGCGGTCGAAAGCCCGCTGCTCGAAACCTCGATCAAGGGCGCAAAGGGCATCCTGATGAATATCACAGGCGGCAGCGACCTGTCGCTGCTCGAAGTCAACGAAGCGGCGGGGATCATCGCAGAGAATGCGGATCCCGAAGCGAACATCATCTTCGGTGCGGACATCGACGAGAGCATGGGCGATGCGCTTCGCATCACCGTCATTGCAACCGGCTTCGATCGTACGGAAACCGAGAAGCCGAACGACCTGCAGATGGGCGGCAGCGCGCCGAGACGCAGCTTCGTCGACAACCGTCCGTTCGGCACGCCGATGAATCAGACCGCGCCGGTCTCCGCGCAGAACGCGTTCTCCGCAAGAACGTATGCGGACCCGATCGAGAAGCCCGATCCGGTCATGAACGTGCCGGAGCGCAAGCCCGAACCGCAGCAGCCGCTGTACCGCGACCCGTCCGAGAACCTGCGCAAGGATTACAACGAGCGTCCGTCGAACAAGCTCGACATCCCTGCGTTCCTGCGCAAATAACAAACAAACGGGCAGATGAAGCGATTCATCTGCCCTCTTTCTATCCTTTTGCCACCGCTAAATTGCAAACCACAGCACGATAGACGCGATCAGAACCGCAAAGCCGATCCACGGGACGCGCCTGCGATTGGCAAGATTCAAAGGCGAACAAAGCAGCAGCGCAGCAAAGTACAGCGCAATCGCGAACGGATGCGGGCGCGGCAGACGCAGCACCGGCACATCGAGACGAACGGTTACCTGCGTAAGGAATTCCATCGCCCCGTACGCCGGAAGGGACAAAACCTTCGCGATATGCGGCGCAAAGCCGTACAGGAACACCGCAAAGAAGCCGCACACGAGTATGATCGGCATCGTCGGGATCAGCAGGATCGACAGCGGGATCGATACCCACGCGACCGAACCGAAATAATATGCCTGCAGCGGCAGCAGTCCGAGCGACGCTGCGGCGGCGCTCGTCAGCGCCCTCACGATCGCGGAATTGCCGAACCGTTTGAACGGCTTGCGGAACGCTTTTGCGAGCAGCACCATGCCGCCCGCCGCCGCAAACGACATCTGAAAACCGGCGGTGGAAACACTGTACGGATCGAGCAGAAGCGTACAGACCATCGCGAAGCACAGCACGGATGCGCGATCGACCTGTCTGTCGCGAAGGCGGCACAGCCGAACGCCGAGCAGCATGAACACCGCGCGCAGTACGGATGCGGAAAAACCGGTTACAGCGCACAGAAACACGCAGAACAGCGCCTCCGCCGCAAGCGTAAGCCAGCGGATGGACGAGCGCACGATGCGCGAGAACGCGCCGACCAGCAGCGTCACGTGCAGACCGGACACGGCGAACATATGCAGCAGGCCGCTTTGCGCATACTGCGCGGTCAGCGCCGAATCCATCATGCTGCGGTCTCCGAGCAGGATCCCCCTCGCCTCCGCCGCGCGGTCCGAAAAGAGCGCGT
Source organism: Christensenella sp. UBA3792 (assembly GCA_002369195.1). GTDB lineage: Bacteria > Bacillota > Clostridia > Christensenellales > CAG-138 > UBA3792. The sequence goes on from DFEW01000003.1 coordinate 17,385, forward strand.
CCGCATTCAGACAGAGCTGTTCGCGAAGGGTCGTCACAAAGCGGATCGGCGGCATCTGCGCCGGCAGCAGAACGGCGCGCACGAGCACGAAAAACAGCACCGCCGGCAGCAGGAAAAAAGCGCTGCGGCGCTTGAACAAAAACACGGAAACCGGAATCAGCGCCGCGCAGAGCGCGAGCAGCAGCCAATCCGGCACGAGCAAAGCAAGCACCGACGCCATGACCGCGCCGAGCGCCGCGCCCGCCATCGGACGGCTGTGCAGTTGGATTCCGATCCGTTCCATGAAAACAGTATACCAACATTTTACAGAAAGCGCAACGATACATCGTTACTATTTGAGGAGGCAAACTATGAATGCATTGAAGCATCTGATCGAGCAGTCGAAGAAGATCGTCTTTTTGGGCGGTGCGGGACTGAGCACCGAAAGCGGCATTCCCGATTTCCGTTCGAGCGACGGCGTATTCAAGGCGGTGAAGGCGTACGGCGTGCCGCCGGAAACGCTGCTGTCGATCGACTTTTTCGAGGATTATCCGGAGATCTTCTACGATTATTATAAGAAGTTTCTGATCTATCCGGACGCGAAGCCGAACAAGGCGCATCTGGCGCTTGCGAAGTTAGAACAGGACGGCAAGCTCAATGCGATCGTAACGCAGAACATCGACGGACTGCATCAGGCGGCAGGCAGCAAGCATGTATGCGAACTGCACGGAAGCATTTACCGCAACCACTGCACCAAGTGCCGCCGGTTCTATTCGCTCGAACAGATCATGCGCATGCAGGGCGTGCCGACCTGCGAATGCGGCGGGATCATCAAGCCCGACGTCGTGCTGTACGGCGAAGGACTCGACAATTCGGTCGTGACCGATGCGATTCGCGCGATCCGCGAGGCGGACACGATGATCGTCGGCGGAACGTCGCTTGCGGTGTATCCGGCGGCCGGACTGATCGATTATTTCCGCGGCGACAACCTGATCGTGATCAATCTGTCCCCCACGCCGCGCGACCGCGAGGCGACGATCTGCGTGCATGAGAAAATCGGCGAGGCGCTTTCGTTCATTTTGGATTGACTTTCCGAAATTGCGCGCTATAATGGTTGGATGGGAGTTATCCCGAAAGGAGTCTATCCATGCAACTGCTGGTAATCACAATCGACAAATGCGACGAATTCCTGAACACGCTCGAAGGACTTCGCGCACACGGCATGAACGGCATCGTGTTTGACAGCACGAGCTTGAAGCATGCACTTTTAGAGAGCGACATCAACGCCGCGCCGATCTTCGCAGGCGTTTCCAAGCTGGTGCGGTCCGAGTTTGAGCCGAGCCACACCGCGTTTCTGCTTTTGAACGACGATCAGATCGAACACGCAAAGCGCGTTGTTCGCCGCAATACAAACGGGCTGGGCAAAAAGGGCGTCATGTTCACGATCCCGATCAGCTCTTTTGAGGGAATCGAGGAATAAGCCATGCCCACTCTGTCTGCGCTTTTGGCGCTGGGGCTCGCCATGATCGGCGGCCTTGCTATGTCGCGCCTTATGAAACTGCTGCACCTGCCCAACGTGACCGGCTATCTGTTCGCCGGTCTGCTGATCGGTCCTTATTTATTGCCCCTGATCTTCGGAAAGGGCGTCTGTCTGCTCACCGAGGACGCGGTGCAGTCCCTTGCGCCGATCACCGACATTGCGCTCGGTTTTATCGCGTTTTCGATCGGCGGCGAGTTTAAGCTCTCGTACATCAAGAAGCTCGGCGTGCGCATCATCGTCATCACGCTGGTGCAGGCGATCACGACCGTTCTGTTCGTAATCGCCTCCCTGCTTCTGATTCCGAACGCGAGCGATACGCACCGCATTGCGATGGCGCTGCTGCTCGGCGCGATCGCCGCTGCGACGGCACCCGCCGCGACTCTGATGGTCGTTCGCCAGTATCGGGCGAAGGGTCCGGTCACCGACACGCTTCTGCCGGTCGTCGCATTCGACGATGCGGTCGGTCTGATGATCTTCTCGGTCTGCTTCTCGCTTGCAAAGTCGCTGTCCACCGGCGCGGCGATCACGTTCTCCGAAGCCGTCTTAAAACCGCTTCTCGAAATCGTGCTCTCCGTTGCGATCGGCGCGGCGCTCGGCGCGATCCTTACGCTTTGCATGCGCTTCTTCCATTCGCGGGCGAACCGCCTTTGCCTGATGATCACCGCGGTCGTTCTCGGTGTGGCGTTCTCCGACCTGCTGGACCTCAGCTCGCTACTGGTGTGCATGATGATCGGCGCGCTGTTTGCGAACCTTCGCCGCGACGCGATCGAGATTCTCGACGGCACCGAGCAATGGACGCCGCCGCTGTTCATGCTCTTCTTCGTACTTTCGGGCGCGGAGCTGGACCTGACGATCCTGCCGATCGTCGGCGTGATGGGCGTCGTCTACCTCGCCGCCCGTTCGCTCGGCAAGTACTTCGGCGCGTTCTTCGGCGCGATGCTTTCGAAGTCGGAGCGCACGGTGCGCAACTATCTCGGCATTACGCTGCTGCCGCAGGCGGGCGTTGCGATCGGTATGGCGCAGAGCGTCGCCGTCAATCCCGAGCTGCACGCGGCGGGCATTTCGAGCCAAATCGTCGCGATCGTGCTGTTTGCGACGCTGGTCTATGAACTGGTCGGTCCGGTACTGACCAAGATCGCGCTGACCAAGGCGGGCGAGATTCCCGCTTCTTCCAAGAAAAACAAAGGCGTCACAAAGGCGTGACGCGGAAAGGAACATAACCCATGAGCGATTGTACCCATGATTGCAGCACCTGCTCGGAGTCCTGCGCGGAGCGTCAGGAAACCGACTTCCGTGCAAAGCCCCACGCGCTTTCCTCCGTCAAGAAGGTCATCGCCGTGCTGTCCGGCAAGGGCGGCGTCGGCAAGTCCCTCGTGACTTCGCTTCTTGCGGTCAACGCGATGCGCAACGGCGATCACACCGCGATCCTTGACGCCGACATCACCGGCCCGTCGATTCCCAACGCGTTCGGCGTGCACGAGAAGGCGACCGGCAACGAGCTCGGCATCTTCCCCTCCCGCTCGAAGCTCGGCATCGATCTGATGTCGATCAATCTGCTGCTTGAGAACGAGACCGATCCGGTCATCTGGCGCGGACCGATCATCGCGGGAACCGTCAAGCAGTTCTGGACCGACGTGATCTGGAAGGACGTCGACATCATGTTCATCGACATGCCTCCGGGAACCGGCGACGTGCCGCTGACCGTATTCCAGTCCCTGCCGATCGACGGCGTCGTCGTCGTGACCTCCCCGCAGGAGCTCGTCGGCATGGTCGTGCAGAAGGCGGTCAATATGGCGAACATGATGCACATTCCCGTGCTCGGCGTCGTCGAGAACTACAGCTACTTCGAGTGCCCCGACTGCGGCAAGCGCCACAACCTGTTCGGCGACAGCCACATCGAAACGGTCGCGCAGGAGAACGGCATCGACACCGTCTGCCGCATCCCGATCAATCCGAAGCTCGCCGCCGCGTGCGACGCGGGTCTCATCGAGCTGTACGAGGGCGACTGGCTTGACGCGCTGACGAGAAAGATCGAATCGCTATGACGCACGAAGAGAAAGCATTGCAGGCGTTCACGGACGGCGCGAACTGCGCGCAGGCGGTCGTGCTTGCGTATTGCGACGAACTCGGCATGGACGAAAAGACGGCGGCACGACTCGCCTCCTCCTTCGGCGGCGG
>DFEW01000029.1:0-6839 GCA_002369195.1 Christensenella sp. UBA3792
CCTCCCTTACACAGGGAGGGCTTTGGGTTTGCGAATTTCAAGGCTTCTCCCCCTTCAGGGTGGAGAAGCTGGCTGCGAAGCAGACTGATGAGGGGGTATCTTCCGGCGGGCTGCCGGGGTCGTCAGCCCCAACATGCCACGATTGGGCTTTCGGCTGCGTTCCGGCAAAAACAAAAGGTCCTCCGCAGGGAGAACCTTCCGTTGTGAAATCGATGCGCTCAACGCTGCAGGGCGCGGAGGCGTTCGTAGACGCGGCGACAGTTTTGATCGTCGTCGAAGGCGAAGAACGCTTCGATGCGTGCGCGGTACTTGTCCTTTAGGCGGCAGCCGTTCTGCATGTATTCGATCAGGCGGTCGACCGTCGCGGCAAGGTCGGTTTCGACCTCACCGAAGCCGTCGCGCTCATGTTCGAAGTAGCCGCGCACACAAACGTGCTCGCCCGAGTAGAATGATTCGCGGTCGAACTGCGCGTAGATGACCGGCTTTCGAAGATAGGCGAAGTCGAACGCGACCGACGAATAGTCCGTGACGATCAGATCGCTTTCGGCAAAGACCTTGCGATACGGCGTGGACGCGCTGAGCAGTTCGACCGAGCCGTCGGTTTCAAATCGCCCGATGTGCGGCTGCAGGGTCGGGTGCGGCAGGAACCGCACGGTATAGCCGTACGTCTTTGCAGCGTCGAGCAGGCGCCGGTCGGTCAGCAGGCCCTGATAGAAGCGGTAGAACTCGCTCTGTTCGAACCCCTCGCGCAGCTTGCGTTCGCCGGTCTTGGGATCCGCCATCAGCGACAGGGCGCGCCGCCACGTCGGCATGATCGTGATGCAGCGCTTTTCGTCGTGATAGAGCCGGTCGTAGCGCGGGAAGCCGGTGAGCCAAATCGTGCTGTCCGGATAGAAGTACGCGCCGGTGCGGAACGAATCCGCCTCGCGCGTCGAGACGGTGACGAGCCCGTCGATGTTGCAGTTGTAGCGGTTCAGCCAGTCGGACAAATCGTTGTTCGTGACGCCGTGCTGCAGAAAGACGAAATGAATGCGGTTCTCGATGTCGCGGTACGGCGCGTTATACCCCGAAAACAGGGTGACGATGTCGCTGTCCGCATGCGAGGAGATGTTCATCTCCGAGAGCAGGTACAGCAGCTTGTGCTTGTACGACTTGGAATCGACGACGCGTCCGATCGATCGGAGCTCCGCAAACGCGGGGCTCTTTTGCGACACGGCGAACCACAGCGAAAGGTCCTTGGGGTTTTGCGCGCGAAGATAGCGGAACAGCGCTTCGCCGTTGTCGCCCGCCGCTGCGACGCGGTCGGAAATGATCCAGATCGGCTTTCGCACGAACGGCTTTGCGAGCGCGTACAGGAGCCGTCCGAACACGGCGTGGCGTTCCTCGCGCCTGCCGACGCGCCAGAGCTCTTTCCAATAGCGAACCTCGCGCACAAAGCGCGGCTGCGGCAGCTTTCCGTAGCATAGAACGCCGTCCGAATAGGTCAGCGCGCGGTCGCCGATGCGCGCGTACGCGTTTCGATACCGTTCCGTGATCGGGAAGAACCGGCCGAAGGACAGTTGATCGACCGGAACGCACCCGTTCGCCGTGCGTCGGAGGATGCGAATACGAAGCGGCGTTTTCCTGTCGGGCAGCGGGATGCGGAAGATGTATTCGAACCGTGCCGCGATCGGCTCGTTGACCGAATGCAGAATGCTGTGCCGATCGAGCGGCTCGCAAAAAACCTGCGTCCCGTTCGCTTCCGCGACAAGCTCCGGCGGGTTTTCGTCGAGCCCGAGCGTCATGACCGTGTTGCATTCAAGCGTCGCCATCCCGTTCTCCGCCCGGAAGAAATCGCAGTTGACCTTGTCGAAGCCGAGATCGAACGGCTCGCCCTCGCCGAAGCGGAACAGACGGCCGCGTTCGGAAGCGACCGGCGTCGGCGCCGTGCCGTGCTTTTGACGGAGCACGAACGCCTTTTGGAACGGCGGCATCGAGCGCTGTGCGACGATGAGGTCGTCGTCGATGCGCCGGTAGATCGAAAAGAGCTGCGCGCGGTATGCCTCCTGCGCCTGCGCATCGAGCACGGCCGAGGGGATGCGCCCTTGGCGGATGCGCCACTGCAGATCGTAAGCGACCGTCGCCTGCACAAACCGCGGGATCTTCCCGAACCGCTGCATGCAAAGATCGAACGTTTCTTCGCAGAAATACGTGAGATACGGCGTGTACCACGCGGGCGAGCTTTCCGACTGCTGGATCGCGCTCGCCTCGCCGCGCGTGCGGCGGCGGTACCGGTGCAGCGCGTCGGCAACGACGCCGAGCTTGCGCTTTTCGATCAGGATCGACTGGAGCAGCTTGGCGTCCTCGGCATACTTGAGACGCGTATCAAAGCGCTTGCCTTCGAGCGCGTCCGCGCGCACGAACGCGGAGGTCACCGCAAGCTGCGGATTGCAGGGCTCCGCTTCGAGATCGATCACGCGGGTTCCGTTTTCATATTTATAGTTCAGGATATGTTCGCCGTCGGAGCCGTCGAAAAAGCGCATCGGCAGGGAAACGACGTCCGTCTCCGGATGCGTCTCGAAAAAGCGGTACACGCACGACAGCGCGTTCTTCGAAAGCATGTCGTCCGCGTCCAGAAAGCTCACGTACCTGCCCTGTATGTGCTTTAAGCCCTCGTTTCGCGCGGACGAGACGCCGCCGTTCTCCTTGTGCACGACGACGACGTTGTCCGGATGCGCCTTACGGTAGGCGTCGCACATCGCGGCGCTGCCGTCGGTCGAACCGTCGTCGACCAGAATCAGCTGCACGCGATCGAACCCGAAGTCCTGTTCGAGCAGCGAGCGCACCGTATCCGGCAGGAACGGTTTCGCATTGTAGACGGCCGTGACGACCGAAAACGCGTAGGTATTCATGCTTTTCCTCCTTCCCGCATCCGGCGGAACACGCGTAAGCTCCACACCGGAAACGCGCGCCGCACCGGCAGTTTGATTCGTTCGAAGCGGGCGATGTCCTTTGCCCGCAGCAGCAGTCCGAGGCGCGCGTCGATGCGCGATTTGAGCGCGCGCGCCGTGCCGCGATCCTTGCGCTGCTTCGCTTCCGCGAGCAGATTCAGCGCCGCCTTGACGTGCGCAAGCTCCGCCGCGCGGTACAGGTGCGGATCGTCCCGCAAAAGCGCCGCGATCCGCTCGCGCGCGGTAAACTCGCTGAGCCGCTTTGCGTCCATCGAGCGAAGCGCGCCGCCCTCGCGATACAGATAGTGATACAGCGGCTCGCCCGAATCGAACGCCGCCGCGCCGCGCAAAAACGCGCGCACGCACAGCAGCAGGTCCTCGCACACGAACACGTCGGTGTCGAGCCGCAGCTGCGGTTCCGTTCGAAACAGGTCCGCCGAAAACAGCTTGTTCCAGAGATAACCGTGAAAGCCGCGACCGTGATCGAGCGCGACCTCAATCGCGCGCTTCGGCTCCAGCCGTCCCGCCCCGCAGCCGACGCAGGGCAGCGTCCGGTCCTCCCGATGCGTGATCCAGCCGCAGATGCTGACGCCGAGGTTCGGATCGTCGCAAAACGGCGCGAGCAGTCGTTCGACAAACGCCGGTTCGACCCAGTCGTCCGAATCGACGAAGCCGATGTAGTCGCCCGCCGCCGCCTCGATGCCGCGGTTTCGCGCCGCGCTCACGCCGCCGTTTTGCAAATGCAGTACGCGCACGCGCGCATCCTTTTGCGCATAGCCGTCGAGGATCGCCGCGCTCCCGTCGGTCGAGCCGTCGTCGATCAGCAGCAGTTCGACGTTGCAGTGCGTGCCGCAAAGGATGCTGTCGATGCAGCGCGTAAGGTACGGCGCGGTGTTGTAAACGGGAACAACGATGCTCACAAGGGCATCGTCAAGACGGTTTTTTGCTGTCCGGTTCTCTTTCATCGAGTTCAGTATATCAGCATCGCGGGCTTTTTTCAAGACGTAATGCAAATCGCTCAAAATGTTCTGTATTTCGTGAATATATCATATCCACTTTCGATATTTCATCATTTCTACCGTGAGTAGAGCGGTTTTTGCAAATTCTATCGGTCGATGTGCAGTTGGTAGTGCGCAATTTGACGCGGGTAGATTGACCGAATGCGCCGACATGGCATACAATAACGGCGTAGTTCAGCGGCGGACGGTTGCCCGCCGATCATATTACGGAGGTTTATAAGATGCATTTTGTTGTCGCAACGGATACGTCCGGCAATCTGCCGACCAAGACGGCGAACGATTACGATCTCAAGGTCATCCCGTTTGCCTATTTCGTCGAGGGCGATCGACGCACCTGCCTCGATACCGACGCCTTTGACGGCGACGCGTTCTATGCGCTGTTGAAAAACACCGCGGTCACCACGACCCAGATCAATCCGATCGAGTATGCGGATTTCTTTGAGCCCTTCCTGAAGGAAGGCAAGGACGTTATTTATGTGAGCATGTCTTCGGGCATCAGCGGCTCGTGCCAGTCGGCGACGATCGGCGCGCAGATGCTTGCGGAGCAGTACCCCGACCGCGTGATCGAGATCGTCGACACGCGCGGCGCGTCGCTCGGCGAGGGTCTCATTGCCGTACAGGCGGCAAAGCTGCGTGATGCGGACGTCGAAACGCGCGAGGCGGCAAAGCGCCTGCGCGACGCGTCCGAACGCATGTTCAACGTGTTCACGGTCAACGACCTGATGTTCCTGCGCCGCGGCGGACGGCTTTCGAACCTGTCCGCGATCGCGGGCACCGTGCTCGGCATCAAGCCGATCCTGAAGGGCGGCGAGGACGGGCAGATCTCGGCATTCGCCGTGGTGCACAGCCGCAAGCGCTCGGTGAAGGCGCTCGCCGCGCAGTACGAAAAGCACGTCGTCGATCCCGAAAACCAGACGATCGGCATTGCGCACGCCGCATGCCGCGAGGACGCGGAACTGCTGATCAAGCTGATCAAAGAGAGCCCCAAAGCGCCGAAGGACATCCTGCTGGTCGATTACGAGCCGGTCACCGGGTCGCACGTCGGCCCCGGCGCGCTCGCGCTGTTCTTCGAAAGCTATGCGGGCATTCGCGCGATCAAGGGTCTCGACTGGCAGCCCGCCGCCAAGACCGAATCCGCGCCGCATCTGCGCCCGATCAGCGCCCCGCACGGCGTATAACCGAACCTTTTCCCTGAAACGAGCTGCCTTGTCATGTCTGCAGCTCGTTTCGTTCGTTTTGGAGCAAAAGACGGAAGGAATGTTCAATTATTGACGCTTGCCGCTATCCATTCAGCTGTTTGCGGCGGGCGCGCCAGGACGGCATGTGGGCGTCGAGGAAGGTCTTGAAGTCCGCGCCGTGACCGCGATACCGTAGGTGCGCGAGCTCGTGCAGAATGACGTATTCGAGGCATGGAATCGGGTACTTGATCAGCTGCAGGTTCAGCGTGATGCGCCCCGACTGCGTGTTGCACGTGCCCCAGCGCGAGGTCATGTCGCGGACGATCCAGCCGGACGGCGTCAGCCCCGTGCGCTCGCTCCACAGCGGCATCAGGTATTCGATCTCGGTTTTGAGCCGCGCGCGGTACCAATCGTTCAACAGCTTTTCGCGCTGCTCCTTCGTCGACGCGCCTTTCACGCAGAGCACGATGCGCCCGTCCTCGATCGCGACCGCGTTTTTCGCCTGCCGTTCCTTCACAAGGAGCGGATACGCCGTGCCGAACAGCGGGACGGTTTCGCCGCTTGTAAAGTCGCGCGGTTCGTTCTGATGCTTTTTCAGGATCGCGTCGCGGTGCGTCCGGATCCAGTCGGCGCGCTCGGACAGAAACGCGCGGATCAGCGCCTCCGGACAGAGCCGCGGCGCGCTGACGCGCACCTCCCCCAAGGGCGGCGCGATCGTGACGCGAATATTCTTGACGCGCTTTCGCACGAGCGTTGCCTCGATGCCGTCGACTGTGATCGTTTTTGTCGGTTCCATGCTGCGCATCCTCCCGCTTCACTTTACGCGAACGTTGAAAAAAAGTCAAGCGACGCGCGTATATTGCCGTCGCGCGCGGACAGACTATCGGAAAAGAACCGAAAGGAGATGCGCATATGAAACGATTCTTTTTGATTTCGCTGCTCGCTTTGCTGCTCCTTGCGACCGGCTGCACCTGCTCGGTGCGCGGCAGCGCGACGATGCCGACCCAAAGGCCGACGGCTCCCGCAAGCACCTCTGCGCCCACGACGGCGGCAACGCCCGCCGCAACGGCGGCGCCGGAGACGATCGCACCGGTTGAACCGACCGCATCGCCCGCGTCGAGCGAGATGCCTGCCGCTACCGCCGGCAACTGAAGCGGTATCGAATCCGAAGGGGGATTGCTGCACGAAAAACACGGCGGCAATCTCCTTTTTATATTGCATCCGCCTGCCGATTGCGTTATAATCAGCGCGAACCTATCCATTTGGTAAGCGGAGGCATTGATGACACTCAGAGAACTCAAGCCGGGCGAAAGCGCGGTTGTGAAGATCGTCGGCGGCGAAGGCGCGCTGCGGCAGCACTTTTTGGATATGGGCGTGATCCCCGGCGCGGCAGTCACGCTGATGAAGCTCGCCCCGATGGGCGACCCGATGGAGCTGCGCATTCACGGCTATGAACTGACCCTGCGGCTTGACGACGCCGCGCACATCGAAATCGAGCCGACCGACGCGGCGTCCGTTCGGAAGAAGCCGCTGCCGAAGATCGAGCGCGAGCACCCCGGTCTCGGCGAGGAAGGACGCTTCCACGTCAAGGAGACCGAAACCCCGCTCAAAAAGGGCACGAAGCTGACCTTTGCGCTCGCGGGGAACCAGAACTGCGGCAAGACGACGCTGTTCAATCAGCTGACCGGCGCCAATCAGCACGTCGGCAACTT
>DFEW01000029.1:6896-12855 GCA_002369195.1 Christensenella sp. UBA3792
GGCAACTTCCCCGGCGTGACCGTCGACCGCAAGGGCGGCGCGATCAAGGGACATCCGGACACCGAAATCACCGACCTGCCGGGCATTTACTCGCTCTCGCCGTACTCCGACGAGGAGCGCGTGTCCCGCCGGTTCATCCTGTCCGAAAAGCCGACCGGCATCATCAACATCGCCGATGCGACGAACATCGAACGCAATCTGTATCTGACGCTGCAGCTCATGGAGCTGAACGTGCCGATGGTGCTTGCGCTGAACATGATGGACGAGGTGCGCGGCAACGGCGGTTCGATCCGCATCAACGAAATGGAGTCGCTGCTCGGCATTCCGGTCATTCCGATTTCCGCGGCCAAGAACGAGGGCGTCGACGAACTCGTCAGCCACGCGCTGCACGTCGCGCAGTATCAGGAACGCCCGAGCCGCACCGACTTTTGCGACAAGGACGCAAACGGCGGCGCAGTACACCGCTGTCTGCACGGCATCATGCACCTCATCGAGGACCACGCGGCGGCAGCGGGCATTCCGGTGCGCTTTGCCGCGAGCAAGCTCGTCGAGGGCGATCCGTACGTCGAAGAAGCGCTGAAGCTGTCCGAAAACGAGCACGACATGGTCGAGCACATCATCTGTCAGATGGAGGAGGAACGCGGGCTGGACCGCGCCGCCGCCATCGCGGACATGCGCTTTTCGTTCATTCAAAAGCTGTGCGACGCCTGCGTCGTCAAGCCGCGCGAAAGCCGCGAGCATGTGCGCAGCGCGCGCATTGACAAAGTCCTGACCGGCAAGTGGACCGCGATCCCCGCGTTCATCGGGATCATGGGTCTCGTGTTCTTTTTGACCTTTCATGTGATCGGCAAGGTGCTGCAGGACCTTCTGGCAAGCGGGATCGACTCGCTGACCGTTCTGGTCGACAACGCGCTGACGCAATGGAACATCAACGCGGCGCTGCATTCGCTGATCGTCAAGGGCGTGTTCGCCGGCATCGGCAGCGTGCTGAGCTTTCTGCCGATCATTCTGGTGCTGTTCTTCTTCCTGTCCATGCTCGAGGACAGCGGCTATATGGCGCGCGTGGCGTTCGTGATGGATAAGCTTCTGCGGCGCATCGGGCTTTCGGGGCGGAGCATCGTGCCGATGCTGATCGGCTTCGGCTGCACGGTGCCGGGCGTCATGGCAAGCCGCACCCTGCCGAGCGCGCGCGACCGCAAGATGACGATCCTGCTCACGCCGTTCATGAGCTGTTCGGCGAAGCTGCCGATCTACGGATTCTTCGCCGCGGCGTTCTTCCCGAAGATCGCGGCGCTCGTGATGATCGGGCTGTACGTGTTCGGCATTCTCGTCGGCATTCTCTTCGCGCTGCTCTCAAAAAGCACGCTCTTTAAGGGCGAAGCGGTGCCGTTTGTGATGGAGCTTCCCAACTACCGCCTGCCCGGCGTGAAAAACGTGCTGCGGCTGCTGTGGGACAAGGCGAAGGACTTCCTCGAACGCGCGTTTACGATCATCCTGATCGCGACGGTCGTGATCTGGTTTTTGCAGACGTTCGATTTCAAGCTCAACATCGTGCAGAATCAGCAGGATTCGATCCTCGCCGTGGTCGCGGGCGCGATCGCCCCGATCTTCAAGCCGCTCGGCTTCGGCGACTGGCGCATGTCGACCGCGCTGATCGGCGGGTTCCTCGCCAAGGAAAGCGTCGTCGCCACCGTCAACGTGCTGTTCCCGAACGAAGCGGCGCTGTCCGCCGTGCTGACGCAGATCGGCGCGCTGTCGTTTCTCGTGTTCTGCCTGCTGTATACGCCCTGCGTGGCGGCGATCGCCTCGATCCGCCGCGAGCTCGGCAGGGGCTGGGCGGCGCTCGTCGTGCTGCTGCAATGCGCGATCGCGTACATCGCGGCGTTTCTCGTCCACTTCATCGGCTCGGGGTTCCGGCTGTGAGCGGGCGCGACTGGATCGTGCTCGGCGCCGTGCTTGCGCTCGTCGGCGCCGCGCTGTTCTTTGCGCTGAGAAAGCGCAGGAAGGGCGGCTGCTGCGGCGACTGTTCGTGCTGCGGTGCGGCGTGTCGACAAAAAAATGCTGACAAATCGCAAGATTCGTGATATACTTATTGGGTTAGCTATTCAGGGAAACAGGAGGGCGCCATGAAACAGGGCGGAACGCGCGTGCGCTTCATAACGGGGATCATCATCGTCTCCGTGCTTGCGCTCGCCATCTGGCTCGGTCCGGTCGCGCGCATCCTGTTTTTCTATACCCTGATCTTCTACGGCGCACGGGAGATGTCCGACGCGCTGAACCGGCTCGGCTTCCGTTCCACGCCGTGGATCGCGCGCATCCTGTCCGCGATTCTCGCCGCGCTGTTTTTGCTGCGCAACGAAACGGTGTTTCTGCTCTCCGCCGTGTCGATCGTGCTGATCGTCTCGATGGTGATCGGGCTGTTCCGCGGCTGGCGCGTCGCCGACCTCGCCGCGTCGCTCGCGATCTGCTTCTATCCGTGCGCGCTGTACCTCGGATTCTGCTACCTTGCCGTGGAGCCGGATGAAATCTTTTACCCCGTCGTGTTCACGACCCTGTTTGCGACCTCGTTCTGCGACGCGTTCGCGTACTTCTTCGGGCGCTGGTTCGGCCGTCACAAGCTCTGGCCGTCGATCAGTCCGAACAAGACGATCGAGGGCTCCGTATCCGGCACCGTGCTCGGCACCTTGAGCGGCGTGCTGATCTGGCTGATCCTGCGCTCGTACACGAACGTTCCGCTGTACGTGTATCTGATCGCCTCGTTCTTCTGCACGCTCGCCGCACAGCTCGGCGATCTGTGCGCGTCCGCAATCAAGCGGCAGGCGGGCATCAAGGACTATTCGAACCTGTTCCCCGGACACGGCGGCGCGATCGACCGGCTCGACAGCTTCAGCTTCGCCATGCCGACCGCTTTCTTCATTCTTGCGCTGTTCCGCACGTTTTAGGAGGTTCCCGTGGAGTACCGCAAATTTAACGACACCTATCTCATCCGGCTCGACCTCGGCGACGACGTAGCTGAATGCCTGCTCGCGCTCTGCGAAGAGGAGCACGTGCTGCTCGGCGAGATCTCCGGCATCGGCGCCGCCGACCATGCCGTGCTCGGCGTGTATGATTTCGCCGCCGGCGCGTACCTTACGCGCGAGTACAACGAATTCATGGAGATCACCTCGCTGCTCGGCAGCGTGACCGAACGCGACGGCAAGCCGTACCTGCACCTGCATGCGACGACCTGTACGCAGGATCACGCTGTACACGGCGGTCACGTGCTGTCGCTGCGCATCGGCGCGACCGGCGAGCTGTTCCTGCGCACCGTTTCCGGTCGTGTCGAACGCCGTCTCGACCCGAAAACAGGTCTCAACCTGTTCGGATTCTGATCGCGCGCCATGATCCCGTCCGTCATTCTCAACGCGTTTCTCTTTGCGATCAACCTCATCTGCACCGTGATCGGACTGAAACAGTTCCGTTTTGCTTCGCTGTTCCGCTATTTTACCGTGCTGTCCAACGAACTGTGCGCGCTCTGCTCGCTCGTCGTGATCGTCGCATGGCTTTCGACCGGCACGCTGCCGCTTTGGGTGATCCTCCTAAAGTACGTCGGCACCGTCGCCGTGGCGGTCACGTTCCTCACGGTGTTTCTGATCCTCGGTCCGCTGTCCGGCGCGTGGGACAAGCTTCTGATCGGTCCCGATCTGTTCTGGCACCTCTTCTGCCCGCTGCTCGCGATCGTGTCGCTGTGCTTCTTTGAGCGCACGGACTTCGGCTTCGGCTGGGTGTTTTTGGGGCTGGTGCCCGTCATTTCATACGGCATCTTCTACTTTTACCGTGTGGTCGCGCTGCCGGAGCCGCGCCGCATGGAGGACATTTACGGCTTCAATAAGGACGGCAGGTGGCCCGTAAGCTGTGCCATGATGCTCGTGCTGTCCTTTGCCGCATGCGTGATCCTATGGGCGGTATGAAGAAGCATTCCAAGCTGTTCGACGTACTTCTGATCGCGGGGATCGTCGCCGCAGCCGTCGCGCTCTATTTTATGATGCCGGCGCTTTACCGCTTCGCCGCGCGCGTCACGCAGGGCGTCCAGGGTCTTTTGCTGCTGTTTGCCGTCGCCGCGCTCGTTTCCGTCCCGTTCTTTTTCTGGGGCTACCGCAAAAAACGGTTCGTATACGTTCTGCTTCTTCTGCTGTTCATCGCCCTGATGATCTGGCTCTATTTCAACTACCGCGCGCTCGATTCATTTCTCTCCGCGCGCTTCGGTCAGCTTGCGGCGACCGTCGTCTTTCTGCTGATCATCGCCGCGGTCTGGCTCATCAGCCGGTTTTTGCTGTAAAACGCATATGCAAAAGGAGCTTCCGCGCGGAAGCTCCTTTTTTCAGTCCTCGACTTCGATTTCCTTGATGATGCACTCGTTGCCCTGCACGAGCCAGGTCTCGCCGCTGCCGCAGTGCGGACAGGTGCGCCCGTACTGCACCGTGGGATAGGTCTTTTCGCAGCTGCTGCAGTACGTGACCGCCGGAATCGTTTCGATCTCGAGCGCGGCGGTGTCGAGCACCGGATGGCGCTTTTTGAAGTAATCCCAGCAATCCGTGAAGTAGTCCGTCATGATGCCGGAGACCTCGCCGACCTCGAGCGTCACGCGCGTGATCTTTTTGATCTTCTCCTGCTCCGCCGTCTCCTCAAGGGATTTCGCGAGATGCAGGATGATGCCCATCTCGTGCATATCAGTCCTTCATCAATTCCTCGACGCTGACCGAATTGCCGGTGTGCGGATGCGTCTTGTGGAATTCCTTGGTCGCCTTGTTGTATTCCTTGCGCTTTTTGCGCATGATCTTCGCTTCCTGCGAGCCGCTGTGCAGCACGATCTTGACCGCGCGTTTTGCGGCATAGCCGAGCAGTCCGCCGACCTTGTCCTCTGCGCGGCGCATATCGGAGTTCTGCGGATGATCGCGCAGCAGATGGATCGCGTCGAACTCGCAGCGGGTCGTGCAGAGACCGCAGCCGATGCACTTGTTCGCGTCGACGATCGTTGCGCCGCAGCCGAGGCAGCGGGAGGTTTCGATCTTGACCTGCTCCTCGGTCAGCGTGAGACGCGGATCCTTGAAGCCGTTCTTCGGATCGATCGACGGATCGACCGCCGGAACCTGGCGCTGTGCGTGATCGTACGAATCGATCGCGATGTCGTTCTTGTCGAGCTCCTTGAAGAAGCGGCGGTCGCGGCCGAGCGTCTGATTCACGTTGTTCTTCGACACGAACCGTGCGAGCGATTCTGCCGCCTCGTGGCCCTGTCCGATCGCATCGATCACGAACTTCGGACCGGTGAACACGTCGCCGCCTACGAAGATCGCGGGATCGTCGGTCTGATACGTGAACTTGTCCGCAACGGGGTAGTTGCCGTGATGGAACTTGACATTCGTGCCCTCGAGGAGCTTGCCCCACTCGATCGCCTGACCGATCGCGAACACGATCGTCTTTGCGTTGACGGTGATCGTCTCGTTCTCGTCGTACTTCGGGGAGAATCTGCCCGTCTCCGGATCGATCGTGGAGACGCAGCGCTTGAGCACGAGTCCCTTGACCTTGCCGGCTTCGTCGACGAGCACTTCCTTCGGACCCCACGACGGCTCGATCTTCACGTTCTCCTCCTCCGCCTCGCGGATCTCCTCGGGCGAAGCGGGCATCGTCTCGCGCGATTCGAGGCAGAACATGGAAACGGTTTCGGCACCGAAGCGGTGCGCGGTGCGCGCACAGTCGATCGCCACGTTGCCGCCGCCGATGACGACCACGTCGCCTTCAAGCTTGCGGCTGTTGTCGGAAAGCGCCTTTTCAAGGAAGCTCACCGCGATCTCGGTGCCCTCGGCACGCTCGTTCGGGATGCCCGGAAGCCGTCCGCCCTGGCAGCCGATCGCGATATAGAACGCTTCGTAGCCCTGCTGTTTGAGCTCTTCGATCGTGACGTCCTTGCCGACCTCCACGC
>DFEW01000029.1:12902-16314 GCA_002369195.1 Christensenella sp. UBA3792
CCGACCTCCACGCCGCAGCGGATGTCGACGCCGAGCGCGCGGATCACGTCGATCTCCGCGTCGATGACGTCCTTTTCGAGCTTGAACGACGGGATGCCGTAGGTCATCATGCCGCCGGGCTTCTGATTCTTCTCGAATACCGTGGGATGATAGCCCATCTCGCCGAGATAGTAGGCGGCGGACAGACCCGCGGGACCCGCGCCGATGATGGCGATCTTCTGCTGCCATTCGCCGGTCAGGTTGTTGATCCGCTTCTTGGGCACGTAGCGCGTTTCGGCGTGCAGGTCGCGCTCCGCCAGGAACTTCTTGACGTCGTCGATCGCGACCGGCTTGTCGATCGTGCCGCGGGTGCAGGCGTCCTCACAGCGCTTGTTGCAGACTCTGCCGCAGATCGCGGGGAACGGATTCTCGCGCTTGATCAGCGCCAGCGCTTCCTCGTAGCGGCCTTCCTTTGCCATCTTGAGGTAGCCCTGAATCGGTACGTGCGCGGGGCATGCCGTCTTGCACGGCGCGGTGCCCGTCTTGTGCGTATTGACGCGCGCGGAATCGCGGTAGTTCTCGTCCCACGCGTACTTGCCCCAGCGGATGCGGTCGGGCAGAACGGACTTCGGATACTGCACCTCGGTGCCGTCCTTTTTGCACAGCTTCTGACCGAGCTTCAGCGCGCCCGCCGGACATACCTCGACGCAGCGGCCGCATGCGACGCAGTTTTCCTTCTTGACGCTCGCGGTGAACGCGGACTTGGACATGTTCGGCGTGTTGAACAGCAGCGACGTGCGCAGCGCATTGCAGATCTTGACGTTGCAGTTGCAGATGTCGAAGATGTGATCCGAACCGTCGATGTTCGTGACCTGATGCACGTAGCCGTTTTCCTCGGCGCGCTTCAAGATTTCGAGCGCTTCCTCCTTGGTGATGTAATGCGCTCTGCCGGTCTCGACCGTGTAGTCCGCCATATCGCCGACCTGAATGCACCAGTCGTTCTCGTCGTCCGTGCAGCCCTCGCCGAGCATCGCGCGCGACGCGCGGCAGGAGCAGATGCCCGCGGACAGGTGTCCGTCGTACTTCTGCAGCCAGTAGGAAATCTTTTCAATGCTGATCGATTCGCGGTTCGCCTGCACTTCCTTTTCGACCGGAATGACGTGCATACCGATGCCGTTGCCGCCCGGGCGCACCATCGGGGTAATGTGTTCGAGGGGCAGGAACGTCATGCGCTCGAACATGCGCGTGACCGGCGGGTTCTTCTCAACGCGATCGCGCGAGGAGTTGAACAGCTCCGCGCTGCCCGGCACAAAGTAGCTCGTGCGGTAGCGCAGCTCTTTGGGCGCGTTCGGGATCGGACCGTTGTCGTCGTAATGATCGCCGTAGTCGTACTCGACAAAGCCGTGCACGCACAGCAGCTTCATCGTCTCCGCGAACGTTTCGGCGCTCATCTTCGCCTTGTTCATCTCGTAGATCTGTTCGTAGGTGTACCACTTGCGCTGCTTCATCGAAAGCGCGACGTCGACTTCATTCTCGTTGAGGATTTCCCGAAGGCCCCAGTACTCCTCGTCGGTCGTCTTAAGGCCCTTCAGCTTGTGCGGTACGTTGTCCGTGATGCGGCGACCGAGCTCCGCGTATTTCTTGTTCAGAACCGCTTCACCGTCATACTTGGATTTCGTCAATGGATTTTGGTCGTAAACTTCGGGCATGTTAGTTCTCCTTTATCGTTTTCCCCGGTTCGTTCTTCCAGTTCTTCACGGCTTGATCCAGCCAGTTTTCCCATGCTTCAAACCCCTCGCCCGTCTTTGACGAAACCGCAAAGATCTCGATGTTCGGGTTCAGGCGCTTCGCGCGCGCAACACACGCGTCAAAGTCGAAATCAAAGTACGGCGCGACGTCGGTCTTGGTGATGATCAGCACATCGGACACCGAGAACATCAGCGGGTACTTTAGGGGCTTGTCGTCGCCCTCCGGCACGGAGAGCAGCATCACGCACTTGCCGGCGCCGGTGTCGAACTCCGCGGGGCAGATCAGATTGCCCACGTTTTCGAGCACGACGAGGTCGAACGGCTCGTCCCCCAGCGCTTCGAGCGCGCGGCGCGTCATGCCCGCGTCCATATGGCACATGCCGTCGGTATGCGCCTGCACCGCCCTGGCGCCGATCTTCTCGATGCGCACCGCGTCCACGTCGGAATCGACGTCCGCCTCCATGACGGCGATGCGGTGCCGGTCCTTAAGGTCGTGAATCGTGCGCTCCAAAAGCGTCGTTTTGCCCGCGCCCGGAGACGCCATCAGGTTGATGAGCAGGGTGCCCTTCTCCTTCAGCTCGCCGCGCAAAGCCGCCGCGTCGCGATCGTTCGACGCGGTGATCGTTTCTTTTAATTCGATGATTTTCATAAAGGGTCCTTTCGGGTATAAAGGTAGATTTATTATAGCAACTGCTTGTCCGCTGCGCAAGCGCTTTTCGTCGATTTATGCAAATTCCTCACGGATCGAGATACGCGAGCACGCCGGACGCGATCGCGTCCGCAAGCAGCCGCTGATACGCCTCGTCGCACAGCATGCGTTCGTCCTCGGCGTTGCTCAAAAACCCGCACTCGACGAGCACCGAAGGCGCGTTCGGAACGCGCGTGACGAAGTTGTTTCCGGGGTTCGCAAGCCGTCCGCTTTTGCCGAGCGCCTCCGTCAGCGCGTCGATCACGCATTGCGCCAGCGCCTGTCCTTCCTCCGCGCCCGCCTGATAGTAGCACATCGGACCGCGAACCGAGCGGTCGGCGAATTTGTTCATATGGATCGAAACGGTGCAGTCCGCGCCTTCCGTGCAGAGGATCGCGCCGCGCGCCGCCATGTCGTCGCGCTTCGTTTTGCCGATCGCATCCGCGCCGGTGCGCGTGCGCAGAACAAAGCAGCCGCGATCCTCGAGCGCCTTTGCAACGCGCTCGCCGAGCTGCAGGTTGAGATCGGATTCCTTCACGCCCGTATCGATCCCCACCGCCCCGCTGTCGCTTCCGCCGTGTCCGTAATCGAGCACGACAAAGAACTTCGGCGGATCGGGGAGCAGGGCGATCGGGCGGCACGGCGGCGTCGGCGCGGTGCAGGCGATCAGGAAAACGGACAGCAGCAGGAAAATCGTTCGCTTCATGGAACAGTTTATGCGAAAAAGGCGGACAATTGCTGTTTTTATCCGTTGACATTTGCGACAAAAGCAAGTAAAATAGTGACGTTATCATGGAGGCATGCGGGTGTAGCTCAGTGGCAGAGCACCGGCTTCCCAAGCCGGCTATACGGGTTCGATTCCCGCCACCCGCTCCACAAGCCGAAGTCTCGGCTTCGGCGGCACCGACATGGTAACGGTCGGCCCGCTGCCATTGCAGTCTCTGCAGGCGGGTAAAATGCTAAAATATTTTATAAGGAGAACTACAATGGCAAAAGC
>DFEW01000015.1:0-8228 GCA_002369195.1 Christensenella sp. UBA3792
CGGGCGCCCTTGGAAACCTGCAGAATCAGCGGAGCGCGCTCCGCAATCGCCGCAGCGGTGATGCCCTGGATGATCTCCATGTTGTTGACGTTGAATGCGCCGATCGCGTATCCGCCGTCATATGCTTTTTTAAACATTTCGGTACTGGTGACAATCGCCATAAATGAATTCTCCTTTGATGCGAATTTTCGCATTTATTATATAACTCCGGAAAAGGAATTGCAACCGAAACTTTTTTGCGGTATACTGATAAAAAAGCAAATCGGAGGCAACAATGGCAGAGAAACTGCTTTCTTTGATCATTCCCGTCTATTACGAAGAGGAAGTTTTGATCGAATCCTACCGCCGCATGGACGCGGCGATGCGCGCGACGGGGCATCCTTACGAGATTATCTACGTCAACGACGGCAGCCGCGACGGCACGATGAAGCAGCTGAGGACCCTTGCGAAGGAACATCCGGACACGGTGAAGGTCTATTCGTTCTCGCGCAATTTCGGACATCAGCTTGCCGTCACCTGCGGCATGGATCACGCAAAGGGCGACGCGCTGATCATCATCGACGTCGACCTGCAGGACCCGCCGGAACTGATTCCGAAGATGGTCGAGATGTGGAAGGACGGCGCGGACATCGTCTACGGCAAGCGCTTGAAGCGCAAGGGCGAAACGCTCTTCAAAAAGCTGACCGCAAAGCTCTACTACCGCCTGCTTTCGTGGATGAGCGCATATCCGATTCCGCTCGACACCGGTGATTTCCGCCTGCTTGACCGCAAGGTCGCCGACGTGTTCTTAAAGATGCGTGAACAGGCGCGGTTCCTTCGCGGCATGTCCGCGTGGATGGGCTTCGAGGCGGTGCCGATCGAATATGTGCGCGACGAACGCGCCGCGGGCAAGACGAAATACACCCTGAAAAAGATGATCAAGCTGGCATGCGACGGCATCTTCAACTTCTCGTCGAAGCCGCTGGAACTGCCGTTTACGATCGGCATCCTGCTCGGTGTGCTCGGCGTGCTGGGACTTGTTGCGATGATCGTGCTGACGGCGATTTTCGGCGGCGCGTGTCCGCAATGGCTGTGGGCGGTCGACGGCGGGCTGCTGCTCTTTGCCCTGCTGTTCGCCTTCATGGGCATCTACGGCATGTACATCGGAAGAATGTATGACGAGCTGAAAAAACGGCCGCTGTACATCGTCGCGGAAGAACTCAACACAGACAAGTAACATAAAAACCCTGTGCCGCTCACAGGGTTTTTTCATACGCCAAGAATGCTTTTGTCACCGTGCGCGGACCGCGAACCGCGCGGATGCCGAGCTCGCACAGCTTTGAGAACGGGATCGCGTCCGGCGCGTACGTTTTCAATCGCCGGATGCGCATCACCTTGCGCATGCGCACGTTCGGATCGCTGAAGGAATAGGGCAGGTTGACGGCGACCGCTTCGCACCGGTAGCGCACCGCGGATACCGGCGCGCCGACGTAGAGGTACACGGTATCGCCGACCTGAATGTCGCTCGACTGCTTCCAGAGGATCACGTCGCTCTGCGCAAATGCGGCGTCAACGTCGTAATAGCGCGGATTGCTCGGCACGATCCAGTCGGTGTGTCCGCCGCGCTCGCCTTTCTTTGTACCGCGTTCTGCGAACGCGCGGCTTTGCGCGAGCAGCGACAGCACGGTTTCGTCCGCAACGGTGCCGTCCGTTACGATGCTGATCCACTCCGGTCGCTTCATATGATAGCCGGGGTAGAAGCCCGGCGTTTGCAGGAGCGCTCCGCTGCGCGCCGGGTCGATCTTGAGATTGAGAAGCTCGATCGTCGGCGCGGTCAAAGCATCCTCGCCGGTCACGACCGAGCGCTTCAGCGTCATCAGAAGCCCGTACCACTTGCGCGTGCCGGGATGGCGGAACACGGCGCAGGAGGGAAGCTTTGCAAACGGATGGTCGGGCTTGTCGCCGTACATGCGTTCGAGCGCGAGCACGATTCGGTTCGTCTGCGCAAAGAGAAACGGCTCCTCGGTGAAGCATTCCCTTGCCACGCGGTCGAGAATCTGCCGATACCCCTCGCGCACGGAGCCGACGAACGCGCCGATCCCCGATTCGGAGCGGATCGGCAGGTATTCCTCCTCAAGATCGCAGTCGATCACGCTGCCGTATACGTCGCCGGACGCGTCGATCAGAAGCTCCGCGCGAAACGCGCCGTCCAAAAACGCTTCCGCATACCGGTAGCCGTCCTGCGTTTTTTGAAACCCGAACGGTTCGAGACGGTCGAAGCGTACAATATGCTTGAAAAACGGTTCTTTTTCCGGATACATGTGCAGCAAATCCTTCCGCGGCGATTGACAGCACGCCGCAAAACACAGTATACTGTATACAGCCAAAATTAGCAAGCGGCGGCGGCCGATTCCGTTCCCGCGAAAGGAGCTCATATGAAGAAAAAACATTATGCGCTTATCCGGGCGCTTGTATGCGCCCTGATCACTGTATTGGTCTATCTGATCGGCAAGCATCTTGGCTATCTCGATGAGATCCCGCGGTTTCAATGGAATGCGAAGGCAGCGCTGCGCGGGATTTTGATCGTGTTTGCTCTGTTTGCGGCGGAAGGTCTGATCCTGTTCCTGCTGAGCCTTCCGAGACCGAAGAACAATCGTGCGAGAACGCTGCTTTCCCTGACAAAGAATATTCTGCGATACGCCGCGATCCTTGCGGCGATCTGCGTTGCGCTGACGATCTTCAACGTTGACGTCGTCACGATCCTCGCCGGTCTCGGGATCATTGCGCTGATCATCGGCTTCGGCGCGGAAAGTCTGATCGCGGATATCGTCACCGGTATGTTCATCCTGATCGACAATCAGTACAACATCGGCGACATCATCGAGGTCGACGGGTTCCGCGGTGCCGTCACGGAGATCAACGTGCGTTCGACCGTGCTGACAGACGCGGGCGGCAACGTCAAGATCATCAACAATTCGGACATGAAGAATATTCTGAACCGTTCGGACAACACATCCAAGGCGATCGCGGAGTTCCCGATCCCGTACGAAGTGAACCTCGTCGAGCTGGAAGGGAAACTCCCCGCAATGCTGCAGGAGATCCATGATGCAAACCAGCCGCTGATGCGCAGCGTGCCGAAGTATGTCGGCGTCGAGCGCATTGACGACAGCGCGCTCGTTCTGAAATTTGTGGTCGACGTTTCCGAGGTGGATATCTATGCGGGCATGCGCGCGCTCAATCGCGATCTGCTGCTCGGCATGAGTAAGCTCGGCGTCAATGTTCCGTATCAGAGAATTGACATGCGCGGCTGATGAAACTGTTCGCGAAAAAACGGTGGCAAAGCCGGACAGACATCCCGCCGGAATATGCGGTCGATCCGAACAAAGAGATCACAGCACCGCCCGATGAGTACAACCTGAACGCACCGATCGTCGAACGTGAAGAACGGAAACCGTCGACGGTGCGCAAGATCATGCTGTACCTTGCTTCGATCGGGATCGTCATTCTCGGCGTGATCACGCCGATCGTCCGACTCAACGAAACGGAGGATGCAGCACAGGCAACGCCGGCATCGTCCGCTGTCGCGCATGCGTCCGAACCGACGCCGCTCCCGGCGCCGACAGCAGTGCCGACAACAGCGGTGACGGCGGAACCGACGCCGATCGATATCATGGCCGGCAAGATCCATGTCGTGGTATATTCGGAGATCTTCGACACGGAAAACGCCGGGCAAGGCGTATATCCGAGCAGGATCCTTGACGAACAGACGTTCGAAGTTTCGACGTTCACCGAATACCGGCTGCCCGAGCTTCCGGAGCAGGAGGGCTATACCGCGATCGGCTATGTGCTGCTCGCGGAGCAGGGTCAGACGTATCTTAACAGTCTCATCGTTGACGGCGAAGCGCCGCATCCGATCGGGACCGTTGCGCTCGGCGGTACGCTGACGATAGACGATCTCGGCATCCTGCCGAACGACGGCACCGAAACGCATGAGGCGGAGATCCATGCCGTCTGGACCTGCGAGGAATCCGATCATCTGCTGCAGTTCTATGACGAGGAGTTGTTCGGCGAGTATCACATCGGCTTCCTACCGGATCGGGAACAGCTTTGCTGTCTGGCAGCGTTCCCGGAGCCGACGCGTCCCGACAAGACGTTTGTCGGCTGGTGCGACGCAGAAGGGCATATGATCGACGTCGTGACCCGGTTTGATTTCTATCAGACGATCCCGCCTGCCGAAACGCCGGAGGATCGCGATTGGAACCATCCCGTGCCGTGCAAGGTCTATGCCTGCTGGTCGGACGGAACGCGCGGCACGATCAGAGTGCCGCGGGAGGAGAGAACGGGCAGGATCCATGTGACGATTTATTCCGAACTTCCTCAGACCAACGCGGCGGGACGGACCGTCTATGAGAGTGAGATCTACCGCGAGGCAACGTTTGACGCGGCGACGTTCACCGAATATACGCTTCCGCGGCTTCCGAAGGCGGAGGGCTATACCGCGATCGGCTACGTTCTGCTTGCGGACAGCGGCGAGGCATACCGCGACAGTCTGTATGACAGCGGCGCACAGCCGCATTCGATCGGCAGCGTTCTGCTCGGCAATACGCTGAGGGCAGAGGATCTCGATATCGTGCCGAAGAACGTCACGGACGTTTGCGAAGCGGAGATCCATGTAGTCTGGCTGTGGCAGCACAGCGCGTTCGAACTGCAGTTCTATGATGGAGAAGAACTGCTCGGCGCGTATTATGTCGGGTTCCCGCTTGCCGATCGGCAGCTTTGCTATCTGGCACCGTTCCCGAAGCCGGAAAAGAGCGGAAAAACGTTTGCCGGATGGTGCGACGTCGAAGGGCATATGATCGACGCAGTCACCTTCTACGACTTCTATGAGAAGCTGCCGAACGCGCAAAAGTTTGACGACCGCGCTCTTGAGAAGCGGATCCCGTGCAAGGTCTATGCCTGCTGGTCGGACGGAAGCGGCGGCGCGCCGCCCACGCCGGTACCGACGCCGAAACCCACGCCGAGACCGACGCCGAAACCGACACCGAAGCCGACGCCCGTACCGCCGCAGCATATGTTCAGCTGCTCCTCCAGATGCGGATTCTCAAGGAGTTCGTTCGGCGGTTCGAAGACCGTATATGAGGGACAGCGGGTCACGATCTATGCGTCTGCGGAGGGCTGGTCCGGAGCGGGTATTTTCCAGACCGGCACCGGCGATATGATCAGCGTGTCACCCTACACGCACGACGGAAATATCTATTGGTATCGATACACGTTCACGGTCGGCGACAGCGACCTCAAGATCGACTTCCTGTACTGATTTGAAAAGCTCTTTGCGCAAGCGGAGAGCTTTTTGACACATTATGGACACATTATGATTGACAGGACACGAGCATACCCAATATAATATATTTATCGAAGAACGGGTCACGGTCCGTTTCGGAAAGGAGCGTTTATGAAAAAACATCGAGCATTGATACGTATCATCGCATGTGCGGCTGCGGCTGTGATTCTGTACTTCGTCGGACATGCGCTCGGCTGGATCGAGAAAGTTCCGCGCGTGCAATGGAATCCGAAGGCGATCCTGCATTCCGCAGTGATCCTTCTGGTTCTGTTTGCGGCGGAGGGCGCCGTCGGCTACATTCTGAGCTTGTTCAAACCGAAGAGCAACCGGGTACGCACGATGATCGCGCTGACGCGCAACCTGATGCGCTACATCGTCATTCTGATTGGTATTTGTCTGGTGCTGTCGGTCTTCGGCGTCGACATCGTCACGATCCTTGCCGGTCTCGGGATCATCGCCCTGATCGTCGGCTTCGGCGCTGAGAGTCTGATCGCGGACGTCGTCACGGGCATGTTTATCCTGATCGACAATCAGTACAACATCGGAGACATCATCGAGATCAACGGATTCCGCGGCACGGTCACGGATATCAGCGTGCGCACGACGGTGCTGACCGATCCGGGCGGAAACGTCAAGATCATCAACAATTCGGATATGAAAAACATCTTGAACCGCTCGGACAATTCGTCCAAAGCGATTACGGAGTTTCCGATCCCGTACGATACGGACGTCGAAGCGCTCGAAGAAAAGATACCGGAGCTGCTCAAAAGAATCCGTGCAGCGCATCCCGAAATGATGAAGTCCGATCCGGTCTATCTCGGTATCGACCGGCTGGACGACAGTTCGATCGTTCTGAAATTCTACGCGGAGGTCGCGGAGTCGGACATCTTCGCGGGTGCGCGCGTACTGAATCATGATCTTTTGATCGGTATGCGCAAGCTCGGCGTTGAGGTGCCGTTCCCGCAGTTTGACGTGCATCAGAAATGAGAAAACGGCTGCACGAAATCATGGATATGCCGACCGAGTTTCACGAGGACGGCGCACCTGAGTTTCCGGCTTTGCCCGACGAATTCAATCGAAACGCGCCGAATGCCGTGCCGGAGGAGGTTAAAAACCGACCGCGCAAGATCATGCTGTATTTTGCCGCGATGGGTTTGTTTTCGGTCGGCCTGCTGTTCTCTTCGTCGCCGCATACGAAGGATCCGACCGCTTCGGTCACGCCGCCGCCTGCGGCGCAGGCGAGCGAAACGCCGGCTTTGATCGCACGGCCGACCGCAGCTGTGACAATGGAGCCGACGGCAGAACCGACGCAGGCCCCCGCAGCGACGCCGGATCCGGTGCCCGAAGTAGACGTTATCTATTACTATCGTGCGTCACTGGTGTATTACGCTGCGCTGAACATATCGGTGCCGGATCGGGTCACGTCTGTTTCGCTGCGGCTCACGGCGCCGGACGATGAGGATCCTGCGCTCGAGATCGAACTGACGCCGGAGGAGATCGCCGGCGGCTATTACCGGCTGCGGGTCGGCGATCGGGACGACGGATTCGACGCAAACGCATATTTTGCGTATCACGAGGAAGCAGATTTGACGATGGAACTTCGGTATACGGTTTCGGGCGACGCAGGGGAGAAAACGCACGTTGAGACGTTTGCTCCGTCGGAAGAACTGTGGATCGACTGGCGCTATGATTCCGAGGAAGACATCGGCGGGATCGCCGAATGGATGTACGGCGAGATCTTCCCGAACTGCTTTGTGGTGCGGCTCTATGAATCGACGGATCCCGAACAGCAGCTGATTGTCGGCAGCGATGCCGGCACGCTCAAAAACGGCGGCATCGCAATAGCGGTCAGCATCGACGGACGCGATATCCCCTCGGAGGACGGCACGCTGTATTCGGCGATGTATCGGTATACGGATGACGACACGGTCTTCTATGACTACGCGCTGGTCATACCGGTTCCGGAGGATTTCCCGCAGCATGGGACGGCGACAATGACGCTGACCAGACGACTGACCGACAGCGGCGCGGTCATCGTCAGAAGCAAGACGATCGAGTATTGATTTCCATTCGCCTTTTTACGCAAATCTTACTTGAAATGCTTGCATTTTCCGCGTGTTTGTTGTACCATAATAACGCAAAAATATATTCAGGAGGATTTTCCAAATGGTAAGAGTTGCAATCAACGGTTTCGGCCGCATCGGTCGTCTTGCGTTCCGTCAGATGTTCGGCGCAAAGGGCTACAAGATCGTCGCAATCAACGACCTGACCAGCCCGGCAATGCTTGCGCACCTGCTCAAGTATGACACGGCACAGAAGGGGTACTGCGGCGTGATCGGCGAGAACAAGCACACCGTTTCTTCCAAGGAGCCCGTCTTCGAAGAGGACGGCAAGACCGTAAAGGTTCCGGGTTCTATCACCGTCGACGGCAAAGAGATCACCATCTATGCGGAGCCGAAGGCGCAGAACCTGCCCTGGGGCAAGCTCAAGGTGGACGTCGTGCTTGAATGCACCGGCTTCTACACCAGCAAGGCGAAGGCGCAGGCGCATATCGACGCAGGCGCAAAGAAGGTCGTTATCTCCGCTCCGGCAGGCAACGATCTGCCCACGATCGTCTTCAACGTCAACAACGACATCCTGACCAAGGAAGACAAGATCATCTCCGCGGCAAGCTGCACGACCAACTGCCTCGCACCGATGACCAAGGCGCTGAACGACAACTTCCCGATTCAGGCGGGCATCATGACCACGGTCCATGCGTACACCGGCGACCAGATGATTCTCGACGGTCCGCATCGCAAGGGCGACCTGCAGCGCGCACGCGCAGGCGCAGCGAACATCGTTCCGAACAGCACCGGCGCAGCGAAGGCGATCGGTCTCGTCATTCCGGAACTCAACGGCAAGCTGA
>DFEW01000015.1:8277-8470 GCA_002369195.1 Christensenella sp. UBA3792
AACGGCAAGCTGATCGGTTCCGCACAGCGCGTTCCGGTTGCGACCGGCTCCACCACGATCCTCGTTGCGGTCGTGAAGGGCAAGGACATCACGAAGGAAGCGGTCAACGCGGCGATGAAGGCGCAGGCGAGCGAATCGTTCGGCTACACCACCGAGAAGCTCGTTTCTTCCGACATCATCGGCATGACCTACG
>DFEW01000015.1:8606-29999 GCA_002369195.1 Christensenella sp. UBA3792
GGTATGACAACGAGAACAGCTACACGAGCCAGATGGTTCGCACCATCAAGTACTTCGCGGAGCTGTAAGAGCAACGCATATACGCCCGAGGGGGAAACCCTTCGGGCGTTTTCCGTGAACGGCGGACGCGCTTGACAACGGCGCATCGCGTGCCGTACAATACAACCATCTGAATTTACACTTTAGGAGGCAGGAATGGCAGATACCATCGTCATCGTCGATTTCGGCGGGCAGTATAAGGAACTGATTGCGCGAAGGGTGCGCGAACTCGGCGTATACTCGCTGATCAAGCCGTCCAATATCACGCCGGATGCGCTGCAGGCGCTTGCGCCGAAGGGCATCATCTTCACCGGCGGTCCGAACAGCGTTTACGGCGAACACGCGAAGCTGTGCGATCCGGCGCTCTTTACGCTCGGCATTCCGGTGCTCGGCATCTGCTACGGCATGCAGCTGATGTGCCACATGCAGGGCGGCAGAGTCGCATCCGCGGAGACGAGCGAGTACGGCACGGTCGAAGCGACGGTCGATCCGCAAGCGGCGTTGTTTAGCGGCATGCAGCCGAAGCAGCAGGTTCTGATGAGCCATACCGACCGCGTCGTTGGACTGCCGCAGGGATTCAGCGCAACGGCGCACACGGCTAACTGCCCGATCGCGGCGTTCGAAAACCGTGAAAAGAACCTCTACGGCGTGCAGTTCCATCCCGAAACGGAGCTGAGCGCGGAGGGCATGGAAATGCTGCGCCGGTTCGTGTTCGATATCTGCCGCGCCGAGGACGGCTACACGATGGACGTGTATCTGAAGGAACAGATCAAAGCGGTCAAGAAGCAGGTCGGCGACAGGCATGTGCTGCTCGGCCTTTCGGGCGGCGTGGACTCGTCCGTGTGCGCGGCGCTGCTCGCAAAAGCGCTGCCGGGACAGGTCACCTGCATCTACGTCGATCACGGCTTTATGCGCAAGAACGAGACCGAACAGGTCAAGGCGGCGTTCTCGCAGCGCGATCTGACGCTGATCGCGGTCGACGCAAGTGAGAACTTCCTTGCGGCGCTCGCTGGCGTTTCCGAGCCGGAGCAGAAGCGCAAGATCATCGGCAGACTGTTCGTCGAGACCTTCGAAAAGGTCGCAAAGACGATCGGCAAGCCGGAGTTTCTGGCGCAGGGCACGATCTATCCGGAC
The DNA here is from genome assembly GCA_002369195.1 of Christensenella sp. UBA3792. Taxonomy (GTDB): domain Bacteria; phylum Bacillota; class Clostridia; order Christensenellales; family CAG-138; genus UBA3792. Next base: position 9,780 of record DFEW01000015.1, read on the forward strand.
GTGGTCGAATCCGGCACCGATGCCGCGGTCATCAAGAGCCATCACAACGTCGGCGGTCTGCCCAAGGACATGGGATTCATCGGCGTCGTGGAGCCGCTGCGCGGGCTCTTTAAGGACGAGGTGCGCCGTCTCGGCAAGCTGCTCGGCCTGCCCGACGCGCTCGTCAACCGTCAGCCGTTCCCGGGGCCGGGACTGGCGATCCGCGTGCTCGGCGAGATCACGCGCGAAAAGCTCGACATTCTGCGCGAAGCGGACGCGATCTACCGCGAGGAACTCGACGCGGCACAGGTCAGGGCGGATCAGTACTTTGCCGTGCTGACCAACACCCGCACCGTCGGCGTCATGGGCGATTTCCGCACCTACGACTACGTGCTTGCCCTGCGCGCCGTCACCACGAGCGACTTCATGACCGCGGACTTCACCAAGATCCCGTGGGACGTCCTGCAAAAGGTCTCCGCACGCATCACCAACGAGGTCAAGGGCATCAATCGCATCGTTTACGACGTCACCCCCAAACCCCCCGCCACGATCGAGTGGGAATAATATACGTATCCCCGTACACATTCGATGTTCCTGGAAATTCCAATTCGAATGTTCCTGACAGCAATTATCTTTTCCTGAAGGAGAGCCGAAAGCGACTCTCTTTCTTGCTGTGATGGTTTTCGCTTGCGGCGCTGACGGCAGTGCATTCTCATGCGAACCATGTACTCGAAAGCGGTCCCGTTCGGGAGACGGAGACGGCTCCTTTTTGTATGATAAAGTGATGAACAAACTGTATATTTTTTGGTGTTTCGTTGCAATCGGGTACGTGCTGTGATACAATCATACCGCAATAAATTGGAAAGGTATGCGGTATGGACGTTAAGAAAATCATAGCCGTGATTGTTGCAATCGCGCTTGCAGCGGTGCTGTTTATTCTGATCCGTTCGGACAGGGGGGACACGCCCGCATCGGCTGCAACCGCCGCGCCGACCGCTGTGCCGGCGAGCGCGGAACCGGATGCGACCGAGGCAGCGCCGCGCTATCATATCGCGGTTCTTTCCAATTCGGAGCTGGAGCATTATCCGCTCGTGCGGATCGACCTCGACGGACTGGAAGTCCCGGTCTATGCCTGCACCGACGAAGCGGGCGAGGTGCGCTTCTATGTATACGGCTTTGAGGAGACGACCGGTCAGTATGGGTTCCTGCCTGCGTATCCGGAATATCCCGCGGTGCGCGTGGACAACAGCGAGGGCTTTGCGGAGTTTCCGCGGCTTGCGAAAGGCCTGACGGCGGGCGAGAGCGCGTACGACGAGCTCGCATTTGCATCGATCAACGGCGGTCCTGCGCAGATGTACTATCCGATCGATGGGGACGGCAACATGCGCGACGGCGCGATTCCGGTCAGCGTGGAGGAGGTCAACCGCATCTTCGGCGCGTACTTCGTCTTTGACGAGGCGCACAAGGCGCTGATCTGTCCGCTTGATCGCCAGGCGGCGACGGCAGAACCGACCGAAACAGAGCAGCCGACCGTCGAACCGGCCGCAACGCCCGCGATCGCGACGCCGACGCGCCGACCGACGCCGAGACCCACACAGCGTCCGTCCGGCAATCCGACGACCAATCCGTCCGCTACACCGACGGTCCGTCCGTCCGCGTCCCCGACTGCACAGCCGAGCACCGCGCCGACCGCAGCGCCGAGCAGCGGCGGACATTGGGAGCTGACATGGGTCATCGATCAGCCGGAGGTCAAGCACCGCGAGTGGCATTGCCACGTATGCGGCAAGGTCTTCCTCGACGAGGATTCATGCAAGGCGGATCAGAACGCGCACAAGCAGAACGAGGGCGTGACCGGCTGGCACGTGGAATGGGTGATCGATCAGGAAGAAGTCGGTCACTACGAGCCGATCTGGGTGCCCGATCCGTAATACCGAAGAACGATTCCGAAACCTAAGGACGGCGGGGGATGAACCCGCCGTTTTTCCTGCAAATGAACACGGCACGGCCGGAGGACGGGGAGCTTGAAAGGAACGCACGGCGCGGCGGCGGAAGGCGCACGCGCACAGAATACGGCGGCAAAGGCGTTGCTGCACTTTGCCCGAAAGAACGTTGTGATGCTGATCGCGCTGGTCGCGGCGGTGATCACAATGTTTTTCGTACCCGTCGATCGCGCATACCTCGGCTATTTCGACTTCCGGACGCTGACCTGCCTGTTCTGCGTGCTCGCGGTGGTGAGCGCGCTGCGCAATATCTATTTCTTCTATACGCTGGCGCGGCGCGTCGTGACGCTGTTCAAAACGACGCGCATGAGCGTGCTTGCGCTCGTGTACATCACCTTCATCGGCTCGATGCTGATCGCGAACGACATGGCGCTTTTAACGTTTCTGCCGCTCGGATACTTCGTTCTGCACACGACGAAGAAGGAAAAGTACATGGCGTTCACGTTCATCATGCAGAACATCGCCGCAAACCTCGGCGGCATGCTGACGCCGTTCGGCAATCCGCAGAACCTGTATCTGTACAGCCGCTTCGAGATCCCGAACCTCGAATTCATAAAGATCATGGCGCCGCCGTTCGTCTTTGCGGTGCTGCTGATCACGCTGTGTTGCATCGTGTTCGTCAAGTCCGAACCGCTTGCGCTCGACGGCATGGAAGTGAAGCTCAACCGCAGACGTACCGCGCTGTATCTTGCGCTGTTCGCGCTGTCGATCGTGATCGTGTTCCGCGGAATCCCGTACTGGATCGGACTGATCGTGATTCCCGCCGTTCTGCTGTTCGCGGATCGCAAAGCGCTCGCGATGGTCGACTATCCGCTGCTGCTCACATTTGTGTTCTTCTTCATATTTGCGGGGAACATGGCGCGCATTGCGCCGGTGCGCACGTTCGTGTCGGGATTTTTGAACCGCAACGTGCTGCTCGTCAGCACGCTGTCGTGCCAGTTTATCAGCAACGTGCCGAGCGCGGTTCTGCTGTCGCAGTTCACGCAGAACTACGCGGACCTGCTCGTCGGCGTCAACATCGGCGGCGTCGGAACGCTGATCGCGTCGCTCGCGAGTCTCATCACGTTCCGCGAGTACCTGCATCACAACCCCGGCAAGACGTGGCACTACGTGCGCACGTTCTCTGCGTTCAATTTCGGATTTCTCGCGTTGCTGCTTGCGTTCATGCTGCTGCTGAAACGCTTCGGGCTGTAACGGTAAAGGTGTGTGAAACAATGAAACGATCGATCAAAACAATCTGTATGCTGCTGCTTGCCGCGGCGCTGCTCTGCACGGGGCAGAACCTCGCGCTTGCGGACGCGAAGCCGGAGGAGCCGGTGAGCCACGCAAGGCGCTGCACCTATGCGGACGCAAGAAAGCGCTCCTCTTTGCGCGATCGGCTTGCCGACCGCGACGAGGCAACGCGCTTTGCGTATAAAAAAGGCGAATGGGTCTCGGTGCGTTGGAAGGACGAACCGGTGGACTTTGTGTACTTCGAGTGGACGGACAAGGTCGGTATCGATCCCGTGCCGTACACGGTGGAGCTGCTCGATGCGGACGGCAACGCCGTCGAAACGCGCGAGGGCGAACCGTACTGGAACTGCGGCGTCGAGATCGCGGAGGGCATTCATGGCGTGCGCCTGACGGTACAGGCGGAAACGGAACTTTGCACGCTGATCCCGTACAGCGGCGGCGCGCCGAAGAACTACCATCCGTGGCAGCCGACGGTCGACAAAGCGGACTTTCTGGTGATCGCGATGCATCCGGACGACGACTGCCTGTTTATGGGAAACGTCGTCGCGACCTACGGCGCACAGCGCGGCTATACCGGGACGATCCTGTACCTTGCCACGCGCATGCGCATTCGCAGAACCGAAGCGCTCAACGGCGCGTGGATCATGGGTCTGCGCAATTATCCGCTGATGGCGGGCATGCCCGATATCGGCGTCCGATACCGCGAGACGCGCGCGAAGGAATTCCTGCCGGAGGATGTTGCGCTCGTGCTCGTGCGCTATTTACGGCGCGTCCGTCCGGAGGTCGTGATCACGCACGACGTCAACGGCGAATACGGGCATTGGCAGCACATGATCGTTGCGGAGGCGATGCGCAGCGCCGCGGTGCTTGCCGCCGATCCGACCTACGATCCGCAGTCCGAACAGCAGTACGGCGCGTGGCAGATCAAGAAGCTGTATCTGCACCTTGCGAGCGAGAACCCGATCTTCATCACGGCGACGGAACCGCTTTCGGCATTTGACGGACGCACGGGGCTTGCGGTTGCACAGGAAGCATATCAATGCCATCAGTCGCAGCGGCTGTGGTATCACCATTGCGACAACAAGAACGAGTGCAGTCTGGAACGGTTCGGCCTCGTCTTTACGACGGTCGGATCGGACAGCGGGATCAACGATCTGTTTGAGAATATCGATCCCGCATCGCTTGTCGCGAACCGCAACAATCCGACGCCGGAGCCCACACAGGAGCCGACGCCCGAACCCACGCAGGAACCGACGCCTGCGCCGACCGATTCGCCCACGCCTTCGCCGACGCCCGAGCCGACCGAACCGCCGACGCCGATCCCGAACCCGACGCCGGAACCGCCCGCTACGCCCGTGCCGATCGAGCAGATCCGCACGGAGGAGGCGAGGGAGGACCGCAAGGTCCGGCTCGCATTCGGCGGCGCGCTGCTGCTGCTCGCCATCGGGCTTGCCGCGATCGCCGTGTCCGAGAAGCGGACCTACCGTCCGGACGAGCCGTTGCTGCAATCGAAAAAGACGGTGCTGCTGCTCGTCGCCGCGGCGCTGCTCTCGATCGGCGCAATCGTCGTGCTGATCCTGACGCTGATGTAAAATAGCGGAAAAATAATAAAGACTGCTGCGGCAACAGCAGTCTTTTTTCGTGTACGCTCAGGAATCCGCGCCGATGTGCGTGACCGGCTTGATCCATGTGCCTTTTTTGTAATGGGTCAGGTAGATGATGTTTTTGACGAGGTCATCGCTCAGCTGCATCACGACGAAGGTTGTGACGAACGGCAGCTTCAGCCCCAGCCCGAGCAGCGCAGCGATCGGAATGACGACGATGTATTGTACGCCGAGATCGGCGAAAAAGCCGATGCGCGTATCGCCGCCGGCGCGGAAGATGCCGACGACCGCGATGTAGGGGATATTTCGAAGCCCGATCTCGAACGCGAACATCAGCAGCAGCGCCCGCGCGACCGACTTGGACGTCTCGGAAAGCTCGAACAGGTCGACGACCGGCGCGCGGAAGAGCAGCACGAAACCGCCGAGCACAAGCCCCATCAGCGGCGTAAGCAGCAGGAACGCGTTTGCGATGCGCTTTGCGCCGGACTCGTCGCCCGCGCCGATGTGCTTGCCGACAAGGATGTTGCACGAATGGCAGACGCCGACAAAGAACACAAACACGAGGTTTTCGATCGTGCGGACAGCCGACAGCCCCGCATAGTTCTCCGCGCCCATGTGCCCGAAGATCGAGTTCACGACGACGATCGACGCCGACCACAGCGTTTCGTTCAGAAAGACAGGCAGACTGCGCTTCCAAAACGGCAGGAAAAAGCCCTTCAGACGAAAGACGGAACGCAGCGGCGCGATCAGAATGTTGCGCCGGATCAGCGACACGGTCAGCACGATCAGCGGACCGAACGACGCCGAGATTGCCGTGGCGATGCCTGCACCGCGCGCGCCGAGCGCCGGGAATCCGAAGTGCCCGAAGATCAGCGTATAGTTCAAAAGCGCGTTGAGGCCCGCCGCCGTGCCGCTTGCGATCAGCGGGAGACGGACGTTCTCGGTCGAGCGCAAAACGGTCGAAAGCACGGAGTTCAGAACGATGCCGAGGTATGAATACGCGGCGACGGACAGGTAGGAAACGCCGATTTCGCGCAGCGTGACGTCGTCGGTCAGAACGCGCATAATCGCATCGGGAAAGCGGAGTGAGATCACCGTCGCCAAAAGCCCCAAGGGAACAAGCGAAACGAGCCCGCAGCCCATGACGCGCCAGATGCCGTCGCGGTTGTTTGCACCGTGGTACTGTGCCAAAAACACCGCGCAGCCGCTCGACGCGCCGAACGAGAGCAGATCGACCAGAAACGACATCTGGCTCGCGAGATCGACCGCCGCCATCGCTTCGCCGGAATACTGACCGAGCATTAGCATATCGATGAGACGGAACGACGCCATCAGCAGATTCTGCAACGCGATCGGGATTGCGAGCGGCAGCATTTCTCTGAAAAATGCCTTGCTGAACAGATTCTTCACAAAACTTCTCCCTACATCAGCGGATTGCTTCGATCGCCGCCTCGAGCGCGCGGCACAGCGCGGTCAGCGGGAACTGCTCCGAAATAGCCGGTACATGAATAAACGCCGCGCGTGTGCCGGTGTTTGCAAAACGGTGCAGCAGCGTGTACAAAAGATCGTTGCAAACGTACGTGCCCGCGGTGTAGCTCAATGCGGACGGCACGCCGCAGGACCGGATCGCTTCGACCATTCCGCGCACTGGAAGCGTTGAGAAGTATGCGGCGGGCGCATCCGGTTCGATCGGTTCGCCTTTGGGCGCCGCACCGGCGTTATCGGGAATTCTCGCGTCGCGGATGTTGATGCCGATCGCCTCCGGCGTCACAGCGGTTCTGCCAGCGGCAAGCCCGACGCAGAGAACGGCTGACGCGCGTATCGCCTGCGCTTCGGCATATGCAAGGTCGGCGGCGCATCCGAATTCGACGGGCAGCAGAAGCTTATGCAGCGAAAAGCCGCCGATCCGGTCCGGCAGGGCCTTGACCGCTTCCCACGACGGATTGACGGGATCGCCGCCGAACGGCATAAAGCCGGTGATGAGCAGAGTTTCGGGTTCCATATGCGCGCCTCCTTGCGTTCATGTGCGCATTGTACCATGGAAACGACGCGCCGTCAAACCGCAGGGAAACCGGTTTTTTTATATTTTTTTCGAAGCACGGCAGACCGTATACAAATGCATTTCTGTGTGTTAAAATGACGTTGGATTCGGATGTCGAATCGCATCATAAGCATATTCTGGAGGTCACACATGGCTACTACCGCAAAAGACATTATGGCGCTCATCAAGGAACAGGATGTACAGATGGTGGACTTCAAGATCGTCGACATCGACGGTCAGTTCCGGCATGTTACCATCCCCGCAACGAATTTCAACGAGGATACCATGAAGAACGGCATCGGCTTCGATGCATCCAACTACGGCTATGCCGTCGTCGAGAAGAGCGACATGGTCTACATTCCCGATCTTGAAACGGCGATGATCGATCCATTCTGCAGTGTCAAGACGCTCTCCATGATCGGCAACGCCATGATCATCGATTATCCGCAGAACAGACCGCTTGCGCAGTACCCGCGCAACATCGTACAGGCGGCGGTGCAGTACATGAAGGATTCCGGCATCGCGGACGAGATGAAGATCCTGCCTGAGTTTGAGTTCTATCTGTTCAACCAGGTCGGCTGGAAGGTCGATCACAACGCGATCGCGTCGTTCCTCGACGCGGAGCAGGCGTACTGGAACAGCGAGACCGAGGGACGCGGCTGCGTCGTTCCGTTCCAGAAGCACTATCATGTTGCAAAGCCGCTCGACAGAACGTACGAGTGCCGCAGCGAAATGTGCCTCGAAATCGAAAAGGCGGGCATCCCCGTGAAGTATCATCACCCCGAAGTCGGCGGCGCAGGTCAGTTTGAGATCGAACCGCTGCTCGGCGAAATGACGAAGATGGCGGACGGCTCCATGATGATCAAGTACATTATCCGCAACACGGCGGAGAAGTACGGCCTTTCCGCAACGCTCATGCCCAAGCCCGTGTACGGCGAGGCAGGCAGCGGCATGCACGTTCATATGCTGCTGTTCAAGAACGGCGAACCGGTCTTCTCCGACGACAACGGCTATTCGCATCTGTCCAAGGAAGCGCATTGGTTCATGGGCGGTCTCTTAAAGCACATCGCATCGCTCTGCGCGATCACGAACCCGTCGACCAACTCCTTCAAGCGTCTCGTTCCGGGCTTTGAAGCGCCGGTCACCGTCGGCTATGCGACCTCGAACCGCAGCGCGGTCATCCGCATTCCGGCGTACGCCAAGAGCCCGTCCCTGCGCCGCTTCGAACTGCGCAATCCGGACGCGACCTGCAACCCGTACTTCTGCTACGCGGCGATCCTGATGGCGGGTCTCGACGGCATCAAGAATCAGATCGACCCGCATGCAAACGGATGGGGTCCCTACGATATGAACCTCTTCGATCTTCCGGCGGAGGAGAAGGCAAAGCTGCATCAGCTGCCCACCTCGCTCGAACAGGCGCTCGACGCGCTCGAAGCGGATCACGACTATCTGACTGCGGGCGGCGTGTTCCCCGAAACGCTGCTCAGTAACTACATCAAGAGAAAGCGCAGCGAGTGCCTCGAGCTTTCCAAGATCCCGCATCCGGCGGAGTTCGAAAAGTATTACAACATGTAAGAAGCGCCGAAAGCGCGTAGGGGCGGTTTTACATGAAGAAGCTTGCACAAGGCAGCGCAAAGCCGGTCGATCCGGTGCGTGAGAAGCGCAAAAAGACGGTCGTCGCGATCGTCTGTCTGCTGGCGATCATCGCGTTCTTCACGGTGTTCGCGATCCCGATGGGCGTCGGCCAGTCGCTGAATACGCTGATGAACACGGCGTATCACGTGCTGATGAACACGGTGTTCTACCTGATGGCGATCGCGGTCATCGCGGGCGCGATTTCCGAGCTGTTGTCCGAATTCGGCGTCGTCGAGCTGATCAACAAGATCCTGTCGCCGCTGATGAGACCGCTGTTCGGCATGCCCGGCGCATCCGCGCTCGGCATCGTCACGACGTACCTGTCCGACAATCCCGCGATCCTGACGCTTGCGAACGACACAAAGTTCCGCCGCTTCTTTAAGGCGTACCAGATTCCGGCGCTGACCAACCTCGGCACGGCGTTCGGCATGGGACTGATCGTCACAAGCTCGATGCTTGCGCTTTCCGGCAAGCTCGGCGTCGGCGTCGCGTGGGCGGCGCTGTGCGGCAACATCGCAACCGTGTTCGGCGCGATCGTTTCGACGCGGCTGATGCTGTTCTTTATGAAACGCGCATTCTCCGACCACGACGCGCCGGCGGTCATCGAACCGGAGCACGAGGAGGCGGAGACGCAGGGCGAGAAGCCGAAGGGCTTTTTGCGCGTGCTCAGCGCGCTGATGGAAGGCGGCAAGAAGGGCGTCGACCTCGGTCTTGCGATCATTCCTGGCGTGCTGATCATCTGCTCGGTCGTCATGATGCTGACCTACGGTGCACCCGCGGACGGCGTCTATACCGGCGCGGCAAAGGAAGGCATCGCCGTTCTGCCGTGGGTAGCGGGCAAGATCGGATTCATTCTGAAGCCGCTGTTCGGGTTCTCGAACAACCAGGCGCTTGCGATTCCGGTCACGGCGCTCGGCAGCGCGGGCGCGGCGCTCACGATGATCGTGCAGCTGGTCGAGGACGGCGCGGTGAACCTCAACGACATCGCGGTGTTCACGGCGATCTGCATGTGCTGGAGCGGCTACCTTTCCACCCACGTTTCCATGATGGACACGCTCAAGTGCAACCGCTTCACCGGCAAGGCGATCCTTTGCCACACGATCGGCGGTCTGTTTGCGGGCGTCGTCGCGCACTGGCTGTTCGTGCTGGTGAGTCTGATCTTCAAACTGTAATCTGCATCAAACAAAGCGGCAATCCGGTTTACGGACTGCCGCTTTTGTGATTCGTTCAATATGGGAATGCGCTCAGAAATCGATGACGCCAAGCACCTGCAGGATCGTCTTCAAAAAGAGCAGACCGAGCACGAAGAACATGACGAGGCGGATTCGCTTGCTTCCGCCTTTGATCGCGTAACGCGCGCCGAGGTAGTTGCCGAGCATGGAGCAGGCGATCGCCGGAATGCCGACGGAGAACAGGACGCTGCCGTTGAGAAGGTAGACGACCAGCGAGGCGATATTCGAGGCGAGGTTTGCCACGCGCGCACAGCCGGAGCATTTTAAGAGCCCGATGCCGAGCACGACGGAGAACGCGATCGTCAGGAACGTGCCGGTACCGGGACCGATCAGTCCGTCGTAGACGCCGAGCACGAGCCCGATGACGGAGGACCAGAGGATCGTTTTGGAGCGGGGCAGCTGCTTTTCACGCTCATCGGTTTTGCGCCGCGCCAGCACGAGAATGAGCGCGGCAAGCGGGAGCGCCGCAAGAATAATGATGTGCAGCACTTTGTCCGGAAGCTTGACCGCAAGCGACGAACCGCCGGTCGCGCCGAGCAGACAGCCGATCGCCGCGGGGATCGCGCAATCCCATGCGATCTTGCCGCTCCTTGCATACTTGAATACGGAGGTCGCGGTGCCGCAGCCGTTGACGAGCTTGTTGGTGCCCGCGGCGAGCTTGACGGGGATCCCCGCGAGCAGGTATGCGGGCAGCGAAATCACGCCGCCGCCGCCCGCGATCGAATCGACAAATCCGGCGAGCAGCACCAGCGGACAGACGATCAGATAGGTCCAGACCGTAGGCGTCATAGCAGTTCTCCCAAAGCTTTTGCTGTATTATACCATGGATTCGGGAAAAGTCCAATCAAAGCGCGAAAGACCGCACGGAGAAATTCACGGTTTTTTCACCGCCGATCCTTTACAGCGCCGCTTCGGATACGGTATAATATGAAAAATGCCGGTTCAGCCGGAGCACGATCCTTCGGATCGGGAAAGGAACAATATGCAGATGCAAGAACAACTTCACGGATTTCGGGTCACGCGCGTGCGCGATATGCAGGAATTCGACTGCAAACTGATCGAGCTTGTGCACGAAAAGACCGGAGCCGAGGTTTGCTGGCTCGACCGCGCGGACGAGAACAAGACGTTTGCCGTGGCGTTCAAGACGCTGCCGGAGGATTCGACCGGCGTCTTCCATATCATCGAGCACTCCGTACTGTGCGGATCGGACAAGTATCCGGTCAAGGAGCCGTTCGTCGAGCTGCTGAAAAGCTCGGTGCAGACGTACCTCAACGCGTTCACCTATCCGGACAAGACGGTCTATCCGGTTTCGAGCCGCAACGACCGCGACTTTCTGAACCTGATCGACGTATATCTCGACGCGGTTCTGCACCCGCTGATCTACCATAAGCCGGAGATCTTCCGGCAGGAGGGCTGGCGCTACGAGGGCGAGGGGGACAACGTCTGCTACCAGGGCGTCGTATTCAACGAAATGAAGGGTTCGTTCGCGTCGCCGGAAACGGTCATGTACAACGAACTGCAGCGCGAGCTGTTCCCCGATAACTGCTACCGGCATGTGTCCGGCGGCGATCCGGCGTGCATTCCGGACCTGACCTATGAGCAGTTCATCGCAAGCCATAAAAAGTATTACCATCCGTCCAACGCGCGCATCTGCCTCGTCGGCAGCATCGACGCAGACGCGGTGCTTCAAAAGATCGATTCCTTCCTCGGCGCATACGATATGCTCGAAGCGGATTTTTCGATCCCGATGCAGAAGCCGATCGCGCGCGTCGTAAAGGAAGTCCCGTTCGAAATCGGTGAGGATGAATCGGCCGACGAGCGCGCGATCATCGCATGGGCGACGGTGCTCGGACGGTTTGACGAGCGCGAACGCAACTATGCGGGCTCGGTGCTTGCCGACTATCTGACCGGCGACAACGACGCGCCGCTGAAGCGCGCGGTCATCGACCGGGGGCTTGCCCAGGACTTTTCGCTGTCGATGGAGGACGGCGTGCAGCAGACGATGTTCGGCTGGCAGGCGATGAACACCGACGCAGACAAGCGCGAAGCGCTCGAACAGACGGTGCGCGAAACGCTCGAACGCATCGTTCGGGAGGGGCTCGATCGGCAGCGCCTTTCGGCATGCCTGCACGCGTTTGCGTTCCGTATGCGCGATTTCGAGTCCGGCTGGGGTCCGAGAAGTCTGACCGAAGCGCTGTCGATGCTCGACACCTGGCTGTACGACGGCGATCCCGCGGAGGGACTTGAAGTTGACGCGCCGCTCAAAGCGCTGGAGAAAAAGCTCGGCACCGACTATTTCGAACGGTTCATCAAGGACGTCTTTTTAGACAACACGCACACCGTCACGATCGTGATGGTGCCGTCCGCAACGCTCGGCGCGCAGAAGCGCGAAGCGGAAGCGGCGCGTGTGCGCAGGGAAAGCGAACGGTGGACGGACGCGGATCGCGAACGTCTTTCGGCGGAAGCGGAAGCGCTGCGCGTGTTCCAGCAGGAGCCGGACAGCGAGGAAGCGTTGAAGACGATTCCGATGCTGAAGCTCTCCGATCTCAACGACGAGCCGGACAAGCTGATCATGGAAGCGGGCGAGAGAAACGGCGTGCCGGTTCTCAACAACATCGTTTCGAGCAATACCGCCATGCTGCGCGCATACTTTGCGGCGAACGATCTGAAGACGGATGAGCTGCCGCTGCTGCCGGTGATGACGACGCTGCTCGGCAGTCTTGCAACCGCAAAGCATTCGAGAAGCGAACTGCCGCTTGCGATAAAGAACACGATCGGACGACTCGACATTTCGCCCGCGGTGCTGCCCGGCGATTCGCCCGCAACCTGCCGCCTTTTTTTGACGGCATCGTTTGCGTGCCTGAAGGAGCAGGCGGTCAATTCGGCCGCGCTTTTGGATGAGATCCTGACCGAGACGAAATGGAATGACGTCGCACTGCTCAAGGAAATCCTGCAGCAGATGGCGGTCGGCGCAAAGCTGTCCCTGCCCGCCGAAGGTCACCGCTATGCGATGCTGCGCGTCGCGGCACAGCAGACCGCGAACGGATTCGTCGACGAACAGATCGGCGGCGTCTCGTTCATCGAATGGCTGAACCGCATGAACGAAGCAGACGAGGCGGCGAAAAAAGCGCTGCTGGAACGCATGGAAGCGCTTGCAAAGCGCATCTTTACGCGCGAACGCATGACGGTCGCGACGATGGAAGCCGTGGAGGACGCGGCGGTCGATGCGCTGATCGAGGGCATTCCGACCGGCGGCACCGTACCGGAACCGTTTGCAGCGTTTGAACCGCTCCCGCACGGGTGCGAGGGCGTGTCGATTCCCGCACAGGTAGGTTTTGCCGTTATGGGCAGCAACCTGTACCGCCACGGCAAGCGATACGCAGGGAGCTTTCCGGTGCTTGCGAACATCCTGAATTACGTCTATCTCTGGGGCGAGATCCGCGTGCAGGGCGGCGCATACGGCTGCGGCTTTGTCGCGCGCGATCATGGCGACCTGATGTTTTATACCTACCGCGATCCGCAGCCCGCGCGTTCGATCGGCGTGATGAAGCGCACGGCGGACTTCATCCGCGCGTTCTGCAGCGAGCAGCCGGACCTGACCGGGTACATCCTGAGCGCGGTCTCCGCGATCGATCCGCTGCGCAACGCATCCGCAAAAATGGCGGCGGCGACCGTATTCCACTTCCGAGGCATTACGCGGCAGATGATCGTCGACCGCTATCGTCAGCTGATCGGCACGACGCGTGAAGACCTCCTGAAGCTGTGCGACGCCGTTGAGGACGTCGCGGCGGACGAAACGGTCTGCGTCATTGCGGGCAAGGATCAGCTCGACGCCTGCGCGGACACGATTCAAACCATCATCAACGTATAACGAAATTGCTGCAGAAGACCGCGCACAGCGGCCTTTTGTACGGAAGGAGAAGACATGATCATCGTTCAAAAGATTCAGATTCCGACGCTGCCGACCAAGGAGCCGAGGCGCCTGTATGTATACCTCCCAAAGGGCTATCGCAGGGACGAGCGCCGCTATCCGGTACTGTACATGTTTGACGGACACAACGTGTTTTATGACAGCCACGCGACCTACGGCAAGAGCTGGGGGATGAAGGAATACCTCGAAAAGACCGGGCTCGGGCTCATTCTCGTTGCGGTCGAATGCAATCCCGAGGGAAACCGCCGCATCAACGAATACACGCCGTGGAGCTTCCGCAGTCCCTACGGAACCTTTCGGGCACAGGGCGAGCTGACGATGGAATGGTTCACCAAGGTGCTGAAACCGCAGATCGACCGCACCTATCGCACGCTGCCCGACCGCGAACATACCATGATCGCCGGCAGTTCGATGGGCGGACTGATGACGTTATACGCATCGGTCGCGTACAACGACGTCTTTTCGAAAGGCGCGGCGCTGTCGTCGAGCTTATGGGTCAGCATGCGGCGCATGAAGGAACTGATCCAAACGCATCCGCTTGCGCATCCGACGCGCATCTATATGGACCTCGGCACCGGCGAGATCGACGGAGATCGCAAAGCGCTTGCCGACATGTTCGACACGGCGAAATGGCTGAGCACGGCCGGCGCGGACGTCGCGGCGCGCGTCGTGCCGGATGCGGTGCACAACGAGGCGGCATGGGAGAAGCGGATACCGGTCTTCTTCGATTTCCTGCTGCATGACGAAACGGGAGGGGAGAAATGAGCCGCGTTTTTCTGCTGGGCGTGATTCTGTTTGCCGTTCTGTTTCTGATCGTCTCCGGCGGGATCGCCGCGATCATCGTGACAGGCATCGTACGCAAAAAGAGAAACGACCGCGCGGCGCAGACGACGGTCGATGCGTCCGTGCTCGAAAAGCACACAACCGTACAACGGCATCCGGTCGCGGGCGACACGACGGGCGCGCACGGATACACGAGGTTCACGTCCCGTCACGTGACGTTTCTGACCGCAGACCGTGCGCAGCGGACATTTGATGTGGACGAAACGGTGTATGACGCGCTGACGGAGGGCGATCGCGGACGGCTGACGTATCAGGGCTCGCGGTTTGTCGGCTTTGTGCGTTCGGTGTAGAACGATGAAAGAACGGATTCACATCTTCGGCGCGTCCGGCGCGGACATCTCCGCTTGCGTGATCCCCGGCGCGGTTCACAACGAAGCGGCTTGGGAAAAGCGCATACCGGCATTTTTTGACTTTCTTTTGAAGGAAGAACAGGCATGACCGTTCATCGGGGCGACAGCGCCCCGATTTTTTTTTGACGGATCGGACAGGGCGGGGAAGAAGATCAGTTGTTTCCGATTGATACAAAAACTGAAGTATAGCTGTATATTTAAACAAAAATCGTGAAATATATATGAAAAATGTTGCATTTTTTTCACAATCGGTTTATAATGCAGACATCGGGGAAGACCCGAAAGAAATGCATCAGGAGGAGTAAGTATGCAAATTCAAGTGTTGCCGCTCATTATTGTAGTGGCATATCTCGTAGGCATGTTGGTCGTCGGCTTCATCGTAAGCAAGCTGAAGATTAAGAACTCCAAAGATTACCTCGTTGCAGGACGCAGAATGGGCCTCTTTATGGTCGCGTTCTCTCTGTCCGCGAACAACATCGGCGGCGGCTGCACCACGGGCGTCGCGACGAAGGCGTTCGGTGACTGGGGCCTTTCGGCAATGTGGTACGTCCTGGCCTGCTCGGTCGCAATGATCCCGCTCGCCTACTTTGCACCGAAAATCCGCAAGACGATGGCAATCACCATTCCGGAAGTTGTCGGCCGCCGCTTCGGCAAGCTGTCCAGCAACTTCACGGCTGTTCTGTCCGTCTTTTCTCTGTTCTGCCTGACCTCTTCGCAGATCCTCGCATCCGGCTCCGTTATCAACGCCCTGATCCCGTCGATCCCGCTGAATGTCTGCTTGGTCTTCGCCGGCATCGTTATCATCCTCTACACCACGTTCGGCGGCATGATCGCAGACCAGATCTCCGACCTTGTTCAGTTCATCATCATTCTTGTCGGTCTTGCAATCGCAACCCCGATCGTCCTCCACAACGCGGGCGGCTGGGAAGCGATCTCCGCAAAGCTCCCGGATGTGAAGTTAGACTTCACCGCAATCGGCTGGGCATCCATCATCGGCTATATCTTCCAGTACATCTGCACATTCCTTGTCGGGCCTGAAATGGTCACCCGCTTCGAAACCGCAAAGGATGAGAAGACCGCGCGCAACGCGTCCCTGCTCTCTGCGGTTTTGATGGCGGCGATGTCCGTCTTCCCGACGTTGCTCGGTCTTGCTGCGTTCGCACTGCAGGATCAGATCCCCGGCGTCAACGCCAGCAACGCGATGATGGCAGTCACCGGTCATTATGCACCCGGCATCATCACCGGTCTTGTCTCCGCGGCAATCATCTGCGCAACGATGTCGTCCGCTGACTCGAACCTGCTCTGTATGTCCACGATGATCATGAACGACTTGTATAAGGGCTTCGGCGGAAAGAAGGAGCTCTCCGAGAAACAAATCATCTTCTGGACCCGTTTCTGCAACGTCATCGGCGCATTGATTGCAATGGCGATCCAGCTGCTCGGCATCGCGTCCAGCATCATTTCGCTGAATACGTTCGCATTCGGCATCCGCTGCGCGGGTCCGTTCGCGGCATACGCTCTCGGCCTTGTCGTTCCGAAGGCCACCAAGCATTCCGGCTTGATCTCCATCGTCGCCGGTACGCTCGGCTTCCTCGGATGGCATTTCTGGGGCCCGTCGCAGTACCTTATGCCGGTCGTATTCGGCTGCTTGGTCTCCGTGGTTGCGTTCTTCATCGTCAACCTGATCGAGTGGAAGATGGGCGTACCGCCTGCTCCGAGCGCATATCTGACGCCGGAAGAGGAAGCGGCATTGATCGAAAAAGAGAAACAGCCCATGTAATTAGGGGTAATTGCATAAGTCCGAAGGAGCCGATGAAAGTCGGCTCCTTTCGATTGACAGAACACCGGTTCGGTGGTAGCATAGGAATCGCGGCGGAACGCCGCATGAAAGTTTTTTGGGAGGCAAAGAATGCTCGATCTTTGTATTCGTAACGGCGAAGTGATCAACGGGCAGTGCACGGACGCGATGCGCATGGACGTCGGCGTCAAGGACGGACGCATCGTGGCGCTCGGAGACCTTGAAGGGATTCCCGCACAAAAGGAAATCGATGCGGCGGGGAAGGTCGTCTGTCCGGGTTTTCTCGACATGCACCGTCATGCCGACGCGGCGATCTTCCGCCCGAACTACGGCGATTGCGATCTGTATCAGGGAATCACGTCGATCGGCAACGGCAACTGCGGACTGTCGATCGCGCCGCAGTTCGGCGAGAACATGGCGGCGACGGCGGCATACCTGCATCCGGTGACCGGCGATTTCGAAGGGATCCCGACCGAATCGCTGAAGGCATATCATGCGGCGTTGAAGGCGCATCCGATGCCCGTCAACGCGATGATGCTTGCGGGCGGCGGCACGATCCGCGCGACTGCTGCAGGATTTCAGAAGGTGCGGCTGGAGGATGAGGACTTTGTTAAAATCCATCGGCTGCTCGAAGGCATGCTTGCGGACGGCGCGGGCGGCGTCTCGCTCGGTCTCGGCTATGCGCCGGAGTGCTTCTACACAACCGACGAGCTGATCCGCGCTCTGGAGCCGCTGCGCAACACGCATACGGTGCTTTCCGTGCACACGCGCGAGGAGGCGATGCGACTGCTGCCCTCGGTCGATGAGATGATCACGGTCGCAAAAGCGCTTCATGTACCGCTTCAGATCAGCCACCTGAAGGCGAGCGGACGCATCAACTGGCATCATCTTGCGTCAGAAGCGCTCTCACACATCGAGCGCGCGAGAGAGGACGGACTCGACGCGGGCTGCGACGTGTATGCGTACACCGCAGGCAGCACGCAGCTGATGCACATTCTGCCGCCGGAGTTCTTGAAGGGCGGCACAAAGGCGATTACCGCGCGGCTCAACGATCCGTGCAAGCGCACCGAGCTGCTCGACCGGCTCAAGAACGGACGCGACTTCGACAACTATTCGTATCTGGTCGGCTGGGACAAGATTTTCCTGTCCTCGATCCGCAATTCGGAGGATGCGGCATACGTCGGCAAGTCCGTCGCCGAGGCGGCGGGGGACGGCGATCCGGCGATCTTTGCGCTCGACCTGCTGGCGCGCAACGAGTGCGAGATCACGATGATCGATTTTATCACCTGCGAGGACGATATCGCGACGATCCTCAAAAGTCCGCTGTCGTACGTGATTTCCGATGCGACGTTCCCGACCTCGGGAAAGCTGCATCCGCGCGTATACGGCGCGTTCTCGACGGTGATCGAGGAATATGTCAACAAACGGCACGCGCTGACACTGCCGGAAGCGATCAAAAAGATGTCGTTCTGCCCCGCGGAACGCTACGGGCTGACGAAAAAAGGACGCATCGCGGTCGGCGCGGATGCGGATATTCTGGTGTTTGATCCGGATCGGGTACACGTCAATGCGACGTACGACGATCCGCAGAGGCCTTCGGACGGCATGGACTGGGTGCTTGTCAACGGACAGGCGGCAATCGAAAACGGCGTGCGCACCGGCGCTTGCGCAGGAACGGTATTGGAGGGAACGAAATGATCAATCAAGCATTGCAAACGGAAGTATTGGACCTTTTAAAGCGCCTGATCGCCTGCAGAAGTCTTTCCGGCGAGGAGCAGGGCGTGACGGCTATCCTGCAGGAATATCTCAAAAACAGCGGCTTTGAGAGCGCGCAGATCGATCGGTTCGGCAGCATTGTCGCGGGCATCAAGGGCAGCAGACCCGGCAAACGCGTCCTGTTCGACGGACACGTCGACACGGTTCCCGCCGAAAACGCGTCCGACTGGACGACACCGCCGTTTGAGCCGACTGTGCGCGACGGAAAGCTGTACGGCAGAGGAACGAGCGACATGAAGGGCGCGGATGCGGCGTTCGCCGTGGCGGCGGCGCAGTATCTGCGGGAAAAGGGAACGGATTTTTGCGGCGAGCTGTGGTTTGCGGGCGTCGTGCAGGAGGAATGCTTTGAGGGCGTCTGCGCCCGCGAAGTCGACGCGCGCGTGCATCCGAATCTCGTCATCATCGGCGAAGCGTCCGAGGGCAATCTGAAACTCTCGCAGCGCGGTCGCGCGGAAATCGTGCTGGAAACATTCGGCGTTCCGTGCCACAGCGCGAATCCGGAAAAGGGCGTGAACGCCGCGACGGCGATGTGCAGACTGATCAACGAGATCACGAAGCTGCCCGTCACGCACGACGAACGCATGGTCGGCGACGGCATTCTCGTGTTGACCGATCTGCATTCCGAGCCGTATCCCGGCGCGTCCGTCGTGCCGCACTACTGCAAGGCGACGTTCGACCGCCGCCTGCTCGTCGGCGAAACGCGCGAGAGCGTGCTTGCGCCGATTCAGAAGATCATCGACGAGCAGCAACGGCTTGACCCGACGCTGAAAGCCAAGGTCTCCTATCCGATGGGCAGCGCAACCTGCTCGACCGGCGAGACCGTCAGCGCGGAACGCTTCTTCGCACCGTGGTGGTTCGCGCCGGACGAAACGACGCTTGCGGTCAAGAAGGCGATGGAGGAACGCGGCTACGCGCCGAAGATTACCGGCTACAGCTTCTGCACGAACGGCAGCTATTATGCCGGCGAAGCGGGCATTCCGACCTTCGGCTTCGGACCTTCGCGAGAGAACCTCGCGCACACCGTCGACGAGTACGTCACGCTCGACGACCTGTTCGGCGCGGTCGACTGTTATCTTGCGGCGCTGCACGCGCTTTTGGACTGAGTTCATCAAGACTGCCGCATCCCGGGTTTACGATTCGGGATGCGGTATTTGTTTGCAATTTTGTTGATTTTCGCATGGTGACAGCAACCACCGTTTGTGCTAAAACTCTATATATCAGCGTACGGAGGAAGGCGTGAACATCGCATCCGATCGACAGTTAGCTCTTGCAAACCGGCGGGGAAACTGATATACTATTCATAAAATCGAACAAAGGAGACAAAGGAGAACATTTATGGCAGTCAATCGTTTTGTTTTGAACGGCATTTCCTATCACGGACACGGTGCGATCCATGAGATCCCCGGCATCGTCAAAGCCCGTGGACTCAAGAAGGCGTTCGTAGCGTCCGACCCCGACCTCGTCCGCTTCGGCGTAACCAAGCGCGTCACCGATCTTCTGGAGCAGAACGGCATCGCGTTCGAACTCTATACGGACATCAAGCCGAATCCCACGATCGAAAACGTGCAGCACGGCGTCGACGCGTATCGCGCATCCGGCGCAGATTTCATGATCACGATCGGCGGCGGTTCCTCGATGGATACCGGCAAGGGCATCGGCATCATCGTCAACAACCCCGAGTTCTACGATGTGCGCTCACTGGAAGGCGTTGCGCCGACCAAGCACCGCACGGTCTTTACGATCGCGGTTCCGACCACCGGCGGCACGGGTGCGGAATCCACGATCAACTACGTCATCA
>DFEW01000015.1:30050-31155 GCA_002369195.1 Christensenella sp. UBA3792
TCAACTACGTCATCACCGACGTCGAAAAGAAGCGCAAGTTCGTCTGCGTCGATCCGAACGATATCCCCGATATCGCGGTCGTCGATCCGGACATGATGTCTTCGATGCCCAAGGGACTGACCGCATCCACCGGTATGGACGCGCTGACGCATGCAATCGAGGGCTACACCACCGCAGCCGCTTGGGAACTGTCCGATTGCCTGAACCTTGAGGCGATTCAGCTGATCGCGAAGAACCTGAGAAAAGCGGTCGCGAACGATCCGGACGGTCGCGAGGGCATGGCGCTTGCACAGTACGTCACGGCAATGGCGTATTCGAACGTCGGTCTCGGCATTGCGCACTCGATGGCGCACACGCTCGGCGCAGTCTACGATACACCGCACGGCGTCGCCTGCGCGATGATGCTGCCGATCGTCATGGACTTCAACAAGGAAGCCACCGGCGAGAAATATAAGGCGATCGCGGAAGCATTCGGCGTGAACACCGAGGGCATGGATCAGGAAACGTACCGCAAGGCGGCGATCGACGCGGTGCAGCAGCTTTCCGTGGACGTCGGCATCCCGACCAAGCTCGAAAAGCTCAAGGAAGAGGACCTTCCGTTCCTGTGCGAATCCGCGGCGGCGGACGCCTGCGCACCGGGCAATCCGCGTCCCGCAACGCTCGCTGAGTTCGAAGCAATGTTCCGCAAGCTGATGTAATCAAACGCAAAGAAGCCCGTCGCACGGAGGGCTTCTTTTGCTATGTGCGAATAAAAAGATCGTCAAACGACGGTCTTTTTCTTTGGCTCCCCAGGTAAGACTCGAACTTACAACCCTTCGGTTAACAGTTCTCGAAATCCAAAATCCGGAAAAGTCGAGAAACGCTGAAAAAATCCAAAAAGTCCCTATTTTAGGCACTTTTTTGGCTTTACACGATGGTACTGCTTGGACGAATCGGACCGTGGAAAACAAGCAAAAAAATCCAAAATACAGTAAAGAATACAGTAAATTTTCGAACCGGAAACGCCCTCCGTATCTGGTTTTCCGGATTATGAAAAGTGAAAAAAGATGATGTTATTTGCAATATCCGTTAGCGGCACCTCAAGCCAAAGGAATCAATGACAAAC
>DFEW01000004.1:0-3229 GCA_002369195.1 Christensenella sp. UBA3792
ACGCCGCAGGAAGTGTTCAACAAGCCGGTCAACCTGTTCGTTGCGGGCTTCATCGGCATGCCGGTCATGAACTTCTTCGACAACTGCAAGGTCGTGCTCGAAAACGGCGTGTACTACGCGGAGATCCGCGGCGTCCGCTTCAAGCTTGACGACTTCCAGCAGAAGGCGCTGAAAGCAAACGGCGTACAGACGCAGGACATCATCGCAGGCATCCGTCCGCAGCACATCACGGTGGGCGAGGGCGAGCTGGTCGCAAAGATCGAGGTATCCGAGATGATGGGCAGCGAGTACAACATCCACGCGCGCTGCGAGCAGGACGAAGTCGTCATGCTGATCCCGACGTTCGACCTCGAGACCGACGTTTCGATGGGCAGAACGGTCAACTTCACGACCAAGCCGATCCTGATCCAGATGTTCGACAAGGAAAGCGGCAACAACCTGATTTGGTACGATGCCGAGTCCGCCGGTAAGGACGCGCCGGTCTGCAAGCGTTACGACTTCTGAGCAGGGAGGACGCACATGGAAGCAGTCAAAACAGCAAAGCCCGCGCGTGCTGCCAAACCGCGTGCGGAAAAGCAGAAGGTGCCGAAGGGCAGACGGCTTCGTCAGTTTAAGGACAACTACCCGTTCCTGCTGATGATCCTGCCCGCGGTCATCGTGGTGTTCCTGTTCAACTACATGCCGATCTACGGCGTGCTGATCGCATTCCAGGACTTCATGCCCGGCGACAAGATCCTGTCGGATTCGACGATCTGGGTCGGGTTCCAGAACTTCGAGCGGTTCTTCTCCGACCCGATGTTCTGGCCGCTGATGAAGAACACGTTCCTGATCTGCATCATCGGTTTCATCATCGGCTTCCCGCTGCCGATCATCGTCTCCCTGATGCTGAACGCTCTGAAGGGCAAGAGACTCTCCAAGACGCTGCAGACGATCTTCAATGCGCCGCACTTCATTTCGCTGGTCGTATTGGTCGGTATGCTGACGCTGTTCTTCGGCCGCTACGGTCTGGTGAACAACATCGCGGCACATTTCGGCGGCGAGCGGTATTCGTACTTCTTAGAGAGCTCTGCGTTCCGTCCGATGTACATTCTGTCCAGCAACTGGCAGGACTTCGGCTGGAGCGCGATCATCTACATCGCGGCGCTGTCCAACGTCGACCCGCAGCAGCATGAAGCGGCGATCCTCGACGGCGCAACCCGTTTCCAGCGCGTGATCCACATCGACCTGCCGGCGATCATGCCGATGATCTCGGTCATGCTGATCATGTCGATCGGCGGCCTCATGGGCGTCGGTTACGAAAAGGCGCTGCTGATGCAGACGGACGGCAACCTGCAGACATCCGAGCTGATTTCGACCTACGTTTATAAGCGCGGTCTGACCGGCGTTCCCGATCAGGCGTACGCGACGGCGATCGGTCTCTTCAACTCGATCATCAACGTCGTTCTGCTGATCATCGCGAACACAACTTCGAAGCGGTTCAGCGAGAACTCGCTGTGGTAAGGAGGGTGAAGACTATGGCAAAAGAGAAAATGCCCCGCAGAGCGCTCCGCGATACCGTCGGCGATAAAATCTTCTACACGATCAACCTGATTCTGCTCGCGATCCTCGCGCTGATCGTTCTTTACCCGGTGTACTTCATCGTCATCGCATCGTTCTCCGATCCGGATGCGGTCTTGAACGGCGACGTCGTGCTGTACCCGGTCAAGGTCACGTTCGAGGGATATGCGAAGATCCTGGAGCGCACCGATATCTGGCGCGGCTACGGCAACACGATCCTCTATACGGCTCTGACCGTCGTGCTGTCCCTGCTCGTCACGGTCCCCGCGGGCTGGGCGCTTTCGCGCAAGACCCTCCCGGGCAAGAAGCTCTTCATGATCTACTTCATCATCCCGATGTTCTTCGGCGGCGGTCTGATCCCGTTCTATAACGTCATGTCGAGTCTCGGCCTGGTCAACACGATCTGGGCGATCGTCCTTCCGTCGATCCTGTCGGTTTGGAACCTGTTCATGACGAAGACCTTCTTCGAGTCGAGCATTCCGAACAGTCTGATCGAAGCGGCGACCATCGACGGCGCGGGCTCGTTCCGCATCTTCGCCACGATCGTGCTTCCGCTTTCGAAGGCGATCATCGCCGTCATGGCGCTGTATTACGCGGTCGGTCAGTGGAACAGCTACTTCAACGCGATGATCTTCCTGCAGGATGAAACGCTCTATCCGCTGCAGCTCGTCCTGAAGGAGATCCTGATCGCATCGGAGAGCACCACCGGCGGCAGCGGCGAAACGATCCTGCAGCAGTACCGTCTCGCCAACCAGCTCAAGTACGTCTCGGTTATCGTATCGAGCGTGCCGGTGCTTTGCCTGTACCCGTTCGTACAGAAATACTTCGCACAGGGCGTCATGATCGGCTCCCTGAAAGAGTAATAAAACCATCACTTAGGAGGAAAGCATCATGAAAAAAACACTCGCACTGATCGTTGCGCTGCTGTTCGTCGTTTCCGCAATTGCGTGCGGCGGCGGAAAGAGCAATACTACGAAGCAGGAGAGCGCAGGCGTTGAGAAGCTCGTAGCGGACTACGGCTTCCAGTGGACGGACACGACGAAGCCCATCCTCAACGAGAAGGGCGCGCAGGAGCTGTCGTTCAGCATCTATTCGTCCAAGAACGCTTCCGCGCTCGATTACAACGACATGAAGATCATGCAGGATCTGTATGAGAGCACCAACGTGTTCGTCTCCTGGGAGAACGTTTCCGAATCGGTGTATGCACAGCAGAAGAACCTGATCTTCGGCAATGCGGACAAGCGTCCCGACGCGATCTACCATGCAGGCATGGGCGCGGGCGAGATTATCAAGTACGCAAAGCGCAAGGTTCTGCTCCCCATCAGCGATTACCTTGAATACATGCCGAACTTCTCCAAGATCCTCGAAGAGCGTCCGGACATCAAGAACCAGCTGATCAACGTCGAGGACGGCAAGATCTACTCTCTGCCGCGCATCGAGGAAATGGGCCTTCTGCAGAACCCGAACATCCTGTTCCTTAACAAGAACTGGGCTGCGGCGGCAATCGAAGCCGGCGCGGTGACGGGCATCACGACTGCCGATCTCAAGGACGGTCTGAACCTCACCTGCGAGCAGATGGAAGCCATGCTCACGTACTTCCGTGACAACGACATGAACGGCAACGGCAATGCGGGCGACGAGCGTCCGATGAGCTTTGTCTACAACAACTGGC
>DFEW01000004.1:3302-8530 GCA_002369195.1 Christensenella sp. UBA3792
AGTGCGATCTGTACGGCATGTTCGGTCTCAACGACAACCTCGAACACCGCATCATCATCGACAACAAGGTTACCTACACCGTCCAGGATCCGCGCTTCAAGGAAGCGACGAACTTCCTTGCGGACTGGGTCAGCAAGAACCTGATCGATAAGGTCTCCTTCGAGCTTTCGCAGGATAACTTCCTCGCAAACGGCAAGGGCCTCGAAACCTACGGCGCGTTCTACTGGTGGGAGAGCGAGACGGTCGTCTCCAACCCGGAGAACTACATCGTCTGCAACCCGCTGATCGGACCGAACGGCGATCAGACGGTCTGCATCTCCAACAACCCCGAAGTCGGTGCCGGTGAAGTCGTCGTGTTCGCGGACTGCCCGAACGTGGAAGTTCTGCTCGCGTACTTCGACCGCTACTATGATCCGGTCATCTCCGCGCAGATCAACTACGGCCCGATCGGCATCGTCTATGAGGAAGAGCGCGACGAGAAAGGTATGCTCGTGCAGAAGCCGCTTCCCGAAGGCGTCACCACCGACGAACTGCGTCTGCAGAATGCACCGCTGGGCATCATCTACCTCAGCGAATATGCGTGGAACAACGTGGTCAACATGGAGCCGCGCGCAAAGCTTCGTCTTGATCGTCTGACGGCGTACGTCACGCCGTTCATGCCGGCGAACGCGCGTCCCTGCCCGAACCTGCAGTTCACGCTCGACGAGCTCAACACGCTCTCGAACTACGAAACCAACCTCAACGACTACATCCGCACGAACCTGATCCGCTGGCTCATGAACGGCGGCGTCAGCGACAGCGAATGGGAAGCATTCCAGAAGGACCTCTCCGGCAAGTGCAACATCGCCGCGATCCAGAAGGTCTATCAGGATGCATATGATCGTTATCTCAACCAGTAATGATCGGAGGAATCTGACATGAAGAAACTGTTGGCAATCCTGCTGGCACTGACCATGCTCGTTTCGCTCGCGGCGTGCACCGGTACTCCGGCGAACCCGTCTGCGGACGGCGGCAGCAAGCCCGAAATTACGGGCGTTCACGACCTCACCGTGGAAGCGGGTCATGAGATTGACGCGCTCGAAGGCGTCACCGCGACCGATGCCGAAGACGGCGACCTGACCGCGATGATCACGATCGAATCCTCGCCGGTCCTGTCCTTCAAGGGCGGCAAGGCGACGCCGGAAACCGCGGGTTCCTATGAGCTCGTGTATTCCGTTACCGACAAGAGCGGCGCGACCGCGGAAGCGTATGCGACCCTGATCGCGACCAAGCAGACGGCGGAAGCGGTCCTGCTGAAGGACTTTGATTTCTCCACCCTTGAAGCGACCGACGCGCACGGCTGGGAAGCCGTAGTTGACGGCGCGGAAGCGACCGGCGCGCTCAAGGACGGCGCGTTCGTGATCGACATCGTGAACCCCGGTGAGGGCGACGGCGCCATCCGCTTCGTCAAGACCCTTGCCGTGAAGGCGGGCGCGGACTATAAGATCAAGATCTGGGCAAAGTCCACCGCTCCGACGTATGCGCACTTCATTCCGAAGAAGGCGGACGTGGAAGACTGGGCTACCTTCGGCGGCGAAGTCTGGAATGCGCGTCTGGATGAGAAGATCACCTGCATCGAATCCAACTTCACGCCGACGGAAGACGGCAACGCAGAACTCCGTCTCCATCTGGGCAAGATCACCCCGAATCCCGATAACCCCGCAGACACCACGCCGGAAAACTTCACGGTCACGATCGATAAGGTCGAGATCTACGAGAGCATCGGCGCAGAGGTTCTGGAACCCCTGTACACTGCGGACTTTGCCGAAGGCGGCGCAACCGTGGAAGCGGGCGACGGCGCGGCGGCAAACGTAGCGTTCGAAGACGGCGCGGCCGTGTTTACGATCGAGAACTACCCGACCGAAGGCGGCGTCTGGAGCATCAAGGCGAACCTCGAACTCCCGGGCGTCGTGCTTGAGCAGGGCACCAAGTACAACTACAGCTTCACGATCGCTGCGGAGAACGCGCAGAGCGGCGAAGCGCTGACCGAAAGCGCGACGCTGTATCATGAAGCGCGTGCGAACTTCAACGGCCTCGACGTCGGCGCAGGCGAAGAAAAGACGATCTCCGCGCAGTTCGTCGCGGAAGCGAACGTTTCCGACCCGGTAATCCGTATGCAGATCGGCAACCCCTCCGAGGGCGTGACCTCCAACAAGCTGACGATCAAGAACTTCGTGTTCAGCAAGGTCGGCGGCGACAAGGAAACGATCAAGACGATCGAAGCGTTTGCTCCGTTCGGCATGCGCGTCGAGAACATCGACAAGGACAAGTATCCGTGGGAGACCTTCAACGGCACCGATGAGGACAACGAGCATGGCGTCGGCACGATCTGGACGGCGGACGGCTCGCTGTTCTACCGCATCGACGACGGCGGCACGGTCGACTGGCACAACAAGCTGATCTGCCCGATCACGCTGCCCGCCGACAGCTACTTCGTGGTCGAGATCACCGCGAAGGCGACCAAGCCCGTTTCCTGCGGCTTCTTCCTGAATCCGCAGGGCAGCTGGGATCCGCGCGTATCCGAAAGCATCGACTTCACGACCGAAGAGCAGACCTTCACGTTTGAGACGAACGACACGTTCATCATGGACATGGGCTGCGAGCTTCTGTTCCAGTTCGGTTCCGAAGCGACCGCGGCGCTCGGCGGCGTGACGATCGAGTTCACGAGCGTCAAGATCTACCAGAGAAGCGTTCTGTAAGAACCGTACACCCGAAGGGGGATGGGCTTCCCGTCCCCCTTTTCCCCCTTTTTTCGGTCTGTTTTCATCATTTCCCTATTTTACGGCGGCAGGAGGCGTTCAATATGAAACACATCAAAGCGCTGTTTGCATGGGTGCTCGTTCTGACGTTTTTATGCGTCGGCTGCAAGGTGCAGCCGCTCAGCATGAGGACGGGCGGGGAGAGCGCGGCCATCGGCGCACAACCGACGTTTGAAGATTTGGTTGCCGAAGAGCGTACCGTCACGGAAGGAGAGCTTTTCCGGGCACAGTTTGAAGGAACCGCTGTAGAGGGAAGCGCCGGGGTGGTCGACGGAAAATACCGCATCACCGCGACGAAAACCGACGGGGAGGCATGGCATGTCAAGCTTGAGGCCAACTACCCGACGGTACCCGGAAACGATTACCGGATTACCTATACGTTCACGTCCGATGTCGCGGGACGGGTCAAGTTCGGCGATGTTCAGGAGTTTCCGATCCGGACGGGCGAAAACGAGGTGACCGGCGTTGTAAGCGCGAAAGGCGGTACGACGTATCTCGATCTGCAGCTCGGCATGCTGCAGCCGTTTACGATCGATGTCGAAAAGATTACGGTTGCGGAACTGTCCGACGCTGCGACCTATACCGATATTCTTCCCGCCCCGGTCGCGTACGGCTCGGAACAGGCGGTCTATGAACAGCACGATGAAGGATATACACAGTCGCTCGAACGGACCGATACCGGCGTCGTGCTCAATATGACGGAAACGCCGGACCACGGCGACGTCTGGAATTCCAAGCTGTTCGTTCGCACCGGAGCGATTCCGCAGCCCGGCAGGCATTACCGCATCAGCGCGGATGTAAGCGCGGCGCAGGCGGCGGATTTTGAGATCTGCTATAACAACGGCGACGCCGAAAAAGGATACGGCGCGCTGTACGGACAGCGCGTTTCGGACACGGCAGCGACGTTTGTGCAGCTGCTTTCCGTTCCCAAATTCGACTTCGATCCGCATGAGATCGTTCTGCAGTTCATGCTCGGCAAGTGCGCGGGCGCCGTGACGGTCGGGAATATCCGCGTCGAGGAGATCGAAGACGCGTATCGTGAGCTGCTTCCCGCGGACTTTGCGATGGACGGCACGGTCGACCTCGGCACGGTCAAAAAACGCATTCCGGACGGCTATGCGCAGATCCCGCTCGACGGGTTCACGTTCAGCGGATCCGATACGACGTACGAAGGACACGACGACGGGTATGTGATCGAAATGAACGAGAGCGGATCCGGCGTCGACATGCAAATCGTCAAAGCACCGGAGAATCCGGAGGATCGCGGCGTCTGGAAGGCAAAACTGTTCGTCGACACCGGCTTTACGCCGGAAGCGGGCAAGACCTATCGCGTCTCGTTCGATCTCACGCCTGCTTTCGATCAGTCCGAATATGAGGTCTGCTATGACGGTACGAGCGAAAAGATCTACGGCGCGCTGTACGGACGGCATCTTACGGCGGGCACGGCGGATCATGTGGTTCACACGTTCACGCCGTCGGAGAGCAGCGGCGTTCTGAAGCTTCGCCTGCAGCTCGGCAAGACCGATACCGCGGACGGCAACACGTTCTCTCTGCGCAACTTCAAGCTGGAACAGCTCGAAACCGTGATGCAGAGCATTCTGCCGGACAGCTTTGCGTATCCGGTCGGAACCCCAGATCAGACGCAGAACAATTCGTTCGACCTTGAGACGAACAACGGGACCGAAGCGGTTCTTTCCGGCGACGGGTCGAGCGCGACGGCGACGGTGTACAAGCCCGGCGACGACTGGCACATCAAGCTGTATGCAAAGCCGGGTCTCGATCTTGAACAGGGAGAGACCTATACGATCACCATGGATGTTTCCGGCGCGTCGGGCTGCACCGCCTGCTATAAGCGCGTCGGCGGCGAAGAAACCGATTACGGCACGGAAACGATCGGTTCCGGCACGGTGACGCATACCGTCACGCCGACCGAGAGCGGCAGACTCGAGATTCTGCTGAAAATCGGCAATGTTGCGGAGGGGACGGCGGTTCGGGTCAGCAACGTGCGCATCACGAAGAGCACGACGGATTACCTTCCGATCGAACTTCCCGGTTTCGCGTATCCCGTGACGCAGGAAGCAACCACCGTGACGGTTCCTGCGGGATACGAAGCGCAGCCGGTTTCCGTATCGGCTAACGCGGTCGCGTGGGACGGCTCGGCGGCGACGGCGTCCGCTTCCGGCGGAACGGCGACGCTGAACGTCACGGAGGCGCGCACCTCCGGCGGCATGTGGAGCATCCGGCTGGAGGTCAACACCGGTGCGGTCCTCGAACAGGGCGCGCAGTATCAAGTCAGCGGTACGGTGACGAGCGCCGAAGGCGATATGCCGTTTGAAGTGCTGTACAGCAACGGCAGCGGCACCGACGAGGGCGAACACAATCCCGGCGGTCAGGGCTATGCCGAAGGCAGCTGGGGACTGAAGGTGGAGA
>DFEW01000030.1 GCA_002369195.1 Christensenella sp. UBA3792
GCGTGACTGAGGGGTTGTTCTTCCGGCGGGCTGCCGGGGTCGTCAGCCCCTACGGCGCCTTATCCGCCGCAAGCGGTTCCCCTTCTTCTCAAAGAAACGTGCGGGTACAAAAAACGGGCTGCCGGAATACTCCGACAGCCCGCTGTCTTTTTTGATGCAATCAGCTCAGAAAGAAGCCGACCAAAGCGAAGACGACGCCGAACAGCATCAGTCCCGCCATAATCCATGCGATCATGCGAATCGTTTTCTGCTTCATCAGAACGATCCTCTGTATGCGTACATCGCATCGGTATAGACCGCGTCGCTCATCCAGCGCTTCTGGCGCAGGCCATTCTCGGCGCTTTCACGCACACCGGGATAATAGTCGATCTTGATCGTGCCGGTCTCGCCTTCTTCGCACATCGTGCCCTCGGCGCGGCGGAACAGATAGCCGTTGTAGCCGGTGACCGTCTCCTCGCCGTCCTGCGTGGACTTCATGGGCACGACATAGGTGCCGATCTTGCCGATCTCCAGCGCCTTTGCCGCTTCGAACGTGTCGTCGTTGACGAACAGATAGCTGTGGTCGTTCTCGCCGATCGCGTACGGTCCGTCGACGATGCTGCGGTACGGGTTCTGATTCTCCTCGGATTCCATCAGTTCCTCAAAGGTCATGTCGCCGTTGAGCACCTGCTGGAACACGTCGTTGATCTCGGCTTCGCTCTGCTTGGTGATCTGAATGAAGTCGATGTAGAAGAAGCCGTCGGGGACGAACAGCAGCGGCATGGAGTAGCCGTACTGATACATCATCATCGAGGTGGAATACTGACCGACCATGTAGTTTTCCTTCACGCTGTCGACCGTCTCGTGATAGTACGCCAGAACGTCTTCTTCGGTCAGGTCGCTGCCCTCGGTCTTGTAGTACTCTTCGAGCTTATCCATGTAATAGTTCGCTTCGATGCGTTCGAGGCAGTAGTCGTAGTACTTGCTCTGCGACATGCCGAGCATCGCATAATAGTTCGCGACCTGCTTGTCGAGCGCCGCCTTCGAATAGGTGCCGTCGTTGACGAGCTGCTGGGTGTACGTCTCGACGATGCCGTCGATCTGCTGCTGCGCCGCAGTCTTGCACGCCTTGATGTCCTCATCGGTCAGCGTCAGGCCGAGTGCCTTCGCTTCCTTCGTGTAGATCTTCATCATCAGCGCCTGCGTCGCCGCGTTCTCCTGCAGACTCTTGACCTGTTCGTCGGTCAGCGAGGAGGAAGAATAGTTCTGCGCGAGGGTGTCGAACGTCATGGCGTAGTCGAGCATCGTAATCGACGCGCCGTTCGCAGTTGCCGCCACGCGCGAGCGCTCAAACGCGTTCATGCCGCGTCCGTCCTTGCGCAGGGACAGTCCCAAAACAACCGCAGCGACGATCACGACGACCACGACGGCTGCGATCACAATGTTCCGAATGGTTTTCTTTCTTTTCATGTTCAGTTCTCCTACTTATTTCCGCTTGGAATCCTATGAATTTTACACTTTTGGACAACGATTGTCAACGGATTTGCGACATTTCACGAGTTTTTCAAGATTCGCAGGTAAGCCGCCATGCCGCCCGTGCGTCCCTTGTCGCGCCGGTGCGAATAGAGGCGCGTATCCTCGAACGTGCAGACGCCCATCGGATGGATGTTTTCCGGCTTCACGCCGCTCTCCATGAACTGCGCCGCCGCAACGCGCCACAGGTCGACCGTCGCCTTGCCCTTCGCGTTGACGCCGCGCAGATCGCACTGCGGGAACGCCGCCTCGAAGTCGTCCGCGACGTCGTCGCCGACCTCGAAGCACTTGGGACAGATCGACGGACCGATGCCGCAGACGATGTCCGCCGGCTCGCTCTTGCAGCCGTAGCGCATCATGCGGATGACTTCGCTGCCGATGCGGTCGAGCGCGCCGCGCCAGCCCGCATGACAAAGTCCGATCGCCTGTTTTTTCGGATCGTAGAAATAGAACGCCATGCAGTCCGCGTGACCGGTGATCAGCGTGACCTCGGGATCGTCGGTCACAAGCCCGTCGCAGAACGGCAGCTCCGGCTTCGAATAGCCCTTGCCGCGGTCGAGCCGGTCGACGAGCAGCACCGTCGTGCCGTGCTCGTAATGATCGAGCACCATGCTGTCAAGCGGAATGTTCGCCGCTTCGCAGAAGATGCGGTAGTTTTCCGTTACGTTCTCGCGCTGTTCCGGTCGCGTAAAGCTGAGGTTCAAAGAGGAAAAACATCCGGTGGACACGCCGCCCGTGCGTGCCGAAAAGCCGTGGTCGATCTGCGGGTACGCCGAAAACGCCGGGATCGTGTAGATGCCGACGCCGTTGTTCTCCCGATAGTCGAATGCCGGAACGATCTTCGCGTATGCGCGTTCAAACTCTTCCCGCGTCATTTCTCGTCCAGCAGCCGCTGCAGTTCCTGAAGGAAGGTCTGCGAATCCTTAAACTCGCGATAGACGGACGCGAAGCGCACGTATGCGACCTCGTCGACGTCCTTGAGTTTTTTCATGACGATCTCGCCGATCGCCTCGGTGGAAATCTCGGATTCTAAAGAATTATTGATCTCGCGGCAGATCTCGTCGACCAGACGGTTCTGCACATCCGCGGGAATCGGGCGTTTCTCGCAAGCTTTGCGAATGCCGACCGCGACCTTTTCGCGCTCGAACGGCTCGCGCCGGCCGTCGCGCTTGACGACGATCACGGGATTCTCCTCAATGCGCTCCCACGTCGTAAATCTGCGTCCGCAGGCGATGCATTCCCTGCGGCGACGGATGGCGGAATAATCTTCGTTCGGACGCGAGTCGATGACCTTGCTGTCCGTGCCTCCGCAATACCGGCATTTCATTGGCGTTTCCTCCTTGCCTATGGTGATAATCTTGGATAGTACAGTATACCACACCGGCTCGGGCATTTCCACTATCCCGAACCGGTGCGGCAAACGAATTTACGGATTGTTCAGAATTGTACCGCATTCCCTGCGGCGGCAAAACCGCGAATCGTCAGCGCTGCCGCCTGTCGCTCTTTGCGGCGAGGCGGGTGCCGAGCGCCTGAAAGATCTGGACGAGCACGACGAGCAGGATCACCGCTGCCGCCATGACGCCGTACATGTAGCGGTTGTAGCCGTAGGTGATCGCGAGCTTGCCGAGCCCGCCGCCGCCGACCGCGCCGGACATGGCGGTATAGCCGAGAATCGTCGTGAGCGCGATCGTGCAGTTCGAAATCAGCGACGGTACGCTTTCGCGCAGCATGACCTTCGTGATGATCTGAAACGGCGTCGCGCCCATCGAGCGAGCCATCTCGATGAGGTTCGGATCGACCTCGCGCAAGCTGCTTTCGACGAGCCGTGCGATGAACGGGAACGCGGCGATCACGAGCGGCACGATCGACGCAGCGGTGCCGTACGCCTTGCCGATGATCGCGCGCGTCAGCGGGATCACGAGCACCATCAAAATGATGAACGGGATCGAACGCAGGACGTTGATCGCGATGTTCAGCGCATGCAAAAGTCCTTTGGGAAGCGGCAGCACGCCATCCTTTTCCCCTGCCACCAGCAGCACGCCGAGCGGCAGTCCGAGCGCGATCGCAAATGCGGTCGCGAGCAGCGTTGCGTACAGCGTTTCCCACAGTGCGAACGGGAACTCGTCGGAGACGATGCTCCATGTCTCGCCGATCGACTCAAAGCACAGGTTCGTCATGCCCGTTCACCTCCTCCGCCGCAATGTCGGGATTCTGTTTGAGGTAGCGAAGCGCGCGTGCGAGCGCGTCCGCATCCTCCACTTCGACGATCATCGAGCCATACTCGCGGCCGGAAATCGTCTTGATCGACGCGGCAAGGATATTCGCAAGAACGCCCTGTTCGATCGCCATACGCGCGATCAGCGGGGCGGTCGCCGTGCCGGTTCCACGGAACACAATGCGGATGCAGCGCCTGCCGTCCGTCGGCGAGGAAACATGCGCATAGCCGTCCGCAAACACGAGCCGTCTTGCCGCCGCGGACTTCGGCGCGGAAAAGACCGATTCAACCGTCCCCTCCTCGACGACCGCACCGCCGTCGAGAATCGCGACGCGCGTGCAGATCTGCTCGACGACGCTCATCTGATGCGTGATCAGAATGACGGTCAGGTGCAGCGTTTCGTGAAGCTGTTTCAATAAGGAAAGGATGTCCTGCGTCGTCTTGGGGTCCAATGCGCTGGTCGCCTCGTCGCACAGCAGCACCTTCGGATCGGTGGCGAGCGCCCGCGCGATCGCGATGCGCTGCTTCTGCCCGCCCGACAGCTGTGCCGGATACGCGTCCGCCTTGTCCGACAGTCCCACGAGCGAGAGCAGCTCGCGCGCACGTACAAGCGCGTCGCGTTTTTTTACGCCCGCCAACGCGAGCGGGAAACAGATGTTGTCGAGACATGTACGCTGCGACAGCAGGTTGAAGCCCTGAAAGACCATCGAAATCTTCCGCCGCACCTTGCGCAGTTCCGTTTCGCGCAGGGCGGCGATGTCGCGTCCGTCGATCAGCACCGTGCCGCTGCTCGGCCGTTCGAGCAGGTTGATGCAGCGCACCAATGTGCTTTTGCCCGCGCCGGACATGCCGATCACGCCGTAGATATCGCCGTCGCGGATCGTCAGCGATACATCGCGCAGCGCTTCGACCGCGCCGTCCGCGCTCTCAAACGTCTTGGAGATGTTTCGAAGTTCGATCATGTCACTTCAGCGCATCCAGAGAGCTCTGCTTTCCGCCGTAGAGACCGAGCGGTTCGACGTGGATCAGCGCGATCGAAACGACATGCGTGCCGTTCTTCTTGTTGAAATCGTCGAGGTACGGCTGATGCTGGAAGTAGTTCGCGTCGATCTCGCCGGAGTCGACAACGTTGTTCGGTTCGATGTAGTCGGTGAACTCCACGACCTTGAGCGTGATGCCCTTCTCGGCAAGGATCGGCTTGACGACCTCGTTCAGCACGAGCGCGTGCGGCGTCGGCGTCGCGGCGACCGTCACGGTCACGCCGTTTAAGGCATCATAATCGATCGCGGGATCATAGCCGTCCGTCGGGTTCTCAATGACGCTGACCGCGCCGAGCTCCGTGCCGTGCGCAAGGAAGAAATCTGCAACCTGCCGGCTTTCGAGCGCCGCTTTCAGCGCAAGGATCTTCGGCTCGTTCTCGCTGCCTTCCCTGACGGCAAGCACGTTCGCATACGGCGATTCCGCGCCTTCGCGGATCAGCGCGTCCTTTCCGGGGTTCAGACCTGCGCCCGCCGCGTAGTTCGAATTGATCACGGCATAGTCGACATCCTTTAAGAGCGAGGGCAGCTGCGCCGCTTCGATCTCCTCGATGTCGATGTTGTACGGGTTCTCCGCGATGTCGAGCCGCGTCGCGGTCTCGCCCGCGCCTTCCTTGAGCTTGATCAGTCCGTTGTCCTCGAGGAGCTTCAATGCGCGCGCCTCGTTGGTCGTGTCGTTCGGTACGGCGATCGTAAAGCGCTTCGCTTCGGTCGCGGGTTTGCTGCACGCGGTGAGCGCGCCGAGGGTCAGAATCGCTGCAAGCAGCAGGGTGATTGTCTTTTTCATGTGTGTTCTCCTTCACTTTCTCTTTTTTTGCAAACAAAAACGGAAGCCGTTTTTGCGGCTTCCGGAAACGTCATATCATGCAGGGCGTTTTTTACACGCGGCAGCGCATGATCCGGCGAATCGTAAGCCGCATCACGGGCATGCACATCATCATGGAGCTGTTCACGGTACGGACTGCCATCACACGCGTCCTCCTTCCCTGCGTTCATATATTGTATATGATGGGACGTAGTATAGCACGATCGATTGCGTTTGTCAACACCCGGTTTTCGGATTTCAAACGGCACCGGTAAGATTTGCCGGCACTTGCAAAACGGACATCTATATGATATACTCATTTTGAATATTGGCTGTCGTCCCTTGTACGGACGGCACCGCAGTTCGGAGGACTCTACGATGAAAAAACTGACAGCCGCGATCCTTGCGCTGGTTCTTCTGTTCGCGCTCTGCCCCGCGTTCGCATCCGCGGACAACGCATTTGTGCTGAAAATCAACGGCGGCGAGGCCACCGAAAACACGGTCACACTCAACGGTGAAACGTTCCTGAAGGTCGACCTCTATCTCGAGGGCATCACCGACGAAACGCTGCTCGCCTCGATCAACTTCGGTCTCAACTACGATCCCGATCAGCTGAGCTACTACCGCAATTCGCACGACTTCGGCGTCGATTACCTCTATTCGGTCGACGGCAACGGCCGCGAATCGAACAACTACATGCTGCTCGTCAATCAGCATGACGAGGGCGAAGTGCTGCTCGCGATGGCGACCACCTACGGCTGCCGCATCCGCGAGGGCATGCCGCTGATCTCGCTGTATTTCCGCATGAACGCTCCGCTGCGTGAGAACGACACGATCGTCTTTACGGCAACGAGCGGCGCGACGGTAGAATCGATCACGCTTGCGAACCTGCAGTCCGGCGGCAAGACCCAGAAGGGCACGCTCACGACCGACTTCAAGCCGTTCACGCTTTCCGGCATCAACGGCACCGTCGAGTGGAACAGCAGCGACGTCAAGTTCACCGGTTCCACCCCGTACGTGCTCTACAACGGACAGGCAAAGACGCCGCGCTTCACCGTCAAGGATGCGTTCGGCAACGTGATCGACGCAAGCCAGTACACCTATGAATTCAAGGAGAACACGCAGCCCGGCACCGGCTACCTGTTCGTCACGTTCACGAACGGCTATACCGGCACGATCCGCGCCACGTTCAAGATCTATCTGCCCGCCACGACCAAGACGACCGTTGAAAACGTCGACAACGGCATCAAGGTCACCTGGGCGCCGGTTACGGGCGCCGCGGGCTACGTCATCTACAGGCGCGCGTGGAGCTCCACCACCGGCGGCTGGACGACCTTCGCGCGGTGGAACAACACGACCGAAACCACCTATATCGACGGCGCCGATGCCGCGCATAAGGTCTATGCGGGCACGCGCTACCAGTACGGCATCAAGGCATACTTCGCGCGCCGCCTCGATCCGATCGCAAACACCGAGATCGGCGGCAACGTCAACGAACCGTCCGGCAACTACAACCTCGGTCAGGTCGGACCGCTGAAGACCACGGTGCGCATCACCACGCGCACCTTGAACACCGTGACCGGCGGATCGAAGCAGCTCACCGTCAAGTGGGCGGGCAGTTCGATCTTCACCGGCTACGAAGTGCAGATCGCGACCGATTCCGGCTTTACCAAGAACGTCAAGACCGTCACGATCAGCAACGCCAAGACGTATCAGACGACGATCAAGAGTCTCAAGTCGTCCACCACCTACTACGTGCGCGTGCGCTCCTACCACGAGTTCGAGGGCATGACGTACTACGGCGGCTGGTCGAACGTCAAGAGCGCAAAGACAAAATAAGCGTCGAACAAGGGGGCTTTCCGCCCCCTTTCTTTTTTTGCAAAAATGTACGAAAAATGAAGAAAAATCGGTCATTTTTGGACCAAACTGTAACCCCGGTATGAATAATCGGATATTTTGAAAACACATTTTAAAGAAACATCGAAAATCGGCACAAGCGCTTTTTTCTGTGATACGATACCCTCCACAGGAGGTGGAACGCATGATTCGATGGAAAGCGCTGTCGGTCTCGATGCTTGCTTCGGCAAGTCTGTTCGCTGCGCTTCTGCCCCGTCCGGCGCTTGCCGAACAGCTGCAGCCGACCGCCGATATCGGCACGACCGGCACGTTCGCCCGCACGGTCATGGAGGATGTGCGCGACGAATCTCTGATCGAGCAGATCAGCAAGACCTACAAGAGCGCCAAGAAGCGCGCAAAGGTCAAGTCGTTCAAGGGCAAGTGCGGCAAGTACGTCAATCAGCAGCTGGTCGTGCTCGGCATCAACAAGAAGTATATCGGCTGCAACGGCAACCGCGAGTTCGACATCTATTCGAAAAAGGACGAGACGACCGGCGGCTATCAAATCCGTTCCTACAGCGCAAAGAAATACACGCTTGAACAGGCGCTGACCGCCATCGAGCGCGAGGACGCGCATGCGCGCAACATTCTCATCGGCTTTCAGAAGGGCACGAGCAAGGCGGGCAAGAAGTACGGGCACACCCTGCTGATCCACGGCATCGAGGATGGACTGGTCTACTTCTCCGATTCCTATGCGCAGACCGTCAACGGCGTGCGTTACAAGGAGGGCGAAGCGATCGTCTGCTCGATCGCGCAATTCTGCAAGCTGTACAGAAAGTACAAGCTTGACGGCGTGATCTGGTTCACCTAATACTCCTTTTCAGGAGACAATACATGCAAGCGAAAAGGCGCCGGGATCCGGCGTCTTTTCGTTTGATTCGATATTTACTTTGTCTTTGCGCTCTTTACGTTCGACCAGCCGCCGTAATAGGTCATGCCGTTGAACTCGTGATAGCTTCTCACGCGTACATAGTACGTCGTCTTGGCTTTGAGTCCGGTGACATTCGTCTGGTACGTCTTGGCGTTGGTGATCTTCACGGTCTTGACGTTCTTGGTAAAGTCTGCGTCCGTCGCCACCTGTACCTCGTAGCCGGTGAAGTTCGAACTGCCCGTCCACTTGACCGTGAGCTGCTTCGATCCGCCCGTCACGCTGTTCAGCACACGCGTGGTGATGCGCACCGTGGTCTTCAGCGGACCGACCATGCCGAGATTGAAGTTGCCGGACGGCTCGTTCACGTTGCCGCCGATCTCGACGTTCGCGATCGGATCGAGCCGCCGCGCAAAGTACGCCTTGACGCCGTACTGATAGCGCGTGCCCGCATAGACCTTATGCGCCGCATCGACGCCGTCAATGTAGGTCGTGTCGGTTGTGTTGTTCCATCTTGCGAACGTCGTCCAGCCGTTGGTGGTGCTGCTCCAAGCTCTGCGGTAAATGACATAGCCCGCTGCGCCTTCGACCGGCGCCCAGGTCAGCTTGATGCCCTCGTCGACATTCTCAACGGTCGTCTGGGTCGTTGCGGGCAGATAAATCTTGAAACTGCCCTGACAGGTTCCCGCAAGTCCGTTTTTGAACGTAACGATCACATAGCCGGTACCGGCTTTCGTGTTCTCTTTGTACTCGTAGTCATACTTGGACGGGTCGATCGTATCGCCGTTCTCATCCTTTACGGTGAAGCGCGGCGTATGCGCCTTGCCGTCGTACATGACATATGCGGTCGTGCCCTTGAACTGCACGTCGCTCTTGTTCCACTCGACCGTGCCGTTGACCTGCGGAACCGGCGTGGGCGTCGGTGTCGGCGTCGGGGTCGGCGTGGGCGTCGGGGTTGGCGTAGGCGTCGGGGTCGGCGTGGGCGTCGGGGTCGGCGTCGGCGTCGGGGTCGGCG
>DFEW01000023.1 GCA_002369195.1 Christensenella sp. UBA3792
CGTCGATCGAAAGCTGATACAGCGCTTCGCCCGCGCCGAACAGACCGATCATCGCGACGATAAACCCGATTCCGCCGTCAAGATATCGGATGCCGAACGTAAACCGATTGACCGAAAACTGCGAGGTATTGCCGACGCAGCCGAGAAACAGTCCGAGCGCCGCGCCGAGCAGTCCCTTCGTTATGCGCCCCTTGGAAACGCTGCCGACCAGCAGCAGGGCAAGCAGACCGAGAAGCAGATAATCGACCGAGCGGAACAGGGATGAAATCTTTGCGATCTGCGGCGTCAGAAAAGCGAGCGCGGCAATGCCGAGCAGCGTGCCGATGAACGACTGCACGCAGGCAAGTCCCATCGCTTCCGCCGCCTTGCCGCGCTGCGCAAGCGGATAGCCGTCAAAGCCGGTTGCAACCGCCGCAGGAGCGCCGGGGATATTCAGAAGAATCGCGGAACGGGATCCGCCGTATACGACGCCGACGAAAACACCCATGATCAGCGCGATCGCGGGCGTTTGCGACCATGTATAGGTCAGCGAAACAAGCAGGGAAACCGCCATCGTTCCGGACAGTCCGGGAATCGCACCGATGTACACGCCCAAAAACGTCCCGAACGCTGCCGGAAACAGCACCTCGGGGCGGATCAACAGATGCAGTACGGATACGAAATCCTGCATAAGCACCTCACGGAAGCGGCACGCGGAACAGCACCGCGAACACGAGATACACAAGACCGGTCGTCGCCGCAGCGGCGATCAGCGATTTGAGCCAATGCTGATGCAGGACCGCGAAGCATGCGATGAACAAAAACGCGGGGGAGACGATCCAAAACGGGACATGCAGGAGTAGCGCAGCACATACGCCCGCAAGCAGCAGCATCATCCAGAGAACCGTCGACAGCGAACCGCGCGGCGCGGTTGCCGCACATCGGCAGACAAAGATGAGATTCAAAACGGCAAACAGCAAAAACGCCGCCGAGACGAGCAACGGAAAGGTGCCGCCGTTCACGCCATCGGATGATAGCTGCAGCAAAACGGACGCGGCGAGGGCTGCAGCGCCCGCCGCGCACAAAAGGATCGCAAAGATGCGTTCCGCTGTGCGATTGTCCGTCTTTGCACTCATTCGATGTTCAGCGCCTTGAGACTTGCGGCGCGCCATGCTTCGATGTATTCGTTCGCTTCCTGTCCGCAAAGACCGAGCGGCTCCACATACAGATTGGTGAGGACCTTTTGGTACGATGCATCCGTGTACGCCTCCCCGAATGCCGTGCTCAACGTATCGATCGTGCTTTTATCGGTCCCCTTCTTGACGAATACGCCGTAGAACGGTCCCCACGGCAGGTATTCGGAAAATGCCGGATCATACTCGGTGATCGGCGGTACATCGGGCAGCGCGTCGACCGGCGCATCGGTCAGCATGCAGAGGTAGCGCATCTTGCCTTCGCGGCACGCCTCGACGCCGGACTGCAGCTTCGATACCGTCACGTCGCATTCGCCGTTCAGAACGGCGGTGCGGGCGGTCGCGTCGCTGTCGTACGGGATCTCGGCAAATGTCGCGCCGGTCACGGCATAAATGAAACGTGCGACGGTCCACGGAAGACCGCCCTTCGAGGTGGTGGCAAGACGGATCGTGCCGGGGTTCGCCTTTGCAGCATCGATCAGCGAAGCAAAGTCCGCATACGGCGCATTTGCGGCGACCGTCACGCCGACCGTCTCGTAGCCGACCAGCAGAACGCAGTCGAAATCGCGATAGGTTAGATCGGATAGTCCGAGCGCATCGTACATGGCGGGGTTTTCCGCGCCGAGCAGCAGCGTCGTGCCGTCGGCGGGCTTGTCGTACACGTACTGCGTGGCAAGCGTTCCGGTTCCGCCGGACATGTTGCGCGGCAGAACGGTGCGGCCGAGCTTCTTTTCCGCGAGCGTGCAAAGCGGACGCATCAGCATATCGGTGCCGCCGCCTTCGCCCCATTGAATGATGCCGTTGATCTGTGATGCCGTGCACCCCAAAAGGAGCATTGCAGCAAGAAACACAGCAAGCAAACGCTTCATAAAACACCTCTGAAAAGAATATGATACAATTATAAAGAAAACACTTGCATTTTGCAAGAAGGGATGATACAATACACGTCGAAAATTCAATATTGCCTTATCAAGAGTGACGGAGGGACGGGCCCTGTGAAGTCCGGCAACCTACAAATGCAAGGTGCCAATTCCCGCAGCGCAAGCTGAAAGATGAGATACACGAAAGCTCATCGCCATGAGCTTTTTTGTTTGTCGGTAAGGCGGAAAGAAGGAGACATGAGAAAATCGTATTTTACCAGTGAATCGGTCACGATCGGGCATCCCGACAAAATCTGTGACCAGATCAGCGACGCGGTGCTCGACGCGATCTTAAAGGAAGATCCGAACGCACGTGTGGCATGCGAAACCGCCTGCACGACCGGACTCGTACTCGTCATGGGCGAGATCACCACGGAATGCTACGTGGACATTCAAAGCATCGTTCGAAAGACCGTCTGCGACATCGGCTACAACCGCGCAAAGTTCGGCTTTGACGGCAGCACCTGCGGCGTTATCGTTGCGCTCGACGCACAGTCGGACGATATCGCGCTCGGCGTCGACCGTTCGCTCGAAAGCAAGCAGGGGATCGATGCCGATCCGCTCGACACCGGCGCGGGAGATCAGGGCATGATGTTCGGTTACGCATGCGATGAAACGCCGATCCTGATGCCGCTGCCGATCGATCTTGCGCATGCGCTGACCAGAAAGCTCACCAAGGTCCGTCAGAACGGCACGCTGAATTATCTGCGTCCCGACGGCAAGGCGCAGGTCACCGTCGAATACGCTGACGACAAGCCGGTGCACATCGATACCGTCGTCGTTTCGACCCAGCACGACGAGCATGTGACGCACGAACAGCTGGAAGCGGACATGATCGAGCACGTCATCCGTCCGGCGCTGCCCGCGGAGCTGTTCGATGAAAACACCCGCATCCTCGTCAATCCGACCGGCCGGTTCGTGATCGGCGGTCCGCAGGGCGATTCGGGTCTCACGGGACGAAAGATCATCGTGGATACCTACGGCGGCTATGCGCGTCACGGCGGCGGCGCATTCTCCGGCAAGGACCCGACGAAGGTTGACCGCAGCGCGTCCTACATGGCCAGATACGTTGCAAAGAACATCGTTGCGGCAAAGCTCGCGAAGCGCTGTGAACTGCAGGTCGCGTATGCGATCGGCGTCGCAAGACCCGTTTCCGTGCGCGTAGACACGTTCGGAACCGGCGTCGTTTCGGACGAGCTTCTGGAAAAAGCGGTGCAGAAGGTCTTCGATCTGCGCCCGAAAGCGATCATTGAAACGCTCGATCTTCGCCGTCCGATCTATGAGCAGACCGCAAAGAACGGACACTTCGGCAACCCCGACTTCCCGTGGGAAAAGACCGATCGCGTCGACGCGTTAAAGAGCGCCGTCGAAACACTCAAAAACGCATAAACAAATGCCCTCCGATCCAATGTCGGAGGGCATTTTTGCATCGTTTATTTACATTGCCACAATCGCTTCCACCACGCGCTTCAATCGCATACCGAACGATGCTTTGACCAGAATCGTATCGCCGTCGTGCAGCAGGGAGGGGAGCGCGGTGATGAGCGCATCGACGGTATCGAACGCAAGCGACTGGTCGAACGCCGCATTCTTGGCAAGCTGTCCCGCGGTCAGCATCAGATCGACGCCGCAGTTTCTTGCGTACGCGCCGATGCGCGCATGGTATGACGGCGCGTTCTCGCCGAGCTCCAGCATATCGCCGAAGATGCACACACGCCGTCCGTCGGCGTTTTTCAGTACGTCGAGCGCCGCTTCCATCGAAGTCGGATTGCAGTTGTATGCGCCGTCGATGACCGTAAACCGACCGGTTTTCACGATCACGGACCGTCCTGCGCCGGGCTGAAACGCCGCAAGCGCGTCGAGCGCTTTCTCGTCTGGCACGTGCAGAAGATGCGCTACGGTGAGCGCGGCAAGCGCATTCAAAACCATATGCTTACCGGCGACATGGAGCGTGACGGGAAGCCGCTTTCCGAACAGCTCTGCGGTGAAATGAACACCCGAAATCCCGTCTTCCTTCAGGTCGACGGCGCGTACGGCGACGCCCTCGGAGAACCCGTAGGTAATCGCGTTCGGAATCGTGCGCAACAGGTCGTCGTCGCCGTTTGCAATCACCGTGCCGTTCGGACGCATGCAGGAAAGCATCTCGGTCTTTCCCTTGAAGATGCCCTCGCGCGAGCCGAAAAACTCGATATGCGCTTCGCCGATATTCGTAAAGAGGCAGATCGTCGGCTGCGTGACGCGCGCGATCGCCGCGATCTCGCCGAAGTGGTTCGTGCCGAGCTCCATGACGGAAACCTCGTCGTCCTCCGTCAACTGCAGTACGGTCGTAGGAACGCCGGTCTGGTTGTTGAGATTGCTGACGGTCGCATGCGTGCGCAATGCCGTTT
This sequence comes from Christensenella sp. UBA3792, assembly GCA_002369195.1. GTDB lineage: Bacteria > Bacillota > Clostridia > Christensenellales > CAG-138 > UBA3792. The sequence goes on from DFEW01000023.1 coordinate 4,480, forward strand.
CCAGTACCGCCTTGACCATTTCCTTGGTCGTCGTTTTTCCGACGCTTCCGGTGATGCAAACAACCGGCAGATCGAACCGTTCACGGTGCAGCTTCGCAATGTTCTGGTACGCAAGCACCGTGTCTGCTACGCGCACATGCGCGGTCGGAACGTCGGTATCGGAGATCGACAGGATCGCGCCTTTTTCCATTGCGTCCGGAATGAACCGATGCCCGTCGAAGGTCTCGCCGCGGATCGCAACATATCCCATGCCGGGAACGAGCGTGCGCGTGTCGATCGTAAAGCCGTGCACGACGGGATCGCCGAAATCGGGCGGTGCAACGAGCGTACCGCCGGTCGCATCCAGAATCTCACGAATCGTAAAGTCAGCCATTCGTTTTCTCCATCGACATATGAATGATCGCGTCGCAAAGCTGTTCATAGGAATAGCCGACGACGGCAGCTTCCTGCGGGAGCAGGGAAGTCGGCGTCATGCCAGGCAGGGTGTTCGCTTCGAGACAGTATGCTTCGCCGCGTTCGGTCAGCAGAAAATCGACGCGCCCGTATACCGAAAGCCCGAGGATCGAAAACACCTTCTCGGCGATGCTCTGAATGCTTTTTGTCGCCTGCTCGGAAATCTTCGCCGGGGTGACTTCTTCGGCAGCGCCCGCCTGATACTTGTTCTTGTAATCGTAGAATCCCTGCAGCGGAATGATCTCGATCGGCGGCAGCGCACGATCGCCCAGAATGCCGCAGGACAGCTCGCGACCCTTGATGTATTCCTCGACGAGGATGGTCGGTTCCTTCGAGAACGCAAGCTTCAGCGCCGCGTCCAGCTCGCTGCGGTCGGTTACAACGGAAACGCCGATCGACGAACCGCCGTTGCAGGGCTTGACGACGCAGGGGATCGAAAGGCGTTCGACGTCAAACGGCTCATCTGCACGCAGACATACGCCGTCGGGCGTCAGCACACCGTGCTTGATAAACAACTGTTTGCTGATCCATTTGTCCATCGCCGCTTCACACGCCTTCGGACCGGAACCGGTGTAGCGAATGCCGTGCTCGTCGAAGAATGCCTGCAGCTTGCCGTTTTCACCGCAGTCGCCGTGTAGACCCATGTAGACGATGTCCGCCTGCGCGCAAAGCTCCGGCACGTTGATGCCGATATACTCGTTAAAGCCGACCGTGCGTGAACGCCGCAGCGCATCGAGGTCGGGTTCGCGTTCGCCCACGCGATATGGCGCGAGCGGTTTTGCACTCGCAAACAAATCGGTCTTGCCGTCCCAATCGGGCAAACCGAAGAACAAATCGACGAGAATCGCTCTGTGTCCCAGCGACAGCAGCGCGTTGCAAGCCATCGTACCGCTTGAAAGCGATACTTCACGTTCGGGCGAAAGCCCGCCTGCCAATACCACAATGTTCATTGTTTCATACCTCACTACTGTATTATATAGCATAGTTTTGCATCGTTGACAAACGAATCTTTTGTGAACGATGATTTTACGACTATGCAACAACTTTGCGGTTGAAAACCGATCCCGCCTTGCGTACAATGAGATAGGGCATTGCGTCGATTCCCGGGGCTTTTCGGCGAAGCCCGGAAAGGCGTATATGAAACGACTTTGCTCACTGCTGCTTGCCGTCCTGCTTGCGCTGACCGCATTGTGCTGTCATGCATTCCCGCTCGACGCCGTTGCGGCGTCCTATCTCTCTGTCGGCAGAAGAACCTGCTCGCAAAACATGCAGCATGCGCACACGGACCTTTCGTTCGATGCGCTGTCCTGTGATGTGCCGGATCTTTCGCTCGAAATCGCACGGACGAAGGAGTTGCTCTTTCGCATCGACAACGGCGAGTGCAAGGACATCGACGCACAGCGAACGCTTGAGCAGCGCATCGAAGCGTTTTACCGCGCAAGAAGCGCCGCTTCGATCGCGTATGTGCGCCATTGTACGGATGTTGCGAACGACCAAAACCGCGAGGTATACGAGCATCTCAGCGCGCAGCTTGATGCATTCGGATGCCTTCTTCTTGAGGCACAGCGACAGCTATGCGTCGATCCGGCTCTGAAGGACCGGTACGACGAAGAAACGGTGCGCGCAATCAAACGGGAAGCTGCGCTGCATCGACCCGCAATGCAGGCGCTGATGACGCGTGAACGCGAGCTGATCGGCGCATACGACGCACTTGCAGCGCTTTCGGTACGGTATGACGGAACGGACTGGACGCGCGAACGGATTCTGACCGATCCGACCCTGTCCTACGCATCGTTTTGCAAGCTGTATGCGCTCTATCGGCATACATACAACGAGCGGGCGGGGAAGCTCTTTCTCGAACTGATCGAAACGCGCAACGCAATCGCACGGGCGGGCGGCTTTGATTCGTATGTCGAGTACGGCTACGAATCCTACGGACGGGATTATACGCCGCAGGATGCAGAACGACTGGCGGAAACGGTCAGACGCGAGCTCGTTCCGCTGTTCGTTTCCCTGCAGCCCGCGTTTTACGAGGCGACGATGCGGCTGAACTGCGGCACGTACGAAAAGAAGCAGACGGTCGAAGCTGTCGGGCGGACGGTTGCGGATCTGCTGCCGGAATTTGCCGAGCCGTGGACATACATGATCGAACACGGCTTGCTGAACATGGATACGTCGCCGACGCGCATGCCCGGCAGCTTCACAACGTATTTCGAAACGTATGGCGCGCCGTTTCTGTTTCTGTCGTGGGACGGTTCGTATGAAATGCCGACTACGCTGCTGCACGAATTCGGACATTACGCGGGCTACTATCTGAACGGCGTACAGCGCATGCGTTCCGCCGATCCGCTTGATCTTGCGGAAATTGACGCACAGGGGCTTGAGCTTTTGGCGCTGACGCAGTATAATAATCTGTATGGTGCGCTTTCGGACGCGGCGCGCGTTGCGTCGCTTGTGCTCGCGCTCTATGCGATCATTACCGGCTGCATGGAGGACGCGTTTCAGCAGTTTGCGTACCGGACGGAGCATGTGACGCTCGAACAGCTGAACGCCGCGTATGCGTCGCTGGCGAGCGCGTACGGGCTGAAGGACATGGGACTGTCGGGCGAATCCTGGGTCGAGATTTCGCACACATTCCGTGCGCCGATGTATTACATCAGCTACGCGACAAGCATGCTCGGCGCGCTGCAGCTGTATGCGCTCTCCGACACCGACCGCGCGACTGCCGTATCGGCGTACCGGAAGATTCTCATGCGTCCGATCGGCGCGACGTTCCGAACGACTTTGCGGGACGCGAACCTGCGCGATCCCTTCGATCCATCCACCTGCGCAGCGCTGAAATCGATCTTTTCGGCGCTTTGTGCGTAAAACGATATTCAGAAAGGATATCCCTATGATGAAAAGAGTACTTTGCATTCTGCTTTGCCTGATCATGGTCGGGCTGTGCCTGCCGCTTGCGAGCGGCGACAGCACGTTGACCGTTTTGTATGCGATGCCGGACGGCCGCAATGAATCGGTGCTCAAGGATGCGGATGTCATGACGCGCGTGACCGTTCGGAAGAATGCGAACATCACGCTGAAGTTCGCGGCGGGAGCGGGCAGAACCGCGTACCTCGAATGGTTCTCGCTCCCCGAGGACGCGGAACTGCAGCAGTTCGATGCGGACAATAAGCAGATTTCCACGGTCGCGTTCCGATCGCCGGATGCGTATGCAGCGGCGATCCCGCTGGACACGAACTGCGCGAAGCTTGTGCTGGCGACGAAAAAGACCGAATGCACGGTCTCGACGCTGTTCGTTTCGGAAAGCGCGCCGGATGACGCGTTTGCGTGGCTGCAGCCGACGGAATCCTGCGATATGCTGTTCGTCGCGCCGACACCCGCCGACGCCATGGAAGCGTTTGGACCGGTACTGGCACGATACGGCATTGCGAACGGCGTTTCGATCGGCGTCGTATGCATGACGGTCGACTATCGCTACCGCGCGCAGGAACTGGAACGTGCGCTTTATGCGATGGGCATTTCGAACGCGCCGATCTATCTCGGCATCAACGACAGCAACTACCTCGAAAAGAACGAGATTCATAAGCGCTGGGCGGCGAGCCATCCGGATACCGCGCTTGCGGAGTTGTTTGCAAAGCTGCAGCCGAAGGTCGTCGTTACGGTCGATGAGAGCAAGGATGCGCTCCGTGCCGCCGAAACCGTTGCATACGTGAATGCGGCGGTACAGAAGGCGAATGTACAGAAGTATTATGTCCTTTCAAATACGGGCGCAACGGTGATCGACTGCACCGAACGGCTCAGCGCGCTTTCGAATCGCAGCGCACATGCGTTCGCCGTGCAGGCATACCGGCTTATGGATTCGCGCGGCATGTATCGCGTGAAGCTTGCGGACAAGCCCGCGTTCCGTCTCGTATCGCAGACGGTCGGCGCCGACAGTTTGGGCGGTGATCTTTTGGAAAACATCGATAAGGGTTCGCTTTCGAACTACCTCGATACGGCAACGCCCGCGCCGACCGACACGCCGACGCCGGAACCGACCGAGGTTCCCACGCCCGAACCGGTCACGCCGACGCCGACGGCGAGCCCCTTGCATGTATACGAAGTGATCGTCGAGGAACCGACGGACACGCCCGCACCGGCGGCAACGGCAGCGCCGAAAAAAGGACTGTTTTCCTGCGGCGGCGTCGAAGAAACGCCCGCGCCGACGTCAGCGTCCGTCATAACCGAGCGTCCGACCGAGATTCCGACACCCGAACCCACGCCCGAGCCGCCCGCGCCGACCGAAGTGCCGACGCCGGAGCCGACCGAGGAGCCGACGCCCGAACCGACCGAGGAACCGACGCCGGAACCGGAAGCGGCTGTATTCGAAAAGACGAACTTTGACGAGCATTTCATCAACGACGGCAGCGATGAGTACGTCTTGCTGGACGATGAGAAAGGCGAATGGATCTATCGATCGGAAATCCTTTCGGTCGAAGTGCAGCGCGTCGAAACGACGATCGCGGACGGCAAAAAGGAAAAACCGGTTGTGTACTTCGTTGCGCATATCTACGAGCGCGGCTACGACAGCTTCCGCGCGGGCTTCGGCTCGTGGCGGCATAACGGCACCGATCGCTGTGATTCGAAAGAAATGGCGAAGAACGCAAAAGCCGTGCTCTGGATCACCGGAGACAATCTCATTCAGATGGATACGGACAAGAAGGGAATCCTGATCCGCGACGGCTATCTGTTCCAGAAGTCGACGAAGTTTGATGCGTGCGTGCTGAATCCGAAGACGCACGGTCTTGAATTCGTCAAGAAGAACGCGATCAAGGCGGAGGAACTGTGGGAAAGCGGCGTCGAGAACTGCTTCTCGTTCGGCCCGATCCTGGTAGAGAACGGCAAGATCACGAAGGATGCAACAGCGCGCCGTTCAATCGCGCCGCGCACGATGCTCGGCATGGTTGAGCCGGGACACCTTGTGGCGGTCGTCGTGGTCGGCAGACAGGTCGGATACAGCGAGGGCATCACGAGCGGACAGTCCGCACAGATGATGCTCGATCTCGGCTGCACCGATGCATACAACCTGGACGGCGGACAGTCCGCGGCGATGATCTTCATGGGCGTCAAGCTCAACCGGGACAGCGACGAGCGCTACGAAGGTCTTTCCGCAAAGAACCGCCACCTGCCGGACGGACTGATGTGGGGCTATTCCGAGCAATGCGGAATGTTTGAGAATCAATAAAGCATGGAACGAGAAACGATCGAAAACCGACAGAAGACGAACCTGCTCCTGATGGGAGCGGCGGTGCTCCTTGTCGCGTTTGCGGTCGTTCTTTGTTTGCTTCTCCGTCCCAAAACGAGCGGAGCAAGTGCGTTTGTGATTCGATTCGGCGAGGGACAGTCGATCACGGTTTCGTCTGATCAAACGGAAACGGTTGTGATTCGCGACGGCGTGCGCGTCGATGCGGCAACGAGAGAGGGCAAGGAAAACGTGATCGTCATCGAGAACGGTTCGGCGCGCATGGAAGATGCGACCTGTCCGCACCATGAATGCATCGATCAGGGTGTGCTGAATGCGCAGACGTCGGCGTCCCGTCCGCTCGGACCATGGATCATCTGCGCCCCGCACGGCGTTTCCGTCGAGCTTAGGGGGGGCGGACAATGAAGATACGCACCCTGACCAAAGCGGCGCTCCTGTGCGCGGCAGCCCTGATTTTGGGCTGGATCGATTCGATGATTCCGCTCGTGCCGTCCGTACCGGGCATCAAGCTCGGACTTTCGAACCTTGCGCTGCTGTATGCAGTGTTCTATCTCTCTCCGCTTTTGACCGTGTTGATCATGCTCGCAAAGGTCGGTCTGTCCGCGCTGCTGTTCGGCAATGCGGTCGGCGCTCTGTATGCGCTTGCGGGCGGTATCCTGTCGGTCAGCGTCATGCTGCTGCTGCATCAAAACCGAAAGATCTCCGTGATCCCGATCAGCATGTTCGGCGGCATCTTTCATATTCTCGGACAGATCGCGGTCGGCACGGTGCTGCTCGGCATCCGTCCGATGCTTGTGTACGCGCCGTGGCTGCTCGTGTCCGGACTGATAACCGGAACGCTGCTCGGCGTTTGCGCGCGCGGCGTGTTTTACGGCGTGGAACGATTCGAGGAGAGGAGAAACGCATGAGGCGGCTGTTTGTAATCCTTTGCGCCTGCGCGCTGCTGCTTTCGTTCGGCTGCAGGCAGCAGTCGGTTTCGTCTGCGGTCGACTATTGCTGTGACACGGTCGTCACGCTGCGCGCCTATGCACCGCAGGAGACGGTCGATGAAGCGATGCGACTGATCCGCGATTACGAACGGGTTCTGAGCAAGACCGTTGAGGGCAGCGACATCGATCGGCTGAACCGCGCCGAAGGGCAGCCGGTGTCCGTGAATCCCGAGACGGCAGAACTGCTTGCGCTCTGCGTCGAGGTTTCCGAACGCTCCGGCGGCGCGTTCGATGCGACGATCGCGCCGCTCTCCGAACTGTGGAACTTTCAAACGGACGATCCGGCGCTGCCCGATGCGAACCTGCTTGCAAGCGCCGCGGTGTTCGTCAATTGGCGCAATATCGAGATCGACGGAACGACCGTAACGCTCAAAAACGGCGCGCGGATCGATCTCGGCGGCATCGCAAAGGGCTATATCGCAGATCGGGTAGCCGCGTACCTGAAGGCGCAAGGCGTAGAGCATGCCTGTATCAATATGGGCGGCAACGTGCTCGTATTCGGCGGCAAGCCGGACGGCTCCGATTGGACGATCGGAATTCGCGACCCGAACGGCGCGGCGGATCAAAGCGAGGAGGTTCTTGCACTTGCCGACGGCGCGGTCGTCACAAGCGGCACGTATGAGCGCGGATTCGACCTCGACGGCGTGCGCTACCATCACATTCTCGATCCGAAGACCGGTATGCCGGTGCAGAACGGACTTGCCTCCGTCACGATCCTGACCGAATCCTCGGCCGTTGCGGACGCGCTGTCCACCGCATGCTTTGTGCTTGGGCCGGATGGCAGCGCGGAGCTGCTCACATCCTGCAATGCGCGGGCGATCTTCCTGTTTTCGGACGGTACGCGCATTGCGTTGCCGTAACACAACAGAGAAACAGACGGGCGAAAACCCGTCTGCTTTTTTGTTGCTTCATTTTTAGGATGCAGGAACGATCGATTCGATGCGACGCGAGCTTGCGTACAGACTGTGCAGGTGGTTCCTGAACTGCGCGACAAGCGTGCCGCGGTACCGCCCGGAAATGGTCGTAGAGTGAATGACCGTGTTGTTGCCGAGATACACCATGACATGGCCGATCTTGTTGCGCCGTTCGTTCAGAAGCAGGATCAGATCGCCGCGTTCGAGCTTTGCAAGGTCGTCGCGCTCGCGTGAGTGGATTCCCGTATCTGTGAACGTTACGGTGTTTTCGGGACTGTAAATCGCTTCCAAATGCCCGAATGCGGTTGCGGTGATTTCTATCGGAATCAGCGAAGGATTGCGGAACCGATCGTAATCGTAAGCACGCAGCACCCAGTTGATAATGCCGGAGCAGTCGTACGATGCGTCGCCGACGCGCTTGCCGTTGCTGTACGGCGTTCCGAGACGGTCGTAGATCATCGTGATCATGTTCTCGATAAAGTGCGCCTTTTCGTCGTACACGCGCGGATAGATGCGGCGCGCACAGTCGAAATTATGCTCGTAAATCTGGTCGATCTCGGTCTCGACAACCACGCCTCTGCGCACGGTCAGCATCAGGTTTTCGCCGAGGTAAATCCCGCAGTCGGTCACGTCGCCGGAATACTTGCCGTGAATGACGACCTCAACGTCCTGAATAACCGGATCACCCTTGCCGGACGTGTCGCTGAAGAACAGCAGGTCGCCGGGTTCGATATCCGCAAAGCTGTCGATGTACGCCCATTCGGTTTCCTCGCCGTTTGCGGTTACGTGCTGACCGGAGCTGTTGAACAGCTTGAACAGCAGGGTATTATAGACGTTGTCGCGGTAAAGTCCGTGCGGATAGAGCGTTTCCTGATCGAGCGGCTTTTGGTAGTAGCGATAATATCCTTCGTTGAAATGCAGTCCCGTCGCGCACAAGAGCGAGTAGACAAACTCTGCGGAGTTCTGATACGGCTCGTCGAGGTACGTTTCGCCGATTTCGGGAAGCGCATCGCGATCGAACGTGGATTCGGGCGTCTCGCAGGACTGGTGCAGATAGGTTTCGAAGGTTTCCCGGTCGACAAACTGCAGCTGTCCGAGTTCCGCGTAACCGGTTTTGCCCTCGGCGGTGAGCACACAGGCAAAGGTTTCGTACACGCCGAACACGCGCACCGGCGCATAGTCCGCATGCGCAACGATCGAAGCATCCTGCGTGCGTCCGCAGTAGATCAAACCGCGCGGACGAACCATCATCGCGTACGTGCTTTCCGGTGCGGTCAGCATCGACGGGTTCGCGCTGCGAACGGGCAGGTATCCTTCGGCATCCGCACCGACGGCGCGCACATGGTAATACGTGTCGGTTTCTCCCAGAACGATCCACTCATACAGATACACCGCATCCGAACTGCGGAACGGGTTGATGCGTTCCGCTTCGGGGGACGGCTCCTTCAGGATCGTCGGATTCTTGCCGCGCGTCATGACGAACGTGAGACTCTCCGTGCCGAGCATCAGCGCCTCGCTGCGCTTTGCCTCCAAGCTTGCGTCGAATGCGACGGGCGTCGGAGACGGCGTGGGCGTCGGTTCCGGCGTAGGGGTGGGGATGGGCGTCGGCGTCGGAACGGGAATCGGGGTATTGACGGGCGCGGTCGCGACGGAAACGACAGGCGGTTCCGTTTCGACCGGTGCGGGCGTATTCGGTTCGACAGGCGGCGGTTCAACCGGCAGTACGCCGGTGCATGCCGCCGTCAGAATCAGTAATGCGATAAAAATGACAAATTTCCTCATAATACGGTAGTTTACCTTCGAAACCGGAAAAAGTCAACCTTGCACGGACATTTGCACAGTTGCTTTACAAAACGTTTGCAATCGTGTACAATACCGGTACGGAGGACACTATGAGACAGGAACATATCGATCGCATCAACGAGCTTGCAAGAAAAGCGAAAGCGGAGGGACTGACACCGGAGGAGACGGAGGAACGCGACACCCTGCGAAAGGCGTACGTTGCGGACTTCCGCGCATCGCTGCAGTCCCATCTGGATAACACCTACATCGTCGACAGGCACGGCAACAAGACAAAACTGCAAAAGAAGCGCTGACAGCGCTTCTTTTTGATTCAATCCGACTGCGGAATCTTGCCGTCGATCGCATTGATAATCAGCTGCGCGCCGCGCTGCCGGAACAGCTTGCTCTCGGCATCATAGCCCATAAAGAACCAGCAGGGAACCAGGTCGAATACATCGAGCGAATCTTTGACCGGCAGAAACTCGTAGCCGAAAATGATCTCCGTGATCTCGATCGGCGCATTGCCGTCGACGTAATCACCCGCCGCGCGCAGGATGTCGATGTATGTATCAAAGGACTTCCGTGCTTCGTCCAGCGAGATCACCTGTACGTTTTCGCTGACGGTCTCAACGATCTCTACCGGATTCTGCCAGCGAAACCGCTGCACGCCCCGTGCATCGACCAGAATATCGATGTATTCCGGCGTCCATACCGGTCTGTAATCCTGCTTGTCGGATTCGCTGTAACCCAGTTGCCACGACTTGATCCAATAGTGCGGGCGCGGCATGCCGTTCACTGTGCGCGTAAAGAACAGACGGTATGCGCCGGGCGTTTCCGCAATCGTCGCGGCATCATTATACCGGAACATGATTTCGGAATATGTGTGCTGCATCTTCGAAATACCGAGCCGTTCCAGAAACGCGTACGCCGTTTCAACCGCCTCCGCTTCCGAAAACGGCATCAGTTCCGCCTTCGGGTCACAAATATCGACGTCGCCGGTATAGTTGTTGCTGCCTGCGGGAGCGTAATCAAAGACATAGCGCGGAAAATCATCGTCCGCTTCCTTTGTGATTGCAACGCTTCCGACCGTTTCACCGTCTTTTCGCAGGATGATCGTGACATAGTTCTTCTTTCCGATTAGGTCGGGATCAAGCGGCTTGTCGCGGTCGATCTCGCTTTCCGGCTTCGCCTTGTTGTACGCTTCAACGTAGTAATCCAGCGTTTCCCGATGGTATTCAAGCTCGTTCGGATCGGTCGTTTGTTCGATTGCTTCCTGCTCTTCGCGGATGCGGTCGGCATAGTATTCGCGCGAAAACGGATCCTGCGGCTGTTCGCATAGCATTGCATCCGGCGCAAGAATACCGATCCATTCGAGGATCTGTTCTTTTGAAAACGTGCACGGCTGCACACGCAGAATCGGGATATTCGTCTCAGCCGGAATCGTTACATTCGCATGGATCGAAACCGGTACGCCGCGCGGCGTCGTGTATTCCTCGTCAATGCGTAGACTGCCTTCCGGTTCGGCTTCGCCGCCGAGCACGCTCTGCGGTCCGTCCGCCGTGATTGTATCGATGTTTTCATATGCGTCGCTGCGGTTGATGATCGGTTCTTCCTCGGGCGTGGGTACGCAGGCGGCAGTCATGAGAATGATTATACAAACACAGATTATTCGTTTCATGGCTTTCTCCTTAATCATCGCTTCGGTTTATGATACTGCCGTCCAGAGCGTTAATCGTTAGGAATGAGTGCAGTTCATTTGTATAACTGAAAGATTCATTTCCGTTTTCCCAATACCGTTCATACCCCAGAAAATCCCAAGCGGGAACCAATAATCCCGAATCTGCGTTTTCCTCTTTGATGCTGACTAACCCCAGTCGAATGTTTGTGATACAGTACTCTTTCTGCAAGGCGTCTCTCGTTCCGTCAATCAAGTTGTTGTGATAGACTGTAATTCGCTTATTGAATACTTCCAGAATGTCATCAAATGAGAGCAGATTTGTTTTTTCGACGACGATTTCCGAGATAGCATAAGGATTGGCGTATTTAAATGCAGCAACACCGGTTTCATCTGCAATAACATGGATCATTTCATATCCCCACGGTTTATCATACGTTTTTACACCGACCTCAACATCGGTTGCAGTCTCGGAAACGCGGTTGATTGAGCGCGTAAAAATGAAATGATAGCATGGAATCTTCTCGTTTCGACTGCCAAAATAAACAGCAGGAAAAACCGCACTGCAATCAAATCCATCTATGGGCAGTTTATCAATAAGTTGAAAGACAGTCTCTTTTATCTCTGTTGACGGAGGTGCGTCCTGATGCGTCCTGCCATCTGATACAAAATAGTTATAATATTGATCTCGCACATATTCAAGGCTTGCGGTTCCATACTCTTTACTGAAATTGTTTACATGAATCATAGAAAAGGTTTCGTTATCTTTGGTTGCTATCAATCGGCACGTTCCATCTATAGGGTATTCTCCATTACACGGAATCGTTTGAGGATCCATTTCGGGCAGCGATTCCGGAGCATTGCTCTGCTGCATCAAAAGCTCCGACAAACCCTTTTTTGCATCCTCTACCGAGTCAAAATCCACATGCATGTCATGTCCGCCCTGATCCCAATGATCGATCGCCCATTGGAGATTTTGAATCAACGAGTTATAATATCCCTTTGAGCGTCCCGCATCAAAATCGACATATTTTGCATCCTTCGGCATCAATTCTCCTGCAAATGCCAAAATCTGCTTTAGTGTAAAATCGACAGGCATCACCCGGACAACAGGCAATTCATCTTCGGGCATAATTACCTTTGCATCTACGATTACCTTAAGCCGTCCCTTTACGGCCGATAGATTCGTCTTGTATTCCTTCGGCGCGCCGAGCCGTTCATACAGGTCGATGATTTCCATGCGCTCGTTTGCCTTTGCTGCGTTAAAAAGCATCTGGCCCTGATCCTTCGGCACAACGGCTTCTTCCTCCGGCGTCGGTACACAGGCGATCAGAAGCGATAGCAGCAGAATTGCAAAGATTCGTTTCATTTCGGCAATCTCCTTTCGTTTCTGCAACGATCGTAACACGGAGATTCGTCTAAAATGCGTTATAGTTGCATCATAGATGTAACAGAGTTGTAAAATCTTGTCAGGGCAACGAAAAAGAGCTTTCCGTGATTGCGGAAAGCCCTTGAAACAGTGAAATCAGAATTCGGGCGGAGGAACGAGGTCGCCGTCCGCGCGCAGAGCAGCTTCGCGGGCGCGGCGTTTTGCTTCCGCTGCTTCGGCTTCCTTTTTGCGCTGTTCCTCGATCTGCGCTTTGATTTTGTTTTCGATCTCGTTGCAGACTTCGGGGTTGTCCTTCAGGAACAGACGCGCGTTCTCGCG
>DFEW01000001.1:0-15042 GCA_002369195.1 Christensenella sp. UBA3792
CATGTGAGACCATCGCTGTCGGCGACAGCCGACTGAGGGGTTGTCCTTCCTGCGGGCTGCTGGGGTCGTCAGCCACTACATTCGTCTCTTTCGGCGGGCTGCCGGAGATGTCAGCCCTTACAGGCGTATCATTGGGCGGGCACGCCGCCAAAAAGAAAGAAGGTCCTCCGATGGGAGAACCTTCGTCTTTTTTGGGAATCGCGGCTTACTCCGTCCAGTTATAGAGAATCTCGAACGGGTAGCCGTTGTTGATCATGTCGTCGATCGCGAGCGCCGCGTCGTCGTCGCCCTGTTCGAGCACGATCTTGCGAAGCTTCGCGCAGTCCTCCAGCTTATAGTAGTCGAGGAACAGGATCGGGCACTTGCCGAGGTCGAGCTTCTTCAGCGCGGGGAAGTTCTTGAAATACGAGATGTCGCTGATGTTCGTGCGGTTGACGCGCAGGTTTTCCAGCTTCTTAAGTCCGGTCAGCGGCTTGACGCTCTTGAGCTTGCTGTTGCGTCCGATGTGCAAGAATTTCAGCTTCGAAAGCGACGCCAGCGGCGAAACGTCCGTGATCTTCTTGAGATCGTACAGATAGAGCGTTTCGAGGTTCTTGAGCTCGCCGATCGGCTCGAGGTCCTCGTCGGTCAGCGGGTTGTCGCCGAGGTTCAGGTACGTCAGCTTCTGCAGGTCCTCGAGCGCCGTCGTGTCGTCGATCTTGTTGTGAACGAGGTTCAGCGTGCGCAGCTCGGTCAGATCGTCGACCCACGCGATGTTCTCGATCGCCTTGCCGCTGCCGGTGCCGCAGCTCGACAGCTGCAGCTTTTTGAGCTTTCTGAGCCGGCCGAGCGGCGCGTAATCGTCCATGTAGCAATAATCGAGCACGAGCTCCTCCAGATCCGGACACAGCTCGATCAGGTTCTGCACCTCTTCCTTTTTGATGTGCTTCGGCTTGCCGCTCTTTCCGTTGATGCCGAGACTCTTGCCGTTGATCTTCGTCGTACCCGTCTTGACCGTCTTTCCGCCGAACGTGAACGAGTCCGGCTTCGCGGTCGGCTTCGGCGTCGGCTTCTCGGTCGGCTTCTCCGTCGGCGCTTCGGTCGGCGCTTCGGTCGGTTCCGGCGTTACGGTCGGTTCGGGCAGCGCCGGATTGGGCGTAATGACGAGCACTTCCGGCTTTTCACTCGGCGCGATCGTCGGCTCCGGCGAGGGCGTCGCCTCCGCGATCGGCTGATCGACCGGCACGCAGCGGATGATGTCGAGGTGCAGCAGCACCAGGAAGGAGATGGCGGCCGTCATCGCGATGATCACGCCGCAAAGCACGATCACCAGCCAAAGCGGTACGCCGGCAAACGCGGTTTTCTTTTTGTTTTCCATACAATCCTCCTTGAATCGTTCCCCTCGGTTTCAGAACAGCAACCGTATCAGCAGCACGCCCGCGGCAAGACTTGCCGCGTTCGCCGCAACCGTAAAGAGCAGCACGACCCACGTTTTGCGGGACGCGTACTTCCTGCGCCAGAAGAAAAACTCGATCAGCAGCACGATGGCTTCGAACACGGTCAGCGCGAACCAGTATCCGAAGCCGCTCAGCGTCGAGATCAGCAGCAGGACGATGTTCATCGGAATGTTCGTGATCAGGTTCGCAAGGACGATGTAGCGCAGCGGCTTCATGCCAAAGCACAGCCCGACGAGCAGTTCGATGAGCACCGTCAGCGCGAACGCCGCCGCGATCTCAAGGAGCAGAATGCCGACGAACAGCAGGATCGAGGCAAGGCCCGATTCTGCAAACGAACCGGTGCGGTCCGTCAGCGTGTTCGTCGCGCCGTCGTAGCGGTAAACGCCGTTGGGCGTGATCGGCAGCACGTTCGATTCCCGCACCGTGCCGTCCGGCGCCGTGACCTTCAAATACAGCTGCGTGTCGCCCTGCGAAAAATGAAAGTACTCGTCGGAAGGCACGCGGCTGACCTTGCGCTCGCCGTAGATCGCGTCCGGCTCGAATACCCCGTCCTCCCCCGCGAACATCGCGACGACGGATGTGCCGACCTCGATGCTGCGGCAGTCGATCTTTACGCCGAACGGATCCGGTGCAGGCGCGTTCGCGCTCGCAAACTGCGGTATAAGCAGCACGCACAATGCGAGCAGAAGCATGAAAATCCGTTTTTTCATCGCGCGCCTCCCGATCAACGGTATATTTTCAAACATAGTATATCATGTTCCGCCGCGCTTGTCCACCGCAAACGGAACGAAAATATATCCTTGCTGTCCCAAAAAAGGACTTCCCCTTTGCGCCTCCTTCTGGTATACTGTTTTTATTCGAACATATGTTCGTATTTCCGCATGAAAGGAGATTGGATATGGACTTGAATGACTGGAAGAAGCTTGCGGAACGGGAAGTGTCCCGCTATCGGGACAATCAGGCATATGTGAGGGGCGTACTGGACGGCGGCGGGACGGGCGGCGAGCGGATGCAGCGGTGCGCGCGCTGGGTGCTCGCGGTCGATTACACGCGGGCGCATCTAAAGCGGGCGGACCCACAGAAGGCGGAGGTGTTTTCGAAGCTGTTCGGTCTGGACGCTCCTATAAAGAGCAGGAACGCGGCGCGAACGGCGAAGGCGGTGAGCATCGAGCTGCACATGTCGATCACGACGGTGTACCGCTGGAAGAGCGAGGCGCTCTCGCTCGTGCTGCTTGCGGCGGCGCAGACCGGCGCGCTGCGCCCCTATACGGTCGATCCGCATTGATTCGCTTTGCCCTTCGTTTGCCTTTCAGACGGAGGGCATATTTGCATGCGCGGCGCAAACTTGGATGCAGTATGCAGCCGGTATTTCGTGTATTATACCATTATACATACCTTTTCCCGTGAATAATTGAACAATTTATGAATTATTCATTGAGTATTCAAGTTGCCTATACCGCATATGCAGGTCGGATCAAACGGTGGATAACCCCGAAAAATCCGATGATTCAAGCCCCGAATTGTGGATAACTCTGTGGACGATGTGGAAATGTATGCGATTATGCACCCGCATTTGCCGGAATGAATATTCACCTGCGCGGTACAAATCTGTCGAAAAGCCCCGAAGCGCCTGCACTTGCGAAGACGCCCGCTGCTGCGGTTCTATGCATGAAGCGGAATTTGCCGTGAATACGTGCGCCGAATGCGCTTTTGATGCGTTGGTTCTTGCAAAACCGCTTCGAATCGGCTATACTGAACAACGACAGTTTCGACGGGAGAACACGGTGAAGCGACTTCTTTTGATCCTCTTTATCATCCTTTTGACGGCATGCGCGGTACAACCGACCGGCACGCCTGCTCCCGCTTCCCCCGCGCCGACCGCCGTGCCGACCGAAGAACCGCCTTCCGTCGTGGAGGTGGCGGAACCGACCGCGGCGCCCGAGCCGACCGCCGCGCCGACCGAAGCGCCGACCGAAGCGCCGACCGCGACGCAGGAGCCGACGCCCGAGCCGCCGTTTTCGATGGTCTGGGTCAGCGACACGCAGACGATGGTCGCCTATCCGAGCATGTACGAGGGCTTTACCGCGATGTGCGACTGGATCGTCGAGAATGCCGAGGCGCGCAACTTCAAGCTTTACCTGCACTCCGGCGACATGGTCGACAACGGTCTGAACCGCGGACAGTGGAGCCGCTTCTGTGAAGGCGTGCGCCCGATCGCCGAGAAGATGCCGCTGTTTGTAACCGCGGGCAACCACGATCGCGCCGCCAAGGGTCCGTCGTACTGGACCGAGCAGTTCTTCGTGACCGAGTTCCCGCCCGAACAGAGCTTTAACGACTGCAGCGCATCGTACATGATCCTCAACGAGGGCAGCACCTCGATCCTGTTTTTGAGCATCTGCTACGTGCGCGAGGTATACGACGCCGAGCTGGACTGGCTCAAGGCGGTTTGCGACGCACATCCCGATCTGCCGGCGGTTCTGCTCGTGCACGGGTACCTGACCAAGGACGGCGGCATCGTGACGATGGCGCAGTACATGGAGAAAGTGCTTGTCTCGCAATGCCCGAACATCAAGCTGATCCTGTGCGGACACGCCCGCGGCATCGCGCGGCAGACCTTCGTCTATGACGACGACGGCGACGAGGTGCCCGACCGCACCGTCAACGTGCTGATGTACGACGTGCAGGAGGATCGCAAAAAGTACGGCTATCTGTGCCTTTTGACCTACGACCCCGCGACCAATTCGCTGTTCGTCGATTCCTACTCGCCGTTCCTCGACGATTACATCTACAACGACGACGATGTCGACACGGAGCGGTTCACGATCAAAAACGTATTTTAAGCCATAAAAAGGGGCTGTTAAGAAAGTCTCGCATGTCATCCAAAGCTGCGAAGCGGTGAAGGATCTCAGAACGAAACCGTCTTGTCATGCAACACTGTTTCAAACTTGCGTTCAGAGATTCTTCGCCTGCGGCTCAGAATGACAGACTTTTCTTAACAGCCCCTTTTGTTACTCCATCACAAGGATCAGCCGCCCGCGCGATTCGATCAGCGTGCCGATACGCTGGGTGAACGTCAGCCCGAACGTGCCGGTTTCGAGGTCCGCGTCGCGCTCGGCGCGGAAGAGCACGTATTCGCCGTCCTGCTCGGACAGTGCCAGAAACCCGTTCTGCAGCTGAAAATCGGACAGCGCCGAGGTGTGCGTGTCGAAGTCGAACCAGCCGACCTTCGCGCATTGATCCTCGTTCGCGCCGAAGTGGTACGTGTACAGCAGGTCGGGCACGTCGTCCCAGTTCAGATCGGTCAGCAGCACGTCGAGCACGCCCTTGCCGTCCGTGCCCTCGCCGAGGCGGTAGTATTCGCCGTCCTCGCACACATACGAGCAGCCGAGGTCGATGCTGCGAATCACCGTAAACCCGTTCGCGCCTTCCGGCGTCAGATCGAGCCAGCGTTCCGGATCGGACAGCCACGGACCGTAGTCCTCCAGATGCGCGTCGTTGAGGTCGAGCTTGTCGAGCGGCGGCGCGACCGCGATGTGCTTTTCCGCTTCGTAGAGGCGGTTGGGCAGCGGCGTCGGCTCCGGCGTGGCGGTCGGCTCCGGCGTGCTGCCGTTCGTGCGCGGACCGCTTGCGCAGCGCTGGATGCGGTAGGTGCCGTAGATCGCCCCCGCGAGCAGCAGCAGCGCCGCCAGGATGCAGACGACGACGAACGCGCCCTTTTTTATGACTTTTTTCCAGTTGGACTGTTGTTCCATCAATATTCCTCCAATGCGCAGATTGCCCCGTTCAACGCGTCGTACAGGCGTTTCAGGTGCACGCCGTCGATCAGGCGGTGATTGACCTGCACGGTGTACGAAAGCGTCTTTCTGCCCTTCTCATCGTCGCTGAACATGCCCCACAGGATGCGCGGGGTGCTGTCCGTGTTGTCGAGCGGGAATTCCTGGCTGATGTGCGTGTAATCGATCCACGGCAGCGAGGAGATGTACACATCGTGTCCCGCCTCGTCCGCCTCCGCGGTCGGGATCGGGGACGGGTTGTCCGCCTCCGCCGCCCTGCAGCGCGCCGCAAAATCGGTCGGGGACTCGCCGTCCTTCCATTCGACGCCGCAGATGCCGAACAGCTCGTCGTCCCATTGGTAGGTATAGGACGGATTGCGGTGATCGAGCAGGTACACGTCCGCGCCGCGCAGTTCATACCGGAACGCCTCGACGCCGTTGACGGCCTTCATCGTCGCCCACATCAGGACCGCGTAGAACGAAACGCCGTGCGCCTTCGCCCATTTGACCGCGTCCGTCACGTCGACTCGCCACGTCACGCTGTAGAACGGCACTTCGAGGCGGGAAAACAGCAGGTCATGCGCATTTCTGCGCCATTCGCTTCGATCGATCTTCTGTTCCATCGGTTCAGAACACGCGCCGTGCGAACACGAACGCTTCCTTCCAATAGTTTGAATTGCTCTTGGTCGTGATCACCTTGCCCTCGCCCGAGGACGGATAGATCATCAACCCATCGCCGAGGTAGATCGTCACGCAGTTGACCGCGTCGTTGCCCGGCGTCCGATAGAAGCACAGGTCGCCGACCTCCAGATCGTCCATCGATTCGACCATCTGCCAGTCGGTCATCTCCGAATAGCCCTTGCTCGTCTTGTGCCGCACCTTGACGCCTGCACGGTTCAGACAGTAGTACACGAATCCGCCCGGGTCGAAGCCGGTCTCCTTTTCCGTGCCGCCGCGGTGATACGGCGCATCGAGCAGCGCAAGCGCCTCGTCGCAGAACGCCTCCGCCTTCGTGCGGTCCGGCTCGGGAGTCGGCGTCGGTTCCGCGGTGGGTTCGGGCGTCGGTTCCTCGGTGGGCTCCGGCGTCGGCGCCTCGGTCGGCGCTGCGGTCGGTTCGGGTGTAGGCGCCTCGGTGGGCGCGGGTGTGACTACGGTCTCGATGCTCGCCGTCTCGGCGGTCGGCGTCGGGGTCGCGCGTTCGATTTCTCCTACGATCTGTATCTTATCCTGCTCCGGATTGGAATTGATGATCTGCGGCGACGTGCAGCCGACCGCAAGAACGAGCGCCAATCCGAGCGCAATGACGGTTTGTTTCCGGTTCATGCAGGTACACCTCCGTTCCTGTAATGTACCATGATTATAAAAACAAGATGTCACCGAACCGTAAACGGAGTGTGAACAATTCGTGAGTTGTGCCCCAAAACACAAAAATGTCACAAAAAAACGGGGCACAGATGCCCCGTAAAACCGCCTGGTTTGTCCGTCAGAACCGGTCGAGCAGCTCCACCGGCTTGATCAGAATCGCGCACACGATCACCGCGATGATCGTGTTCGGCAGCATGTACGCGCCGTTGTAAACGATCGAGAACAGGATCGCGCCGGGCGTCGCCACGGACAGGCCGAAAAAGTCCGCCGTCGGTTCGGCATACTCGGCATAGATCGTCACGCCGCTGGCAAAGTGCACGACAAAGCGCGCGATGCAGCCGATCAGCGCGGCAAGGGGCAGCATGCCCTTCTTCTTGCGAAGCAGTCCCGCAAAGCCGACGAACGCGTACGCGACCGAGTAGTCGAGCAGCATGCTCTCCCAGTTGACCGCCGTGCCGCCCGCCAGGAAGAACTTGAGCGTGCCGAACGCGAGACCGGCGAGCAGTCCCTGCCATACGCCCCAGCGGTACGCGTAAACGATCAGCGGAACCATGACGAAGTCGATCGAGCCGCCGAGCGCCGCGACCGGGATTTTCAGATAGCTGAGGGCGAGCGCAAGCGCGATGGCGATGCCGCCTTCCGCCAACATACGGGTAGAATTCTTTTTCATGTGTTTTCCTCCTTACAAAAAATGCCGCCCCGCCGGGACAGCATCCAAAGAGCTTATGAATACGCTTCCTACGATGGCATGACCCAACAGGTTCCAAGGGTGCTTCTCAGCCGAAGTGTTCGGCGCCCCTGCGTCGCGTTTATTGTAGCAAAAGACGCGCCGTTCGTCAAGCGGCAAGTTTTTTTGCGTGCTGCAACGCCCCCGCGGTGCGTGTCAGCCCCCTCATCGGCGCCTGCGGAGCTTCTCCTCAAGGAGGAGCTCCGAAATGCGCGTGCCGAATGCCTTGCGCCAAAACCAAAAAAGTTCTCCCTTTCGGAGAACCGTTCGGACCGCTGTTACGGATCGCGGGTGAAGATCGTGAAACTGCGCAGGCGCACGCGCACGACGCCGAGGATCGATTCGACGTCAAGGCAGCCGATGCCGCGGTTGCGGCTGTCCTCGCCGTAGTTGCGGTCGTCCGAGAGCACGAACACCGTTCCCTCCGGCACCCGCGTGCGGGAGATGTCGAGCGGCGCGGACGGCGCATAGCGGTGCTCGTCGAGCCCGTACCGCCCGTCGATGATCAGGATGCCGTCCTTCGCCTCGACCGTCTCGCCCGAAAGCGCGACGATGCGCTTGATGAGCAGGTTCCCTTCGCCGTCGCGGAACGCGACCATATCGCCGCGCTGCAGCTCGCTGAAATGCTTATCCAGCCGGTCGTAAAAGACGGTATCGCCCTTTTCGAGCGTCGGCGACATCGACTCGTCCGCGACGTACACGGGCGAGAACCAGCCGAACAGGAGCAGCAGCACGAGTGCAAGACCGATCGCCCCCGCGAAGATCCAGCGGAGGATGTTTTGCGTCTGATGTTCCTTTTGAAAACGAACCGAGCGGGTTTCCATAGGCGGTTACGGCACGCGCACGCGGTCGAACGGATAGATCACGCTGCGCACCTTGCCGAGCACGCGGCAGAGCGGGATCGGTCCGACGGCGGAATTGCGCGAATCGATGCTGACGGCGCGGTTGTCGCCGAGCACGAACACGCAGCCCTCCGGCACGACCTGCCGTTCGAGCGTCTGATAGCCGATGCGGTTCTCGTTGACGTACGGTTCGGATAGCGGCTTGCCGTTGACGTAGACGCGGCCGCCGATCGATTCGATCGTATCGCCGCCGACCGCCGTGACGCGCTTGACGCGCGAGTTGTACGACTTGCCGGTCTGCGTGTAGTATTCTTCCGGATAATAGCAGATCACGATGTCGCCGACCTCGGGCGGGTCCTTGATATAGGCGAGCCGGTCGACGAACATGATCTCGTTCTCCCCGAGCGTGTCGAGCATCGACGCGCCGTCCACGCGCACCGGATCGACCGCCACGGCGCGGATCGAGAACACGATCAGCATGACGAGCAGCAGGTGCATCATGAAATCGAACACGCGCCACGGCATGCCGCCTTCCATGCTTTCGTTTCGTTTTTCCGCCTGCCGTCTCAGCTTGGCGATCGGTTGAATGATGTTCATGCTTCGGTCTCTTTCGTCAGAATTTGTTTAGCGGATTTCATAAAGTCGAGCCGGTCGAGCATCACGACGCGCCCGCAGCCGAGACAGCGGATCTTGACGTCCGCGCCGACGCGGGTGATCGTCCACGTATCCGCGCCGCACGCATGCGGCTTTTTCATGCGGACCGTGTCGCCTAAATGGAATTGCCCGATCATATTACGTTCCTTCCGGTTCGCCGGCGTAGCGGATGTAGCGGTCGGCCGCCTCAGCGATCTGTCCCGCCTTTTCCTCGTGCATCCAATGTCCGGTGTTGCGAATGCTGTGGTAGACGCTCATCGGAAGCTGCTCGCGCAGTTCGAACAGCCGGTCCATCGGCTGCAGCTTGTCCGAATCGCCCCAGATGATGAAAAACTCGCGCTCCCTTTGCCGGATCTGCTCGATCGCGTAGTCCTCGTCGAAGTTGCGGATCGCGTACATGATCGCCTGCCGCGCCGCGAAGCTGTCGCATGTCTTGTAGTACTGCGTCACGACGTCGCCGGTGCAGACCGTGCCGTCGTAGTAGAACAGCGGCAGATACGCCTCGAAGTCCTTGCGGCTGTACAGCTCGCGCCACAGAAAGCCGAGCGGACGCTCCAGACGCCGGATCTTCTTGGGCATCTTTTCGGTGATGCCGCCGGGCGTTAAGGCGATGATCTTCATGAACCGGTCGGGGTACTTGGCCGCCGCGAGCATCAGGTAGAGCGCGCCCATCGTCACGCCGAGCGCATGCGCCCGCTTGAGTTCGAGCGCGTCGAGGCATTTTACGAGGATGTCCGCCATCTCGTCCATCGAGAAGTTCAGCGAATACGGATGGTCCGAATACCCGAACCCCGGCAGGTCGATCGCGATCACGCAGTAGTTTTCCGCGAGGATCGGCATCAGCTTGCGCCAGGTGTAGATCGACTGCCCGACCGAATGCACCAAAAGAAGCGGCTCGCCTCTGCCCATCGTCAGATAGTGCACGCGGCACGGCTCGGGCTTCTGGTTCGCGCCCGAAAAGCCCGGCAGCTCGATGGTGAAGAAGTCGCCGATCAGGTCGGAGTTGACGATCGGTTTGTTTTTCTGTTTCATAAAAGCACCTCGTATATCATTTTGATTATAGCGCGGCGCACCGGCGGATGCAAGAAAAGGGCAAAAACTTTTCTTTTCGTACATATTTCTGTGACAAATCCGCGCCTTCTTTCTGTTATCATGTGTACGAACGCAAAATTTTTTGCAGCGGCCGTCACTTTTTTCAAAGTTCATACGCTTTCTTTAGTGAACATGTTCGAACACAGCGAAAAAAGGAGGTTTTTGTTTTGAAGCATTGGATCACCCGATTGCGAAACGACCCGGAACGCGCCGTTCATGCGCTGATGGACGCGCACGGCGGACTGGTCTATTATACCGTTCGCCGGGTCCTCGCCGGATATCCGGAGGACGATATCGAGGAATGCGTGTCCGACACGTTCTTCTACGTGTACCGCAATCGGGACCGTCTCGACCTCGAGGACGATGCGATCAAGGCCTATCTCGGCAAAACGGCGCTGCACCGCGCGATCGATCACAAGAGAAAGGTCGCGCGCATCCCGACGCCGACCGAGGACGCCCTGTTTGACGCGGACGCTTCGGCGCAAAGCGCGGAAGAGCTTGCGGTTTCGGAACTGACGCGCGGCGAGCTGATCGAATCGATCCTGGCGCTCGGCGATCCGGACGCGACGATCCTGATCGCAAAGTATTTTATCGGCATGAAGGGCAAGGAGATCGCCGCATTGCTGCACATGAAGGAAAACACCGTCGTCTCCCGCGCTTCGCGGGCGCTGAAACAACTGCGCAATACCCTGAAAGGAGCAGAATCATGACAAACGATTTATCCAAGGTCCTGTCGAATGCGACCGATGCGGAGGCATCCGCATTGATGGACCGCTTCGATCCCGAAGCGCATCTCGATGAAGATACAAAAGCCCGCCTGCACGCGCGGATTTCGCAAAGCATCCGGGAGACCAAAGCAAGCGCAAAGCGCAAACTGCGCTTCCCGTGGAAAGCGGTGCTTGGCATCGCAGCGGCGTGCGCCGCCGTGTACCTGACGCTCGGCTTTACCGTGCCCGGCGTTGCCGACACGCTGTATCGTGTGTTCCATCCCGACTATCGAACCGAAGCGTACTTCTCCACCCCGCCCGAGCAGCGGCAGGATCCGGTAAAGGACCTCGAAGCGGCGGTCGGCGATTTTCACGCACAGGACGTGGAAAGCAAGGTCGAGCTGCTCGGCGAATACACGATGCTCACGCGCTACGACGCCGAATACAACGACATGGCGAACAGCACGCCGACGCTGCGCGAAACCTACGGATTTTCGCCGTACCGGCAGGCGGATTACGTATACCTGCGCGACATGCGCGCCTCCGTGCGCGAGCTGTACTACGACGGAGAACGTCTGTTCGTCACCGCGTTCGTCGCGACGGAACACCCCGAATGGCTTCTCGCGGATGACGAAGCGACCCCGCCGAATCTGGAGCTTGCCGTCTTCGATTTTCAGCTGACGGTCAACGGCGAAGCGTTCCCGATACAGTGGAACGTCTCCTCCGGCGGCGGCAGCGGCATCACCGTGCACGACGGCGAAAAGGGGCTGTGGGTCTCGACCGAGATCGATCTGACGGAGCCCCTGCCGGACGGCCGCTGCGAACTTTTGATGCTCTACTACGTCTACGACTGCGACGTCGACGACATGGGCGCGATCGGCAACGTCGGACGTCTGATCCACCGCATCTCGTTCGTATCCGACGCCGGCAACCGCCGCGCGGACGCGTGCACGGAAGCGACGTTTTGCGGGTCTGCCCCGATGACGTTCACCTTCGTCGATCCGGTCACGCTCGAGGAGAAAACCATCGAGAACCGCACCGTCAGCTTCGACGGTCTCAAAATGCGCTTTACCGCGCAGTATCTGGCGAGCGGGCTGAAGATCACCGCACAGCTCGTTGCCGTCCCGCAGGACTGGACGGAGGCGGAGAAGGAAGCGTTCCTGTACGGCTTTTTCGAGCCGCTGACGTTTGAGGCGCAAAGCGGCGAAGATCGCATCGTCGTGAAGAACTATGAGATCTCGCGCAAGGACGGCAACTGGACGTTCGAGCTGCCGGTTTTCCCGTCCGAATACGAAACGGTCGGCGCGATCACGCTGATCCCGCGGATCCGGTATCTTTCGGAATTCGACGTCTATGTGCAGGACAGCGAAACGGAAGGACATTACGAGCACGTCGTGCTGAAGCCCGACACCGGCGCGATCCCGCGCGCGGAGCATTTCGGTCAAAGCACGGTCCTCGAAACCCCGCTTTCCGAAGTACGCATTGAGATCCCGCTTCCGAAGGGCGAATAAGAAGGAACGCACGATGAAAAAGCTGATCGTTCTGCTCTGTCTTTTACTGCTTCTTGCCTGCGTGCCGACGCCCGAAACGGAAGCGGTGGTCTATCGCGGCGACGATGCGACGGCAAAGCCCGCCGGCGCCGAACGCGCCGACCTTTCGGCGATCCCCGAACACCTGAATCTGACAGCGCAGCCGCAAAACGGCGTGACCCTGCAATTCGATGCGGACGTGGAGCTCGACCGGAACGGCACGTTCCCGGTTTTAGAGGTGCGCGCGCTCGATACCGCCGCCGATCCCGCGTTCTGCGAACGCCTCCTCTCGCTGCTCTGTCCCGACGGCAAGCTCTATGAGCGCTGGCAGCCGACCAAAGCGGAGCTCAAGGAGGAGCTGCTTGCCGCAACCGCCTATGACGGACGCTGGGGCTCGATCTTTGAGATGGAGGACATGCCGGAGGTGCTGAAGTACCTCGAGGACGCCTATCAAGCCGCACCGGACGAACCGCAGCACACGGCGGTCGATCCCGGGAACGGATTTCTTCCGAAGCACAGGTATTATATCGTACGACCGGACGGCGGCACGGCATTGCTGACCTTCGGTTCCGAAAAGAACGGCGGCACATGGATCGACGACTCCCGCATGAGTTACTGCACCGAGGATTTCATTCAGGAGGGCGATCCGCCGCTCGACGAACCGCCAATCTCCGAACAAGCAGCGATCGCCGCGGCGGACGCGCTGCTGCAATCGCTCGGCGTCGAATGCACGTCGCTGCTGTATACCGAACGCGGTTTCGGCTGGCGGCTGTACGAGCGCACGGAAAGCGTTTGGATGTGCACCTATGTGCGCAGGATCGGCACGACTGACTCGAACGATCAGCACCGGGTGTTCGGATACCAGTATCCGCGCGACGCCGCAACCGCGCTCGGCGCGCCGTGGGAGGGCGTGGAGTACATCCGCGTCACGGTCGGAAGCAAAGGCGTATGCGAGGTCTGGTGGTCGGGGCTTTGCGAAACGTGCGTAGTCACGGAGCCCGATGCGGCGCTCTGCGATTTCGATCAAATCCTTGCGCGCTTTCAGGAGCAGCTCGGCTACCGGTACGCGATGCCCGAGGGCGGCGTGACCGTTTCGATCGAAAAGCTGAAGCTGACCTACGGCGTCGTCAGCGAAAAGGACCGGCGCGGGTACGGGCTCTATATCCCGATGTGGGAACTATGTTACCGGACGGACACGGACGATCAGGCAGGCTTTTGGAATATCTATCTGTCCGCGCTCGACGGCTCGACCGTGGAACCGCGCATCACGACCGACAGCCTGCTTCGCGAATCGCAGAACCCGTAAACGCAAAAAAACGGACCGCATAGGTCCGTTTTTTCATCCCGAAGAGTTTATCTACGCCGTGAGCTCTGCGCGATCGAGAGGAAGCGCAGGACGGTGACCAGCGAGCCGAGCGCGGCGAGCACGTAGGTGAGCGCGGCGGCGCGCAGCATCTTTTTTGCGCCGGGCAGCTCGTCGTCGGTGAGATACGCGCCGTCCGTGAGCATCTGCAGCCCGCGGCGCGAGGCGTTGAACTCGACCGGCAGCGTGATGAGCTGGAACAGCAGCACCGCGGCGTACAGGATCACGCCCGCCATCGCAAGATAGTAGCCGGCATTGCCGGACCAGGAGACGAGCAGCGAGAGCAGCAGTCCGCCGAACACGAGAAACGGTCCGATCCGGCTGCCGAGGTTTGCCGCGGGCAGGATCGCGCTGCGCCATTTCATCGGGCGGTAGTCCTCCTGATACTGCAATACGTGCCCGATCTCGTGCGCGGCAACCGCAAGCGCGGCGACCGAATCGGAGTGGAACACCGCCTCGGAGAGCCCGACGGTCTGACTGCGCGGGTCGAAGTGATCGGTCAGCTCCCCGGCGACCGGCTGCACCGGCAGGGAAAGACCGTTTTTGTACAGCAGCTCGCGCGCAAGCTGCGCCCCGTAAATGCCGCGCGCGGACGGCTTTTGGGCGTATGCGCGGAACACGCGCTGCACATGCGACTGTGCGGCGAACGACAACAGCATGACTGCGATCGCCGCAAGGAAGTACAGATTGCTTTTCATACAAATATTATACCGTACTCCCGCTCCAAATACCATTGCAAAACGCGAAAAATATGGTATAATTCTCTGTACGCAAACGCGAAATAAACCGGTTTAATTCCTCAAAGGAGGCACTTATGCAATATCTGAAACTCAAGGACGTTCAGAAGGCGCCCGAATCGTACGTCGGCGCGATCACCGTCTGCGGCTGGGTGCGCACCGTGCGCGAAGGCAAGTCGGTCGGCTTTATCGAGCTCAACGACGGCACCTCGTTCCGTCCCGTGCAGATCGTCTATGAGAACGACGAACGCAAGCTCGGCAAGGGCATCACGACCGGCTGCGCCATCGTCGTCGAGGGCGAGCTCGTTCTGACGCCGGACGCCCCGCAGCCGTTCGAGATCCACGCAAACGCGATCACGATCGAAGGCGAATGCCCCTCGGACTATCCGATGCAGAAGAAGCGCCACACGCTCGAGTATCTGCGCACGATGCAGACGCTCCGTCCGCGCACGAACACCTTCCTTGCGACGTTCCGCGTTCGTTCGGTCGTGGCGGCGGCGATCCATGAGTTCTTCCAGGACCGCGGCTTCGTCTACGTGCATACCCCGATTCTGACCAACGCCGACTGCGAAGGCCGCGGCGAGATGTTCCAGGTCACGACGCTCGACCTCGAAAACCTGCCCCGCACCGAGGACGGCAAGGTCGACTATTCGCAGGACTTCTTCAAAAAGCCGGTGCACCTTTCCGGTTCCGGTCAGCTCTATGGCGAAGCGTTCGCGCTCGCGTTCCGCGATATCTACACCTTCGGACCGACGTTCCGCGCCGAGTATTCCTTCACCGCCCGCCACGCGAGCGAGTTCTGGATGATCGAGCCGGA